>BNGT01000037.1 GCA_016860565.1 Candidatus Mesenet longicola | reverse complement strand
CCATTGACCTTTGAAGGATATTGCAATAAGGATGTTTTCGAGGCTTGGTTTGAGCAGTTTTTAACTCCAATTTTAAGGTCTGGCCAAACTGTAATTCTTGATAACGCTACTTTTCATAAATCTAAAAAAATAGATAATCTTGCTAAAGGAGTTGGTGCTGAAATTCTTTATCTTCCTCCATATTCTCCAGACTTTAACAAAATTGAGCATCAGTGGTTTGCTATAAAGAACAGAGCTAGAAAAAATATCCCTATTTTTAAGTCTTTCCGTCAAGCTGTTGATTCTGCTTTTTTATTCTGACTATTATGAGAAGAGCTATAACTCCACAAACTAATGGCATATGTGAGAGATTTCATAAAACCATGCAAGATGAGTGTTACAACATCATTTTTAGAAAGAAGATTTACAATTCTTTGCCAGATCTACAGATTGATATTGATCATTGGTTGCGTTCTTATAATTACACAAGACCTCATTCAGGCAAACATTGCTACGGTAAAACGCCAATGCAAACTTTTCTTGATATATTGCTTTCCAGAAAAATATTAGTAACATCAATCAGGATTCTGATAGTAGTTTAAACTATTTGAATTCTTCTGTCAGTTAATTCTCATTTGTCAGATTAAGTGGTGTCTAGTACAACTGAATATTTTATATATCTTGTTATGAATAGATTGATGTTAAAGAGTCAATATTCCTCATTCTACTCATTTGCTGATAAATTCTAAAGCTGAAGGCGAGCACATAACTACATAAAAATCCCTTTCTTCCGGCAATATCCATATGTTTTCTATACCAGATTCATCAATATAAACAAATGATTTCTTGTTCTCAAAATCTTTAAAAATTCAGCTCTCTGTCCCTTTTTGTATCTGTAGGTCTTTTTTTATGTATTGTACGAAAATTAATATTGCCCCAGATTTCCCCTTTGCAAATTCAGTCTTATGATTAATGACTGAAAGTCTCCTATATCCTTTGCTGCCACTCATACAGAGGTCTATCTTAAATCTCTGGGCTTCGTCCAATACTTGCATTGCTTTTCTCTTAAAATGTATGTTGCTGGCATTCAATCTCATTATTGATATAAATCTTTATTTTATCTCGCTTTGGTGGAAGAGAGATGTATCATTCATTTTAGTATAGTTCCTGGAGTTCATTTTTGATCAAATTTAATAGTCTCCGTGCGCCACCGAATCTAACTTTATAGCATGCTTCAAATTTGAGGAAAACCTATTATTTCCTTAATATCCTTTATATTTTTGCTTGAAATTTCTTGTGCTCTTTCAGCTCCAGATTTCATTATGCTATAAAGATAAGATTTATCTTGTAATAGATCGTTTATTTTATCACGTATTGGACTTAACTGAGTGATTACTAAATCGGCTAGTTCTTTTTTAAAGCTTTCCATGTTATAATTAATTATCTTTTTACATGTTTTTTCTACATTTATATTGCTCAGAATTGAATAAATGTTAACTAAATTATATACCTCAGGACGATCTTGCAGCAGTGAAAATTCAAAGCCTATGGTAGAATCTGTTTTTGCCTTTTTTATTTTTTCTGTAATTGCATCACTATTATCATCAAGGTTGATACGTGAATAATCAGAAGCATCTGATTTACTCATTTTTTTTAGTCCATCTTTTAAACTCATAATTCTCGCGGAATCTTGTAAAATTAAAGCTTCAGGTGGAGTAAAATAACTTATTTGATAATGGCTGTTAAAAGCATTTGCTATATCTCTTGTTAGCTCTATATGTTGCTTTTGATCATCTCCAACTGGAATGTATTTAGCCTTATACAATAAAATGTCAGCAGCCATAAGCACTGGATAATTATATAAGCCTAAAGAAGCTTTTGATTTATCATTACCGGCTTTACTTTTAAATTGCGTCATACGATTCAGCCACCCCAGTGGAGTATAACAACTCAATAACCAACACAGTTCAGCATGATGGGGTACAGCAGACTGATTAAATATGGCAGATTTTTCAGAATCTATACCACATGCAATATAAGTAGCTACTGTTTTTAGTATATTATCTTTAAGTTTACTTGGTGAATATTTATTAGCAGTAATTGCATGCAAATCAACCACGCAAAAAAGACAATTGTATTTATCTTGAAGTTCAGCCCAATTACAAAGAGCGCCAAGATAGTTACCTAAATGTAAAGTGCCACTTGGTTGGACGCCAGAGAATACTACATCTCTTGTCATTGAGATGCTGGCTGAGTATCAGGTGATTTTTCAGAAATGACAACCATTGCAGGACGTAGCAATCTTTTCTTAATTGTATAACCGCATTGCAAAACTGCAGTGATGGTCCCAGGTTCTTTTGTATCATCTACAACTTTAGATACAGTTTGATGCAAATTAGGGTTGAAAATTAAGTTCAACGGATCAAATCTTTCTATCCCATGTTTTTGTAATGTATTTGCAATTTCTTTCCATGTCATGCTAACACCATTATGAGTAGGATCATTCTCGTCTAAACTTGCTAAAGCTCTTTCTAAATTATCGCAAGAGCTGATAAGATCACGAGCAAAACTTGTTATTGCATAACTACTTTTCTCGTCAATATCCCTTTCCATGATGCGCTTTAAATTTTCTTTATCAGCAATTGCTAAACGTAATTGACTTTCAAGATGACTTACACGTTCCTTTAATACTGATAAACCCTGACTCAGATTTTCTTCCTTTCTTTGAGCTTGGTTACTATGAAAATCCTTCTTATTTAAACCTCTGATCTCTGGTTGCTTAATGTCTTTTTCACTCATTTGATCATTATTATTTTTTAAGCCATCTTCTGTCATTATTAACTTTCCTTAAATCTTAATGACAAATATAATAATATTATTTCTTGATATCAAGTGCTAAAGTATATATCAGAAGGACTTATGAATTTTACTATTTGAATTTGTCAAAGTCTCTATACTGAACTTACATACTGGGTACAATCATTATTGATAGGCTTTTCAGGTTGTTTTAACCTTTTGAGATCCTTAAGAATTTTTGGTATAGCTCCATATGAGCTGTAGTCCTGGTACTGTACCAGCTCAAGTAGAATCTCTCGCACAGTATTATCGCTTACTTTCTTTACTGGATGATTAGTAATTGAGTTTTTTTAGTACAGCATTTAGTAAAACAGCTAAACATATCCCCCTCTTCTTTTGTTTAGTTTATATACTGATCATTTTAATGAATAAACTTAAAAATATTCAATAAAAACTAATAGTATGAAAATAAGTAATTTATGTTAGAGATGAGCTGGATCTAAGAAATATGGTAAGATGCGTAAAATCAGGAATATATATGTTTCTATACTTGAGTGTTGGTTCAATTGATGAGGTAAGAAAAATATAATAAAGAATAAAAAAGCTTCTTTTATTCTCATTCCTTGTAAAGAACAAAACTTCAATAATAGTAGAATATTTGTAAAAATTTAATTTATAGAAAATTTGAAATTTTTTGATAGTATATTAAATTCAAATACTTGCAATAAATAATAAGTTATATTGTTCAAAAAAGGATTAAGTAATTGTCTGACATTACAATTGGTGGTTTTAGTAGTATGCTTATTCAGGAGATGGAGAGTATATTACCTAAGGGAAGTTTTAATAGATTGCATTTAGCTATGCGTTATAGCGTTCTTGCTCCTGCTAAGCATCTGCGACCATTTCTTGTTTTTGCCTCTTCTTGGATTTTTGGAATAAAAGAAATTTTAAAAGTTGCAGCTGCAGTTGAATTTATTCATGTCTATTCCTTAATACATGATGATTTACCATGTATGGATAACAGTGACCTTCGTCGAGGTCAGCTAGCGTGCCATAAAGAATTTGATGAAGCAACTGCAATACTTGCTGGAGATGCGCTTCTTACTTTAGCATTTGAAGTACTATCTACTTCTATAGAGGATAATAGTAAATGTATTAGAGTAATTAAGACTTTATCTACCACTATTGGATATAATGGTATGGTAGGAGGGCAGGTTTTGGATTTGGTTGCTAGCAATTTTGATAAAATACATGACGTGCATTTGCTAAAAACTGCTAAACTTTTTTCTGCTGCGTGTGAAATTGGAGCAATAATGGGTAATGCGTCAGATGAGGAATGCAGGGCTTTATCAAGTTACGGGACAAAGATTGGTCTTGCATTTCAAGCAAAAGATGACCTCAGTGACTATTTACAAAAAAACGAAACGAATAACATTGTATGCTCAATAGGCTTGGAAAATACGAAAGAACACATAAAAAAATTACTTGATGATGCAGCTAGTTATCTTAATTTATTTTCAAATAGAACTAACTATTTATACTCTGTGATAGAGTTAATAAGAACTTTGTAATGGAAGAGTTTATATTCAAGTTACTTAAGAAATTTGTAGTGAAAAAATTTGCGTTCAAATTGTTATGGATAATAGCTGTAATTACCTTATTTATCATTGCTCTTAGTTTGTCTGTTTCTTATTTTACAAATAAAGATGATGCAGGCATGGTAAAGGAAGAGACAGATAAAGGATATGAGATCAATAATTTAAATGATGGGATTATCCAGACAATAGCTTTTTCTTTGCTCAAGCCTATTCTTGAAGCTAGAATTGATTATTATATAGAAAAGCATGGATTACTTGATTACTTGCAGAAAATAAAAAAACAAAAAGAATTTAAAGATTTAGTAAATTTTTATGACATAAGCTATGGTAATGGTAAGAAAGCTCTATGCGGAAGTAAAGTTTCATTACAGGTATATAAGCTCTTAAACTATGATAATATCGTAAATAAGGAACAATATTTGCAAAAGTTTATGAATCTTAACGTCAATCCTACCTTTGAGCGTAAGATAGGAGAGGAAAAAGAATTGGATTTAGGAATAATTGGTATGAAAGAAGGTGGGGAACGTGTTATATTGATTGTAGATAATGCAGAAATCAGTGATAAAAAATCCTACTATGTAAAACTTCTCTCTGTTAAAACTGATTCTCCATCTTCAGTTGATAATTTAATGGTTTTTGATGATGCAAACTATACAAGTGGTATGCCAGTAATGTGTGGTGACGAGGTAGAAGTAAATTATTCAGTGCGCAAGCATAATGGTGAATTATTTACTGACAACCAATTTGCACGCTTTAAAGTTGGTGATGGTAAGGTGCCACTAGCTATTGAACTTGGAGTTCTTAAGATGCAAGAAGGTGGAAAGCGGACAATAATTTCTCCTCCTGATCTTCTTACAACTACTGATGACATGGTTGTAGGTAACATAAGACCTGACGAAAAGAATGTAGCAATTATTAACCTTAGTGTAATACAGAGTAACAATCTGAATTAACCTTAAATGCATTAAACAAAACATAAAATGAACTTAGGATAAAATAAAAAAAGAAATAATACAAAAAAAATACAAAAACCAAATAATTAGAACTAAGAAATGTATGAGAGATATACAAAGAAATTTTACAGACTCAAGGAGTTATACGAAAATGGAGATGAGATAAGTAAGAAAAACAGAGTCTCTGAAGATGTAGAAAGTCAGAGGATATAGAAAGAGCCGTATTGCAACACAGCATACGAGCAACAAAAAATGAGCTGAGAAAAAAGGGTATTCTGAAGGTGGGGTTAGGTCTGTATGGCTAACTTTTAAGAAACAAAAAGATGGTTGACAGAGTTTAGAAAAAGTGAAAGATGGTGAAATTAGGTTATTTGAGTTCTCAAGATACTTATTATGTGACTAATATAATGGGCGAAACTCGTTTACTAATTGATAACATTTTTGATGAACAGAAGATACCATTATTACGCATTCTAACTGATAGAGGTACGGAATACTGTGGCAAGCCAGAAAATCACGCTTATCAGCTATATTTAGGAATTAAAAACATTCTAGAACTAAACTCCACAAACTAATGGCATATGTGATAGATTTCATAAAACCATGCAAGACGAATGCTACAACATCATTTTTAGAAAGAAGATTTATAATTCTTTGCCAGATCTACAGATTGATATTGATCATTGGTTGCGTTCTTATAATTACACAAGGCCTCATTCAGGCAAACATTGCTACGGTAAAGCACCTATGCAAACTTTTCTTGATATATTGCTTTCCAGAAAAATATTAGTAACATTAATCGAGATTCTGGTAGTAGTTTAAACTATTTAAATTCTTCTGTCAGTTAATTCGTCACTGTCAGATTAAGTTGTGTCTAGTACATATTAGTTGATGCACTGGAGAAAATTTTGCAGCACAGATAGAAACAACCATTGGTGCAACTGTTGAGGTGATAAAGCACAGCGAATTACACACTTTTGCTCTACTCCTGAAAAGATTTTTAACAGGTTCTAAGATTATTTTGTGTCTAGTATATTTTAGTATATACTATAGTATTAGATCTCGGAAATTCCTCGTTTTATATTACGGTAATTTAAGCTCATCTTGCCTCACTTTTTCTTGCTCTATTTGTCTTTATATAACCATTTCTCCTCTTTTGTAGCAGGTCTTTTGTCTTTTTAAGCAACAATGCTCAAGATAAAGTAGCTGTTTAAAAAACAATCATCTAAACAGTCTTTTGACGAAAAGTACTAATTCCTCTCTCTCAGATAAAGTGGTGCTTAGGGCTCATAGTTCTATAGAAGTTTCTACTTTAAGACCTTTTTAGGATTTAGGTTATATTTTAATTGTGTAATTGTAAGCGCTGTAATTCTGTTTGCACAGCATACTTTGTGTTGGCACGTTTGGTAATTCACAATATCTTCTTTTTACTAAGGAATAACATACACCATTACTCGATGGGACTAAGCATCTAGAACCAAATATTAATATTTCATCCAATATAAATTTAGGGATCTTTCCTTTATCCAAAGTAATAATTACTCTATTGCTACACTTAATAAAGTAGAATGGTTTTAGCAAAAAGTTACAATGAATAAGGAGGATAATGCAAACCTTTAGGCGATAGAGTGAAAATTTCTACTCCATTGTTTGTAATACCAATTGAGTGTTCAAATTGAGCAGAAAGGGAAAGATCACGTGTTGTCACTGTCCATCCATCATGTTTGCTTAATATGGTATCGTGCTTTCCAGTATTAATCATCGGTTCAATAGTAAAGAACATGCCTTCGGACAATACCGTGCGTTCATCTTCATCATAATAATGCAATACACTAGGAGGAGCATGAAAAACTTTTCCTAAACCATGACCACAATAATTGCGCACAATAGAGTAACCATACTTATTTATATGTTTCTCTATAGCCAAGCCAATCTCATTAAGATTAATACCAGGTTTGACTTGTTCTATTGCTGCCATTAAAGCTTCATAAGTTGCATCACAAAGGCGTTTTGCTTTAATTGATGGCTCACCAATCCAAAACATACGGCTTGTATCTCCATGCCACCCATCTAATATTACGGTAACGTCAATATTTAAAATATCTCCATCCTTAAGAGGAATATCATCTGGAATACCATGGCAAACAACAGAATTTTTTGAAGTACAAATCGATTTTGGATAGCCCTTATAACCTAAAGGAGCAGGCACCGCTCCGGATTTTTCAATAAAATTATGACATAAATCATTAAGTTCATTAGTTGTCACATTTGGTTTTACATACCCAGTAATAAAATCAAGCACTTCAGCAGCTAGCCGGCCAGCTTTTCGCATATATTCAAAGTCTTTTTGCGAATGAATAGTAATATCTTTCATTAAACTTCAAGTTAATTTTAAATGTTATACTATTCAGTTAACATTAACCATAATTTTATTTTAGTAAAATTTGATTTCTCAGTCTCTTACACTTTTAATTTAAGATGTTTTAAAAAATTAAGCTTTAGCTTAAAATGTAATAAGAGATATATTACAATTGCAACTATAGAGCAAGCGATTGTCAGGAGTAAATTTGGAACAATACTACTGTTATTCTTATTAAAGTATCCAATAATAGACATACCAATCGAACCAAAGGTCATTTGCATAAATGCCAGCAACGCTGAACCTAATCCGTATTCTTGAATTTCGCTTAACGCAAATGTTACGCTGTTACTCATTACAAATGCAATACCAATATTACCTACCATCCAAAAAAACATCATAATTATAACAGTAAGATTAATTTGATAATATAAAAAAAATAAAGATAAATCAGATATCAAAGGTAATAGTAAGCCTATAAGCAGCATATTTTTTAGTCCAACTTTTTCAACATATTTTCTATTGATAGCATTACCTACTATATATGAAGTAACCATGATAGCAAAAAAATATCCATATCCCCTAGTTGATATATTCATTGATTTAATAAGTATGAAAGGTAAATTGCCCATGTATGCCCAAGACCACATAATAGTTAAAGAATTAATTATTATAAAACTAAGAAATTTATAATGTTTAAAAATTTCTATATATCGTTTTAGTATATTACGTAAAAGATCTGTTTCGCTTGTTAATTTATTAATAGATTCTTTAAATTTTAAATAAAGTAATAAAAAAATTAAAATTGATAACACTGATATAATTATAAAAATGAAACGCCAACTATATCCATATGATATTATATTACTACCAATTATCGGTGCAACTGCTGGTGAAAGAGCTGCTATCATATTTAACTTTGACATAACCCGAGAGCACTCATATCCGGAATACATATCCTTTATCGCTGCGTAACCAACAACACCTGCAACTCCAGCACCAAACCCCTGTATAAAACGTATTAATATCAAACACATTATACTCTCTACTAAAGAACATATGACGCTAGCTAAGGCAAATATAGCCATACCAACTAACATCACCTTGCGTCTACCATAATAATCTGATAGTGGCCCATAGATTAGTCCTGATATAGCAAATCCAATAAGATACAGACTAATGGTAAGTTGCACAGTGCTATCTTGAACTTTAAAATATTCACCTATTTTAGGTAAAGCTGAAATATATATGTAAATAGACATATCAACAATTATCATAGATAAAATAACCAAAATAGAAATAATATTTTTTGTATTATACATATAAATATTGCTTTACCAAAATCTCAGCTATTTGTACTGCATTTAAAGCTGCACCTTTTCTTAAATTATCAGCAACTATCCACATATTTAGTCCATACTTAACAGTTTTATCCATGCGAATACGAGATACATACACAGCATTCTCTCCTGGTACTTCACATTGGGTCATATACCCTTTATCTTCACGTCTATCGTAAATTAGCACTCCTTCTGTGCTACCTAATATTTCATAAACTTGCTCCTCTGATATTGGCTGATTAAATTCAACATTAACTGACTCAGCATGACCGGTAAAAACTGGTACTCTGACGCAGGTTGCACTTACTTCTATTTCATCGCCAAGTATTTTTTTTGTCTCTGTTGCCATTTTCCACTCCTCCTTTGTTGATCCATCTTCCATAAAGATATCTATATGAGGGATGCAATTAAATGCTATCTGCTTGGTAAATTCTTGAGATTCAGCAGTTTCATTGATAAACATTTTTTTTGTCTGGTTATATAGCTCATCCATTGCTGCTTTACCAGCACCTGAAGTTGCTTGATATGTTGAAACGACAACTCTTTTTATTTGTGCTACTTTATGCAGGGGACTAAGTACTAGTAGCATTTGTATTGTTGAACAGTTCGGATTGGCGATAATGTTGCGCTTTTTGTACAATGCAATTTCTTCTGGGTTGATTTCTGGTATAATTAAAGGAACATCTGGGTTCATTCTAAAAAAAGATGTGTTATCTATGACTATACATCCAGCTTCTGCAGCAATAGGTGCATATTTTTCTGAAATTCTTGCTCCTGCAGAAAATATCGCAATATCAATGCCTTTAAAATCGTAATCTTCAAGACACTTTGTCTCTATTACTTCATCTCCAAAACTTAACTTTTTTCTTGCTGATTCCTTTGATGCTAAGGCAACAACTTCACTTATTCGAATTTTACTTTCAGATAAAACTTTAAGAATAACGCGTCCAACATTTCCAGTTGCACCAACAACAGCAATTTTATACTTTTTTTCCATAAATCTTAATTACTTAATTAGTTGCATAATAACAAATAGTTAAAACATCGTCACTAGTTATTGCTTAACTCTTCTATTATCTCTTTCATCCTATCAGGAGTGAGATTTTCATAATAATCGTTATTTATTTGAACTACAGGTGCAGCAGTGCAAGCACCCAAACACTCTACTTCTTTAAGTGTGAATAAATTATCTTCAGTTGTTTCACCAACATCAATTTTCAAAACTCTCTTGCATGTATTTAAAATTTCTTCACTGCCACAAAGCCAGCACGGAGTAGTCCTACATACCTGTATTAGGTATTTACCAACTGGAGATAAATTATACATAGTATAAAAATTTGCTACTTCATACACTTGAATATGGGGAATTTTTAGGAAATCAGCTATATATTCCATTGCTGACTTTGGTATCCAACCGCCACACTGATCTTGCGCAAGATATAATAAAGACATCACAGCACTTGCTTGCTTACCTTCAGGATATATCTTGATTGTATCCTCTGCTTTTTTTAAATTTTGAGAGTTAAATTTAAAGTCGGGCTGCTCTTTTCTCAATGCTCTATTTTCTATCATCTATCTATTTCACCAAAAACTATATCTAAAGAGCCTATAATTGCAACAACATCAGCTAGCATATGTCCTCGTGCCATGAAATCCAGTGCTTGCAGGTGTGCAAAGCCAGGCGCCCTAATTCTACATCTATATGGCTTATTTGTTCCATCAGAAACTATATATACACCAAATTCACCTTTTGGTGCTTCAACGGCAGTATATGTCTCTCCTTGTGGTACATGATACCCTTCTGAGTATAACTTAAAATGATGAATCGTAGCTTCCATCGACTTTTTCATCTCAGCTCGTGGTGGTGGAGAAATCTTGCGATCATCAGATTTTACAGGGCCTTTAGGTAATTTTTCTATACATTGTTTAACTAATTTAACGGATTGTCTTATCTCCTCTAATCTAACCAAGTATCTGTCATAGCAGTCACCATTTTGTCCAACTGGCACATCAAAGTCGAGCTTGTCATATATTTCATACGGCTGACTTTTGCGTAAATCCCAAGGCAAGCCAGAGGCACGCAACACTGGACCACTGAACCCTAGGTCTAAAGCCTGTTCTACCGAAACTACCCCTATATCAACTGTACGTTGTTTCCAGATTCTATTTTCAGTTAAAACATCATCAACATCATCTATATACTTTGGGAATTCTTTGATGAACTTCATTATATCATCAACTAAGTCATCAGGAATATCAGCAGCAACCCCACCTGGACGTATGTAAGCCGCATGAAACCTAGCTCCTGATGCTCTTTCATAAAAATTCAATATTTTTTCTCTTTCTTCAAATAGCCAAAGAAGTGGTGTCATAGCTCCTACATCTAATGCTTGCGAAGAAATACTTAGTAGATGATTTAATATCCTAGTCAGTTCACAAAAAAGAACCCGCAAATACTGAGCCCGCAAAGGAACTTCACAGTTGAGCAGCTTTTCAACACATAAAGAGTAAGCATGCTCTTGTGACATTGGTGATACGTAGTCTAAACGATCAAAATATGGCAATGCTTGCAAATAAGTTTTATATTCTATCAGCTTTTCTGTACCGCGATGTAGCAGCCCAATATGGGGATCAGCTCTTTCTATAACCTCACCATCCATCTCAAGCACTAAACGCAGAACACCATGCGCTGCTGGATGTTGAGGACCAAAATTTAAAGTCATGGACTTAATATCTGGCATGCATAAGTACAATAATTAGATATTAAATCGTATATAGAAGATCTGTTATGTCAACTTGTACTTGAGCAGCATGATTGCAAAGACAATATAATTTTAAACTATTAACATTTTATGCTAGAAAATATTAATTTTTGAATTACCAATTTTAGTATAAAATAGCTAACTAAAGATTAGAGATGGTAAACAATCAAAATAATATATCTCAATCATTGAGGAATTATTTATTTAATGCGTTCAAACCGTTTAAAATTGCAAGCCATTGGTATTGTGGATCAAATGATACTACTGCAGGTAAAGATGCAAGAGTGATATGTAGTCTGTCTACTCTTTTAATGGTTGCAAGTGGTATATTGCTTTACGAACATCATGTTTTTAAAGATGATGTTGGAAATAATAACTCTCCTCTTGCAATTGGTTTTGCTATTACATTTTCCTTTGGATTACCGGGTTACATTATTACACCCATTGTAGGTCACAAGTGTTGTGGTACTTTTGATACAAATTATCACACTATTATTACTGATATTGAACAACCTATTCAGCATGAGCTAAACAATAACAATCAATTACATTCTTATAAGGAAACAGCAGTGTAAAATGCTTAAAAGAATTTAAATCAATTTATCGGTAATAGTATATCTTTTTAAGATGTACCTGATTGCAGATAAAAAAATGTTTTATTCTTTGTTCTAAAATATATACTATAGTCTTTCATTAAGGAGTTTATGAATAAAGAAATAATAAAGCACTTAAATATCTTATTAACACATGAATTAACATCTATACGTCAGTATTTTTTACATTCAGCAATTTTGAAATCGTGGGGGATGGCAAAGTTAGCTGAAAAAGCAGAACAAGAACTCAATGATGAAGTGATTCATGTAAAGAATATATCAGAAAGAATTATGTTTTTAGGGGGTATGCCAAATTTTCAAGATACTAATGCTGTATCAACTGAAAATATTACGAAAGGAGGCAAAACAACAATAAAGGAAATCTTAGAAGCAGATTTGGCGTTGGAAATAAACGGTATTAAAAATTTAAAAGAAGCAGTCTCTCTTGCTGAGAATCAAAAAGATTATGTAACTGCTGATTTGCTAGAACATATTCTAAAAGATGAGGAAGGACATCAAGACTGGATTACAAAACAACTTAAAATTATTGAATTAATAGGTATTGCAAATTACTTGCAAACACAAATATAGCAATGCTCAGTAAAAATATCATAAACACCATTTTAATTATATGTTGTCCTTTTATAGTTTTACTTGCACTTGGCACATGGCAGTTATTTAGGCTTAATTGGAAAAATAACATTATAGCAAAGATGGATATGCCAGTTGTAAAGATGAAAGGTGGAAATATTGACGATTTTGCTTATAGGAAGATTGTAGTAGAAGGGGTGCTCACAAGCATTGATTTATATATTTTTGCTGGAATGAATAGCTACTATATTTTAACTCCTATGCTTTTAAGCAGTGGAGAGTATATATTAATAAATAAAGGATTAATTAATAAAAAACAAATGAGAGTGAATATAAAACCTAAAAAAATAATTATAAATGGCATGTTGTATTGTGATTCGTATAAAAATAAACTCATTAAGAATAAAGCTAAAGATGATGTATGGCCATGGCTTGATGCTGAATCAATATCTAAAGATATGGGAGTAAGCTTTAATCGATGTGTAGTATGGGCAGCAGATAAGTTAGATGATAATATAGCTCCAGCTACACTATCTAAGCCAAGGAATTATCATATGCAATACATGATTACTTGGTATTCTTTAGCTTTAATATGGCTTATAGTGTGCTATGTAAAGAACAAGAGTAATTTTGCAGTTGACCCTAAACATCACAAAAGCACATAATATAACTTTAATAAAAATAATTATGGAATTTGTTATTGCAACATTTTACCGTTTTGTAGAACTTTCTAACTATTATGATATGAAAAATAGGTTAGCAGGTTTTTGCAAAAACATAGGCCTGAAAGGTACAATATTATTAGCGGAAGAAGGTATTAATTCTACTATATCAGGAACAAAATCTGCAATTGATGATTTTTTTAGGTTTTTAGATCTTGATGATAGGCTATGCAATCTCAAATGGCAAAAAACTTATGCAAGTTTTCAACCTTTTGGCAAAATGAAGGTAAGACTAAAAAAAGAAATAGTAACTTTAGGTGTAAGTGACTTATCACCTTCTTTAAAAGGTGAATATATAGAACCTGAAAATTGGGATGATTTTATTTCAAGTCCAGATGTTTATGTCATTGATACAAGAAATGAATATGAAATAAAGCTTGGTAAATTTAGTAATGCCATTAATCCTAATACGCAAAATTTTCGTGATTTTCCTAAGTGGGCTGAATTTTGGATGCAAGATAAATCTAAAAATAAAAGCAAAATAGCAATGTATTGCACCGGTGGTGTTAGATGTGAAAAATCGACTACATATATGAAAAGTCTAGGATTTAAACAGGTCTATCACCTAAAGGGAGGAATTATTAACTATTTAGCAAAAAAGCAAAATAGCAATAATACCTGGCAAGGTGAGTGTTTTGTCTTTGATGATAGAGTTGCAGTTAGTAACTCTTTATTGCCAAGTGATGAAATAAAATGCATATCTTGTGCACAGAAAGTAACAACAGATGAATTAAAATCAGTTCCACATGGGCAAGTTATTTGCTATCATTGCAAATCTTAATTGAAACTACCTTCATTTTAGCCAGCTATAAGAGAAAAGCTTCAATATTTATAATCTAGAAGCGTCTCAAATCGTGTAATAAAAAAGAAGAAATTTAAAATAGATCCCTTACAAAAGTGAGATAAAAGATGAAAGGAAGCTAAGAAATGTATAAATTACTATAATACTTAGCAAAGCAAAAGAATACTATAATTATAGTATATAAGGAAAGAAATAGCATAGATTTAAGAGAAAGGCTGAGGTTGTGGAGCTTTTAGAAATAGGAATAGAACATTATATAGATGGCTAAAAAAGTGGATTAAAACCAGTAGTGATTTTATCCGAAAAATAGACCGCTAGAAGAATATGTAAAAAAGCATCCAGCTAGCAGAGATGAAACGAGATCTAGGATTTGGAATAAATTCAATCTGGTATAGAT
>BNGT01000036.1 GCA_016860565.1 Candidatus Mesenet longicola | reverse complement strand
TACTGAAGGTGTTTCATTTTTGCCAGCCATTTTTCTTACCTCTTTTACTAGCATATCATGTATTTTTTCCAACTTGCCACTATTGCGCCACCTAAGAAAATAGTCGTACACTGTCTTCCATGGCGGAAAATCTTTTGGCAGCATTCTCCACTGGCAACCACCTCTCATTATATATCTTATCGCATTAATAATTGTTCTAATATTATGCTTTCTTGGTCGCCCTATTGCCCCTTGTTCAACATGTTGCTCTAAAATTTCCCATTCTTTGTCATTTATATCACTTGGATACAATTTTACCTACTATTTTTTGTTTACCTCATCTTATCCTTTTCTTCATTCTCTTTCAAGACAGGTTCTGAGCAAATTGCTTAGAGGAAAATTTGGGACAGAAAAATATATGAAAAGCCACCAAAAAGGCGAAGGGTTCGTTTTACTCAATGAATCAATCATCAATATGGATATAAAATCATCAATGATGGGAAAATCACTTTTTTTTAAGGCAGTAACTTATGGTAGATCAATCGATGATGCTAAAGCGTTAGAATTTAAGTTACCAGATAAAATTTGATATACGTACTTTTAAAGGTACATCATTCAAATTAGAATTTACTGTTTCGTGTTGTTGATAAGCTTTATATAGACAATATCCAGCTAAAACACACGCTACTGCAGCCACTATCAGTATACGTAAATCTTTATGCAAAGCTGCTACTGCTAAACCAACCCCTATCGTTACAAAAACTGCTCCTACCACTCCATAAATAATTAATTTATTAGGATGCTTCTTAAATTTGTCTTCTTGAGATGATGATCTTACCCTGGAAACTTGCTTAGGTATTAGGTTTTTTATAGTATTTTTTTCTTCATGAGGTATTGGTGAAAATTGGTAAAGACCAAGTTCCTTAAGCTTATGTAGTGCAGGTGTACTATCTTTGTATCTTATTTCATTAATTCCAATATGAACAAATAAGTCTGAAATTGAATACAGTCCTTCTCTTTGCTTTATATTTATCTGATAAGTACCGAGACTTTCTTTATTTACAGTATTACTATAGGAGTTAATACTATTCTGATTTTCTATTACGGCATCAATAAAAAGATCAAATGAAGTTGTATTATTGTTATTTCTAATATCAAATTGTGCACCTTTATTTAGCAATGATTCAGCAAAGCCATCGTATTTAAGAGACCACTTTTTACTATTCGAATAATTGAAACTACCATTAACCCTACCATTTAAAGACATGATGCAAAGCCGTATTTCCATCTTTATCCTGGTAATTAATGTTTATACCATACTCGTTTATAAGAAGGTCAAAAACCTTTTTTGAATTATATTCAATAGCTATATGCAAAGCATTAGGTGATATCTCTGCTTTGTTTTCAACTAAGAGACTTAGAATTGCTTCATGATCTTTCTGAATAGCAAGCTCTATTGGAGTTAAGTTTAAGTAGCAATTTGAAATATAGCGATTAGAGCCATTATGCCTTATATTAATATCTGCACTTTCTTCTATCAGAGAACTACACTTTTCAAGATCACCTAAATCAATGCATGTAAATAGAGTACCAATTCTTATTAATTTACTCCACTCTTTACAATAATTCTCAAAATTATGCCAAAAATTAGGATATTCATATTGCTGATTTTCTGAACCTTCATTATCATTTTGATGCTTATAGCAACCATCTCTGTCATATTTCTTTCTTGCTCCCTGGTTAGATAATACTTTGTATACTTTGTCAATTTCTATGAATTTTTTTACTTTGTTTTCAATCTGTATTTTTTGCTCTTTTTTCAATTCTGATAATAGTTCTTTATTTCTTATTTTGTCTGATAATTTAATAGATGTTTGCCTTTTTTTAGTGACAGATATTTATCTCGATGAAACTGCCTTGCCAATTCATGGTATGCCTTCTTTATCTCATCTTGAGTAGCATTTTTATATAGCTAGATGGATGGGTTAACACCCTAGCCTTGAGCTTTAGTATTTTAGTATTAGATCTACTTTAGTTTATTTATAAACACACAGTACGTTTAATTTAAATATCATGTAGTGTTTTGTACTAAATACAGGCATTTACAGGTGAAATAGCTGTAGAGAAATAAATTACGTAGATATTGTAAATTGATCATCTACATATTCTAGGCCATCCAACAATATATCAAACTAAGACATTTGAACAATTAAGAAAAAGATATTGAATCTATGGGCTATTTGCTATTATTAGACTTCTTATATAACATAAGGAAGCAGCTCAAAATTATAAAAATAATATTGAATCGAAACGCCTTCGTCTATTTCTATACCTGTCTGAAATTATTTTAAATCGCTTAAAATAACATTCTCAACTACAATTCTTTAGCTATCTGCTTTTTTGATCTCCTGTGCGAAAATTGAACATTGTAATAAAACTTTTGCATACCCCTATATCAGCTAAAACTTTAGTACATGTAAATTTTCGATTCTTTAAAAATCCTAAAATCATGTCATGAGCAAAATACAATTTTCCTACTTTCTTTTTCTATAATTACTTGTGTCTTTATCGTATGTTTCTTTTTCTTTCCAGAATAGAATTGCTTTTTTTGACTTCTCTACTAGTATTTCTGTTCCATCTATTACCAGAATCTCATATGCATATCTGACTTTGATAGCTCTTTTTTTCCTGGTAATGCAAAATTTCGATCAACGTATCTTCAATCCAACGAACGTTTCGATATTTTACTTATTCTATAGCTTTATGGAAATATGTTCAACGCAAATATTCTAGTGACATCAATGAGCATGCATTGTTTATTTTTCCTTGTTTGTTTCTCCTTTTGCCTTTTTCTTAGCCTCTTCCTCTATTGTAGTTTCTATTGTTTTTTCGAATGTTTTTCTTTTTATCCATGTCAATCTCCTAATCTATCAAGTTTATTCAAATTTCATACCTTCACTAATGTTGCTTTCGATATGTTCCTCCCTATTCTTAAGTTATTTATGCAGTTTATTGTTGGTAATGTAAATTCTACAGATGTACAGAAATATATTCAAGAGCAAGAAATTCATAATAAACATTTAACATCTCTGAGTTTTAAAACTTGCTTTATAAACCTGCTTTAGCTGGTTGTAATTGATTAATCATAACTTTAATTTTTTACTGCATTTTTCATTTGCTCTACATTGTTAACATTAACCTCTGTGATAGGATGTTTACCTATTTTATAATTTTTATTGAACCCCTGATTTAATAAATGAGCCAATTTTGATTGAAAAAAGGAACTGATATTGTTTACCATTTGCTCTGACTTTTTAAGGATTAAATTACTATTATCATGATCTTCTTTGCTACTTCCAAGGGAAATTGCAATAGGAGACTGAGAGCTCATACATGACTCTATATCATCTTATAACACTTCTTGATAAGTTTATATCTTCTTTACTACTTTCAAAAAGAACTCCAGGAGCTGGATCAAAAATAATCCAACCAGTTAAATCTTCTTGAGAACATTTGACGCTTTCTGAGGACTGCTCACCATCCAACAATTTATGAATAGATAAATCAGGAATTATTGCATCCATAGGGATAGAAGCAATAAAATCTAACAATTCTTGCTCACATTTAGCTTCTTTAGCATATGCGAAAACATTAAGTTTATTTTCATCTTTTATTGCAAGATCTAGCTTATTATTAAATTTCGGATTTAAATATTTTTCATCTCTTTTAGAGAAAACAATTTCAATAACCCTAAATAACTCATCTAAAACTCTTTTAGCATTTTCAATTTCTTTTTCATTCTCAGGAATTTTTTTATTTTCTATTTCATCAAGAGCTAACATTACTGCCGTCCTACCCTCATTATCTTGATGATTAATAATGTGCTGTATTTCCTTGCAACACAAAAATTCTAGGCAATCTATATGCCCATTGACTATTGCTAGCATTAATGCATTTAAATCTGATAGACAATTTTTAGCTACATATGAAAAATTCTGTTCATCTATATCATCAGTTAATTTTGCAGGTATGTTGTAAAAAAATTTCAAAATATCACGATGTCCTAACTTAGCTGCATACATTACTGCTGTCATGCCATTATTATCTTGAGCATTAAAAGCTATAATATCGATTTTACCTTTTTGGCATAACAGCTTCACCATTTTTAAATTACCATCTATTACCGCATGCATCAGCGCAGTTTTGCCTTCTATATCTTTTTTCCTTTGTTCTTCAATGATTACCGAATCTCTTTTTCTTAAAAAGAAGTCTTCCACTACTTTATTATTTTTTGTTTTTACTAAATTTATTAGATTCATTAACTAACTCTTTAACTATTAATTTTAATATTATAGTTAAAATTTTAGTATTATTCAAATAAATTATTAACATTTACATTAAAATAGTTACAATTTATTGATTGCATCTAGTGTTCGTTGTAATATTATTGCTGCTGAAACTTTATCATTAAGCTTTTTGGATTTGTGGTATGATAGACCAGCAGTAATTAGTGCTTCAGTTGCTTCTATAGTTGAAAGGCTCTCATCCTGTAGGTACACAATTATATTATATTTTTTTACTATTCTGTTAGCAAAATCCAGTACGATTTTGTGCCACAAATTATCTCCAGCTTTTAGTTCTGTAGGCAAGCCAATTACCATAGAACCTGCATCACCTTCCTCAAAAAGCCTGTTTAAAAAACCAATGTCCTTTCTTATATTTTGCCTATAATAGACGCTATGAGGTGTAGCAATCAAGTTTGTTATATCACTAAATGCTATACCTATTTTCTTTCTTCCTAAATCTAAAGACATTATACACTTATCTTTAGGAATAAATTTGACAAACTCCTTCAGCTGAGTACAGAGCATCTATTGACATGATAAACATTCATTGTAGTCAAAACCTACTAGTTGTTTTTTACTGCTGGTTGCCTTTGCTGACAGAGCATCATGTGAAACCTTGTCTGCACGTTGCATTGATTGAGAACGACAGTAATATAAGCTCTTCAATCCTTTTTTCCAAGCAAGCATATGTATTTGGTGCAAATAACGTTTATGAACATTAGCTGGAAGGAAGAGATTAACAGACTGGGATTGACATATATATGGCGTTCTATCGCCTGAATGTTCTATAACCCAACGTTGATCAAGTTCATAAGCCGTCTTAAATACTGACTTTTCTTCTGCACTGAGAAAATCTAACTCTCTGACTGAACCTTCATTAGTTGATATCAAAGACCATATCGTTTCATTATCCTGGCCTTTTTGGGCTAGCAACCTTTGCAAGAACTTATTTCTTACAGTAAATGAACCCGTTAAAGTCTTCTGCGTAAACACATTGGCCGCATATGGTTCTATTCCTGGAGAAGCATTGCCAGCTATAATTGATATCGAAGCAGTTGGGGCAATAGCAAGCTTATGTGTAAACCTCTCCATAAGATTTGCTGCTTTAGCATCTGGACATGGACCTTTCTCCAGCGCTAGCTTATGAGATATAGCATCCACTTGTTTTTTTAAATAAGAAAATATCTGCTTGTTTAACTGCTTTGCTGCTAGCGATTCAAACGGTATCATTCTACTTTGCAAAAGCGAATGAAAACCCATAACACCCATACCAATACTGCGTTCCTGTATAGCAGAATATCTAGCTCTTTCCATCTCATTTGGAGCTTTGCTGATAAAATCTTCCAGCACATTATCAAGAAAACGCATTACATCTTCAATAAATAACTGATTGTCTTTCCACTCCTCAAAATACTCAAGATTGAGTGATGATAAACAACAAACAGCTGTACGAGATCTGCCTAAGTAATCCTTCCCTGTTGCCAAAGTAATTTCACTGCACAGATTTGACATCTTTATGTCAAGGTTTAGCCTTCTATAAGACTCTGGTTTACTTCTATTAACTGCATCAATAAAAATTATGTATGGCTCTCCAGTTTCAATTCTTGCTGTTAAAATCCTAATCCATAAATCGCGTGCTTTGATAGTTGCAACTATTTGGTTATTATGAGGAGTAATTAATTCCCAATCCCCATCATTTGCAACAGCTTGCATAAACTTGTCAGTAACTATAACGCCATGATTTGTATTTAATGCTTTACGATTTGGATCTCCTCCTGTAGGTTTACGTAAATCTAAGAATTCTTCTATCTCAGGATGAGATATAGGTAAATACACTGCTGCACTTCCTCTGCGCAAAGAACCTTGACTAATTGCAAGCGTTAAAGCATTTTGTACAACAATAAATGGAACAATACCTGATGTTTTACCACTATCTTTTACTTTCTCTCCAATTGAGCGCAAATTCCCCCAATAACTACCTATTCCTCCACCACGAGCAGCAAGCCAGACGTTTTCATTCCATAAATCCACTATCCCCTTTAGACTATCCTCAGTTTCATTTAAAAAGCAAGAAATGGGAAGTCCTCTATCCGTTCCACCATTGCTTAAAATTGGCGTTGAAGGCATAAACCAAAGATTACTAATATAGTCATAAAGCCTTTGTGCATGGGCTGAGTTATCTGCGTAATAAACAGATACACGAGCAAATAAATCTTGGTAGCTTTCATTTTTAACCAAATATCTATCTGATAATACTGCCTTGCCGAAATCAGTTAAGTTGTCATTTTTACCATGATTAACAGTAATTGAAGACATTAAAATTCCTCTACTTTTTAGTAAGTTTAAATAAATTTTATAAGTGTATATAGTATTACAATTCTTTTTAATGTTAACAAGCTATTAATTCCTTAGCTCTTTAATTGTACCACAAATAATATACCATCAACTTGACTACCATATATTTTACAATAACTCACATAGCTTATCTTCATATTAATACTTGAAATTGTAGATTCTATATATTCTTTTGAATGACGAAAAAAATCTCCTTCATTTACAAATTCAAATCCCACATCATTTTTTCTTCTAACTAAGCATATAATAATACCATTCTCGTTTAACAAATTGCCTGCTAGCTCTAAAATGGGTGCAAAATTTCCTACATAGTTTAGCACCTCAATCAGAAGTATCACATCATACCTCAAATTTCGATCTTTTTTAAGAAACGCTTTTATCTCTATGTTAATCAGTTCATTATAGACTAGAGTGCCATTAACAAAACAACCACGTGCAATGTTAAGCATTCTATTTGATATATCAACCCCAACAATATAATTACCAACACCGTACATCTTTAAAAATTGCCCGCATACACCAGTACCACAACCAAGATCTAAAATATTTAATTGTAATAGCCTATCACTCATAAATTTTTTAACCATCATATACACAAATTCATAGCCCTTATACTGTTTTGTAACTAGCCAATGTTCTACAAAATACTCACCAGTATAGTCAAAATATTGTTGAACAATACTATCTGGTACATAATCTATGGAGCTAGGACTCCTTATCTTTTTTATATAATATAATGCTTCTTCATGGTTTGCATCTATTTTTAAGATATTAAGAAAATTGTCATAAGCTTTATTTATATTACCTGCAGCAAAATTACATCTACCTATGTTATATTGCAGTGCTGGTAAGTTACGAAAAAAGATGTTGGCTAGTGAGAAGCGGAACTTTGCTTCAGATACATTACCATTATAAAAATGATATAAACCTAATTCAATATTGGTATTTAATAAATCTTTTATCCTATTGTAAGATGTCTTTAACTCTTTACAAAAAATATTATACTGCTTAATAAAAATACTTTTCATGCTTAAAATTGTGTTATGTATCGCGCTCATAAACTCTATTTAAATCTCTTTAATAGGAGAAATATTATTTCTCATAAAATAACCCTTTCTTCATCTATTTATAATTTAAGATATAATTCTACATACTCTCATATTCAGATCTTAAATATAGAATAGCATTTTTATTCATATTATATCCAATCCATACTATATCAGTACAATATATCTATATTCACAATCAAGTTAATAATATAAGTGATATAATTTTATTTATAGATAAAATGTTGTTTTTTAATAAAAATTAAAGTATTATTTTATTCAGTAAAGTGCTTTTTACAATTTTTTAGCTTTTATATTAGAAGTAAATAATCTTATACTTTATGATGGATTTAAATAAGTTATTTTCCACTATCTTACTAAATAAGAACGTATCTGACATCTATCTCTTTGAAAATAGTCCCCCTACCATCAGGGAATTCAATGAAATAATTTTTTTGCAAATGCCAAATTTATCTACTCTAGACATTAAAGATATAATCACTACTCTTCTTGAAAAAGATCCAAGCAAAAAGGAAAGTAATGAAATAGACCAAGAAACAAAAAATTTCACGTTTGATTTTGATGCAAACAACAGATTACGCGTGCACATTTATGATAATACTAACCAAAATGGTGTAATTATACATATATTAAAACTAAACACAACACTACTGAATGTGCCTGAAAGTTTCTATAAAATAATCGAAAAAGCAATTGGTCTTATGTTAATTGCTGGCCCCATAAATAGTGGAAAAACTACAACTGCATTACATATATTGAACCAAATTCAAAATAAGAACATTCTAATATTTAATAAAAAGCATGAACTTAGAGTAAAATCCGATAAATCCTTAATAAGTTATTGTAATACAGCTTCGGAAATTAAAAAGAGATCTCCTGATATAATATTTTTTCACGACATCGATGATGATGAAGGATTAGTAAAAACTGCTATAAACTACTTACAAGATGGTTTTTTAGTTATAGCTTCTTTAAGTGCTTCATCTCTTAAAAATGCTGTAGCTAAAATGGTAATTCATGAGGATAATGCTCTACGTGTGTTATCAGAACACATAATAGCTGTAATGTTTCAAATACTAATTAAAAAAAAGGATTGTTCAGGTAGCTTGGCCGTTTATGACTTTTTCCCATTAAATAATGCAATAAAAAATTGCATTATAAACACTGACATAAAACAGCTACCAAATCTAAATATTAATAGTACAATTAATGATTTAGTAAAAAAAGAAATTTTGGATTACACAGCAGCAGATAAAGCATTGATAAAACTTGGTTACGGTGGGCTTGATAGTAATGTACATCATCTGAAACTGGATGATGCATTTTAAATTCATCATACTTCAATTGCTGAATCTAAATGTCAAATTCTTTAGTTAATTTAAGTCTTACGTAGTAAAAGTATCCATTCGAATAAATGGATACAATTTTTATATATGAATGGACTCCAAAGGAAAATAGCAAAAACCCCCTAAAAAATAAAGTGATCCCAGTGTGATTCGAACACACGACCTACTGATTAAGAGTCAGGCGCTCTACCAGCTGAGCTATGGGATCTGACGTATTATTAAATGATAAACCTCATTTTGCTATTGCAAAAAATGCAACTTGTTTCTTTAAACATGTGTTCGGAGGGATTTGAACCCACGACCCACAGCTTAGAAGGCTGTTGCTCTATCCAGCTGAGCTACGAACACTGAAGTAATTAATACTACTCTCTTGTCATAAAAAGTAAATACTTTTAGCTTATTGTCTAGATAACAATTTTTGTAATTTCGTTCTGTACTCTTTTTATTTCTTCTTCTTTTAAAGGAATTAAACCTAGCCTTGATAAATAACCATTTGTGCCAACAGCAGCGGGACTTGTTACTTCTTTAATGAAGTCTTTCAATCCAGGAATGATATTTATATGATCCTTTTTTACATAAAGATATAAAGGTCTACTTAAAGTATATTTTCCAGATGATATGTTTTCATATGTTGGCTCAATTCCTGCTATCATACTACCTTGAACCTTATCTTTATTTCTCTCTAAAAAGCTAAAACCAAATATTCCAAATGCATTCTGATTGCTTTTTAATTTTTGAATTATGATATTTTCATTTACACCTACCTCTATATACTTACCATCATTCCTAATGGTGCTACATGCTTTTTTTCTTTCATCATACTTTTCATAACTTTCTACAAAAGGTTTAAGATGCATACATGAGTTGATCATTAGTATATCTATCAATACATCGTATGTTCCTGTGTTTTTATATGGACCATAGATTTCAATTTCTGACTTAGGAAATCTTAAATCTATATCTGACCAATTGCTATTTTTTATTAATTTACCCTCATCGGAAAAAGAATAGGCAGACAAAGCAGTAAATAACTCTCTTGTTGTAAAATCGAACCGATTATTCTTTTTAGAATTTACAATTACAATACCATCATAACCAATTATAATTTCTATTATTTCTTTAACTTGGTTTTTCTCACATAGCTGTCTTTCTACGTCTTTCATACGACGTGATGAGGTTGCAATATCAGAAGTGCCACTACCTACTCCCACGCAAAACATTTTAAACCCAGCTCCACTACCTATAGACTCAACAATAGGTGTGGGAAAAGAAGAAATACTACTGAATTGTTCTGCAGCTAAGGCAACAAAAGGAAACACTGTTGAAGAACCAGCTATTTTAATGTAAGGCCTATCTTTTAAATTTTCAATATATAGTGCAGCCTCTGCGTTTACAAAAAGAGATAAGACAATAAAAAGTATTAGCTTATGCATATTGAGTCATAGGTAACATAATTTTAACATTGTATAGCATTTGACGAAATAGAGATAGAAGTATTTGATTCTTTTAAACTACTAAGAAAATTTTAAATAGTTAATTTCCTAAAGATTATTTTATAAACTTTTATTAAAAAATAAGAATTTATCCAAAAAGAATTCCATAAGTAATAAAAATTTTTCTAAATTTTATGATTGAATTATCATATTTACTCAATATATTATTTTTCATATATTCGCGTATTAATATTTAATTAAATCTAGGGGGGATAAATCATGGAAGGAGTGAATAAAGAAAGTTTATGTAGTAAACTTGCTAAGAAAATTATTGATATTTCAGAAGGTATATCTTCTGATACTGAAATAAGTATAGGTTTTGCTTCCAATAGGGATATAAGACTAACAAGTAGTGGTCAAAAATGGATTATTGTCTCTGACAGTACAGTTTATCATCATAAATTGACTGTCGATCGCAAGAGACCATCGAATGTCAGCACTTTTGTAGAAGTTAATAGGAATAATTATATATTGGATAATAGTAATGTCACTTATGTTAAATTAGAGAGAGATGAACAAGAGTTTTTAAGTGGATACATAAATAGTAGTCAAGAGAGGTCTGTAAAATTTGACAATAAAACAAAACTTCGAGAGTATTTTGAAGCTTTTGATAAGAGCTATAAAAATTCTGATTATAGTACATGTTTTGCACCTGAGGAATATAATGATTTTGTTGATTTTGTTAAAGAAGCAATTAATACTACATTACAAAAAGATCCAAAGCAATATCATCACATAAGAGTAAGAATTAGAGATAAATCATTAACTTTGTGTTTTAGTGAAGATAAAAGTGGTTCTTGCAGTACCATGTTATTGTTCACAAGTATTGAGACAAAAGAGAATTGTTTTATTTATCCTAAAATGAGTCAAGTTCTTAAATTTATGAAGAATCGACTAGTTGTTTCAAAGTTAAAGAACCATGTTCAACTTTTTGATAGCAAGGATGAGTTTTTAAAATATCTTGAAGAGTTACCTTATCTCAGAAAAATACCTAATTACAATAAACCAATTGTGACAACAGAAAGTACTTATAGTAGCAATGCCATAGGTCTGATGGGATTATCTACAACTTTAGCACCTCTACTCTATAATATTACTACTTCTAGTAACAAATTAGCTAGTACAACAAACACTGCACTTAATAATTCAATACAGCAAGACATAATTCATAATACGCCTAATGATTATGATGGATCTTCCTATAAACTGATTTACATTGTTACTGCTATCTTTAGTGCTCTTGCTTTGTTTGCTGTTGGGCTTGTGTGCTATAAATGTTCTTTTCAGAGGAAACAAAACCAAAATAATAATCCAGATGCAAGTGTAACAGGAACAAAGCAACTAGAGAATTCTAATGAGCAACAAGCAAAAAGTTCATACAGCATACATATATCTATTCGAGAAGAGAGCCAGGTTTCAACAGGAAGCATAGAACAATTAACCTCTGATGGGGAGAGTGCACTATCAATAACTTCTACAGGCAATAGGTCACACCTATCACCAACAACAGATGATCAAGAAAATGGAATGCGATCGACTTCAAGTGAACAGTCAATAACTTCAAGTACAGGAAGTAGCAGTTCACAAGCTTCAACAGGAAATGAGCAACAACCACAAGAGATAACAACTGAAGGCAGTGAAAGGTCACAAGCAGAAAGTTTAAAATCAAGCTTAGAAGAAGTAAGAGTTGTTGAGAGTAATCAAAAGCCTGAACCAAAACCACGCAGTATATATCTAGATGTGTGTCAATGCTAGTTTTAGTATATATAACGTATTAGTATAATATTTTGTAAAAAAGTAATAAAAACAACTTGCAATTGAATAACTCCTGTAGTTTTATTATGCTTTCAAAGCGCAACTGGTAGTTGCGCTTTAATGCTTAATTAAAATTATGGGGGATGCGTTATGCATAGAAGCAAAGAGGGATTATGTGATTATTTCATTGCACAAATAGACGAAATTATAATAGATCACATACCAGATAATAGTCCTTTCAATATTACCATTGATAATTATACAAAAATCACTCACAAAAATAAAATTTGGATTATTGCAAATGATCCACAATATTCTCAGTTATATGAGTTTTACAAAGAAGATGATAACTATAATCTTATTAAGAGTGAATTTATTATACCTGATTTTGTTCATCAACGTATGAAAGATAAAGGGTTAACTTCAAAAGAATTCAAAGATAGAACAGAAGCTTGTCAATATCTCTATCAGCTTTCTGAAGAGCTTAATCAATATATGTATCATGAGTCAATCAGTTGTGATGAATTGAGCAAAAGTAAATACTTTGATTTTGTTGAATTAGTTAAGAAAGAAGTTCAAAAGTTTGAGTCAGACAAATACCCAAATGGATATAATAATCACATGGAGATGATTGTTTATGGTAGCGACATGTTTGCATTACGTTTTTTTGAAGGTAATTCCTATAGTCATACCTATACTGAGTTACAATTTATATGTGAGAAGAACTCTAGTGAAATAAAGAGATTACACCAGCATGGCCAATCTCATGGTAGTAATTACATATTACAGATTATTACTTCTGTACCACATGATCCTGAATCAGTTACTGAATTGATAAGAAGACGTATAAAAGATATCCAAAAATCCTTGGAATGTGATAGCCCTTATTTTAATAAGCCACAAGCCATTGAGAAATTTGATAGTAAAAATCAGGTATTTGAATATCTTGACAATCTTTTTAGTACAAGTGTATATAAACATTACCTTGCCACAACTAGACCAGAAGAGATAAATTGTAACAACAATAATACTCAAGCAGCATATATAGGTTTAGGGTTACTATCTACTACAGCAACAATACTATCACCATTTCATAATTATACTATCAATGGCAAAGCTATTGAAACAAGAAATCTTCCACGTATATGTACTGCTGGTAATGCATCTGCATTGCAGCAAAATACTACTGATATACTTGGGCACAATTCATCAGAAGATAACAATACTAACATTATGGTTGCAATGTTAGTATCAGTATTTGCTACTTTTGCTGTAGTGGTAATTTTAGCTGTTTATTGCAAGAATCATCAAAGAAGAAATGTAAATAGAAGAAGGCAGGGAACCTTAGAAGCAGGTGATGAACAATCACATCCAGGAGAAATGGAGCGCATATCAGTTCAAAGAGAAGATGATCAGCAATTGAGTTCAGTAAATAGCGAAGCAAGAACTCATCCATTGCCTGCAATAGATAATGAAGTAACATCATCGTCTTCATCAAGTTCAAACACTCTAAGTCGTACAGGGTCATCGACATCATCAAGATCAGGCACCGTCAGTCAAGCAAGATCATTAGCTTCAGAAGATAGTCAGTCAGGTTCAGAAGAAGTAGAAACTGATAATAGTCAAAGATCATCATCTTCGGCAAATGCATCACAAGAACTACAAGGGACTTCAGTGCAAAATGTGGAAGGTAGAAGTAGATCGTTACGGTCTACGAGCATTGTTAGTCAAGTAGTAGATTGTTTAAGAAATAGTTGTTAATTTTTTTAATATGCTATTATATGGTTTTTGCAATTTAGATGACAAAAACCATATATGTCTGTCAATCTTGTGGATATAGTGCTCATAGATGGATGGGCAAATGCATTGACTGTGGCAGTTGGGATAGCGTTGTTGAGGAACAAGCAGTAAAAAATCCTGTAGTTTCCTCTGCACCTATCTCAATCAAATCTTTATCTAGTAGTGATATTTCTTCTCCATCCAGATTTTTAACTAAAATAGATGAGCTTGATCTTGTTTTCGGTGATGGAATAGTAAGGGGTAGTAGTACGCTAATTGGTGGTGAGCCTGGTGTTGGCAAATCTACCCTTCTACTTAAAGCTGCATCTACCTTAGCTTGTGATTCTTTTGAATGTCTTTACGTATCTGGAGAGGAATCTTTAGAGCAAATAAGCCTAAGAGCCACTCGTCTTAAAATTGATCAGCCAAAAATTAAGCTTCTTTCTACAATTTCTTTATCTGATATAACATCAGCCATTAGAGAGAATAGCAACATAAAATTTTTAATTATCGATTCAATACAAACCATGTATGATGGCAGAGTTACATCTGCACCTGGTACTATAGCTCAGGTCAGAACTTGTGCACATGAGCTAATCATCTTAGCTAAAAAGTTAAATATTGTACTTCTGCTAGTTGGACACATAACTAAAGATGGACAGATAGCTGGACCTAAAACCTTAGAGCATATGGTAGATACAGTGCTATATTTTGAGGGAGATAACAGTAATCAATTTCGTATCTTACGCGCTATAAAGAACAGATTTGGTCCAGCAAACGAAATAGGTGTGTTTGAAATGTCTGCACATGGTTTAAGCTCAGTAGATAATCCCTCATCGCTATTTCTAACTGAAGCATTAGACAGAAAAATAGTTGGTAGCTCAATTTTTGCTGGAATTGAAGGTTCAAGACCACTACTTGTTGAGGTACAAGCACTGATAGCAAAAACTAATATGGCAACTCCACGTAGAGCCGTAGTGGGGTGGGATATAAATAGATTAGCTATGATCATTGCAGTGCTAAGTGCGCGCTGCAATATATTTTTGGGCGATAAGGAAGTATATCTTAATATTGCCGGAGGTCTTAAAATTCAAGAACCTGCTGCAGATCTTGCTGTTGCTGCATCTTTAATGTCAAGTATAGTGAATGTTCCTCTGCCTCCCTCTTCAATTATTTGTGGTGAGGTTGCATTATCGGGTGAGATAAGAAATGTATCACATAGTGATCTTAGGCTTAAAGAAGCGCAAAAATTGGGCTTCAAACACGCAATAATGCCCAAAAAAGGTAAATATTCTATTTCTGATATTAGAATAATAGAGTTAAATCACATAAGGGAAGGGAGTGTTCGACAAACTGTGTCAAACCATATTTTTAGTTCAACTCAATTTTTAACCTACAAGGAAAAAAGATATCAAGTTGAGATATAGTTAGAGCCCAAT
>BNGT01000035.1 GCA_016860565.1 Candidatus Mesenet longicola | reverse complement strand
GGTCAGTATGATTGCAGCTCTAAATAAAGAGAAAATCATTGCTCCATTGACCTTTGAAGGATATTGCAATAAGGATGTTTTCGAGGCTTGGTTTGAGCAGTTTTTAACTCCAATTTTAAGGTCTGGCCAAACTGTAATTCTTGATAACGCTACTTTTCATAAATCTAAAAAAATAGATAATCTTGCTAAAGGAGTTGGTGCTGAAATTCTTTATCTTCCTCCATATTCTCCAGACTTTAACAAAATTGAGCATCAGTGGTTTGCTATAAAGAACAGAGCTAGAAAAAATATCCCTATTTTTAAGTCTTTCCGTCAAGCTGTTGATTCTGCTTTTTTATTCTGACTATTATGAGAAGAGCTATAACATCTGCTCCAATCATACTGATCCTTTCACGTTTCTTATCAGTGCGTATATTTTCTCTTATCTACAGCTATTTCATCTGTAAATGTCTGTATTTAGTACAAAATACTACATTAGATCAAACGTAATGTGAGAGTTGTGTTTATAAATAAACTGAAGTAGATCTAGTACTAAAGCTCAAGGTGAGCACCTAATTACATAAATAAGAAAGGCTGCTATTTTAAGCAGCCCATAATTTTAAAAAATCAAAGCACTTTACTAAAAATGTTATTGATGCGATCTGAGAAAGCACTAGTGTCGCCTATTTCCTCACCTTCAATAATACAAGCTTGGTTAAATAACAAATGTATAATGTCTTCGAGCATAGAACCTTCACCATCTTTAGTATAAGATTTAACAATTCCTTTGATTACAGGATGTTTAATATTAATTTCCAAAATTTTTGCACTTTTATAATTCAATTGCTTTTGCTCACGTAAAAAGCGTTCCATTCTAATATCCATACCACTTTCACCAGCTGCAAGACAGACAGGGCTGCTAGTTAACTTTTTTGAGACCTTAACACTGCTAACTGAATCTCCTAATACTTTAGTAAAGTATTTTATTAACGAATCTACCTCTTCTTCACTATTCTCATCCGAATATTCATCTTTTTTGCCTTCATCACTTTCTTGCACAGAGAATTTCTCTAAATCCGTATCAACACGAGTTATAGATTTTAATTTATACTTTTGATATTCAGTTACAAGGTTGGTCCAGAAATCATCAACTGGATCAACAAGCAGTAGTACTTCAAGCCCCCTACTAATAAATCCCTCAAGTTGTGGACTCTTTTTTATTGTTTCTATATCATTACCAGTAAGGTAATATATATTATCCTGATCCGGCTTCATTCTCTTTATATAATCTTCAATGCTAACTAGCGTATTATTATCATTCGCTGCTGTGCTATAAAAACGGCATACAGAAAATAGCTTTTCTTTTCCATCTGTATCCATTGCTTCGCATAGACCTTCTTTTAAAACAGCACCAAAATTATCCCAAAATTTTGCATAATCACTTAAATCTTCATCTGCTCTTTTCTTGAGCGCAGATATTACTTTTTTTACTAAAGATTGTCTTATTGTTCCAATAACTTTATTGTTCTGTAATGTTTCTCTGTTAATATTTAAAGGTAAATCTGGTGAATCAACAACACCTTTTAAAAAACGCAAATATCGTGGTATGATCTCTACATTATCTTCGGTAATAAAAACTTTATTAACATAAAGTTTGACAGAACAACGCCTATCTGGGTGAAATAAATCAAATGGTTTTATTGAAGAAATATAGAGTAAATTTGTAAACTCTATAGTACCCTCATTTTTATTATGTAATATCATCCATGGCTTACCACCGACATGGGCAACTTTATGAAAAAATTCATCATGCTCTTCTGGAGTAATTTCATTTTTAGCTCTAGTCCAAATTGCAGATTTGCTATTTAACTTTTCACTATTATTGTTCTCATCAACAAACTCAATGGGAAAGGCAATATGATCAGAGTAAGTTGTTATAATATGTTCTATACGAAACTTATCTAAGAATTCGTGTTCTTCAGAACTAAGCTTTTGCTCTTTAGGATGCAGAAAAAGAGTTATTTCTGTCCCTCTTGGCAATTGTTCGTCTAAACCTCTTACTGTAAATTCACCATCACCTTTCGATTTCCATAACCAAGATTCTTTCTCTCCTGCTTTTCTTGATCTGACAACAACTTCCGCTGCAACCATAAATGCTGAATAGAATCCCACACCAAATTTTCCTATCAACTCCACTGCTTGATTAGAATCTTTATTGTTTTTTACTGCGTCTAAGAACTTCTGCGTACCAGAACTAGCAATTGTGCCTAGATTGTCTATTAAATCTTGCTTATTCATCCCTATACCATTATCAGTGATACAAAGCCTATGATTTTCTTTATCAACTTTAATTGTAATCTTAAGCTCATCTTGTGAACCAATTAAGTCTGGGTTGGTTATAGAACTAACGCGTAGCTTTTCACATGCATCAGAAGCGTTAGATATGAGCTCACGTAAGAAAATATCTTTATTTGTATAGAGTGAATGTATAACTATATTTAATACTTTCCCTACTTCAGCATCAAACTTTAATTTTTCTTCTACGCCATTCATTGACTGCACCAAAAATTGCTATTATTTAAAATTTAATCATCACTTTAGCTCTTTTCAAGTGTACATACTTAAAATCAGTGAAATTTTGTAAATGAATAAACTTATTATAGTATAAAATTAAGAAATAGTCAAAATCTACTTAATTTAATATTTACAATAATCAATTGTGAGATTGCAGTTAGGAACATCATTAATATCAATAAGTGATACTCTATTCTTTTGCATCTCCTGGTAAAGCTTATTTTGTTTAAAGTTACCAAGATTAAAACCTTCATTTAACTTTTCTTCTGCTAGATATTTATGTGCTTCATCGATAAAATTTTCTAAAAGTTCTTCATACGTCTTACTATCATTAATGGAAGGTATATTTTGTGAACACAGATAATCTATATTATCAACCACCATCTCAATTAATGGTTGGACATGAGGATTGTAACTACCACTCTTCAACAGGGCTGTTACTTTTAAATCTTTATTATCTTTAAAATCATTTTTGAATTTTCGTAAACTTGGAACTGACTGCGCTGCTTCATCTATAACTGTATCTCCAACTCTATTGGTAGCTAAAACAGGAGCTTTTGTTGATTTTATTATTTCATTTGGTTTATAGTTTAAGTGGCAAATTTTAAACCATATATCAACTATAATTGAAATTCGTTTAAAGAACGTTCCAACAGAAGACTTCTGTGATCTTGGAACATCCTTCCATGAATCGTAAGAATTGCTATGTATAAAAGTAAAATAAACGTTTTCTTCTTCAAATTTTTTTAAAACCTCTGCAGCAATCCCACCACCTAGTGAATTCCCCATAAGTATAATGTCATCTGGACGCACACCCTTTTCCAATAAATCTATAACCTTTGCCATCCCTGTTTTAACTGGATCATTACCCCTTGTAGCAAACTTAAGCAATGGTACAGTGTAAGGGTAAAAGATCACAATAGCAGCCGTAATTATAGCTGGTATGAGAAATGTTATAAAAATTGGTACCTTTAATGAAACAGGCATTTTTGATGCAATTATGGAATATCCTATAAAACCTAGTGCCGAGGCAACAATTGTAGTAATTAGTGCTCTCTTTAATTTAAACTTTACATTATGAAAGTGCTCAGGGTAATTATTTTCTGAATAATGATAATTAAGCATGTGGATATCAATATTTTTATTATGTATCCATTGACCAAAATCATTATCTTCATTGTTTCCTTTTATAGATTCCCCTAATCCAAAGAAGTAAACCAGGTGCTTTTTGCTTCCCTTATTATTCTGGCTTTCAGAATTAATTGTCTTTGTGATGATTTTCATAAGCTTCTAATTTTACTAAAAAATTAATATTAATATAGAATTAGTTAAAAGTCAAAAAGATTCTCTATATTAATTTTATTTTGCAAGCAAGCAGCAAAAACTGTATTAATCATAAGATATGCTATTGTCATTGGCCCCACTCCTCCAGGCACTGGGGTTATAGCCTTACTTATCTCTTTAACTTTGAGAAAATCAACATCACCAACAAATCTATTTTCTTCAGATATAAAGTTCATACCAACATCTATTACAATTGCATCATGTTTAACCCAATCTTGTCTTACTAAATCGGGTTTGCCAACCGCAGAAACTACTATATCAGCCTGAGCGCAGTGCATAGCTAAATTCTCACTACGTGAGTGCAAAATACTAACGGTACAGTTTTCCCTAAGTAATAGATGAAACATTGGCTTGCCAACAATATTTGATCTGCCAATTACAACTGCATTCTTACCAGAGAGATTTTTTTCAACTGATTTGATTAAATGCATACACCCTTGAGGAGTGCAAGGGACTAAACAATCTTTTTGTCCAGTAACTAATTTACCAACATTTTCATTATGAAAACCATCAACATCTTTTTTAGGATCTATAGTATTAATAATAAGATTTGAATCGATATGATCTGGAACCGGTAGTTGCACCAAAATACCGCTAACCTTCTTATCGCAATTTAACTCTTTTATTTTGCCAATTAATTCCCCTTCTGACGTTGAACTAGGCAGAAATATAGTTTCAGATTCAATCCCTACCTCTTCTGCTCTTTTTTGTTTATTACGAACATACAAATGACTAGCCGAGTCGTCACCAACTAATACCACTTTTAAGCAAGGGTATATGTTATAATCTTCTTTAAGCTGCTCTATTTTTGAAGCTAGCTTTGCACACAAATCACTTGCAATTGACTTACCATCTATAATCTCACCTACCATCTTAGCTTATAGCCCCTGCCATTCGTTGGATAATGAATGTTTTATATCAAATAAATCGAGTATCTTTCCAACTGAATGATTAACTATATCATCAATTGATTTGGGAAGAGTGTAAAACGCTGGCACAGGAGGAGCAATTACAGCTCCCATCTCCACTAAAGATACCATATTGCGTAAGTGACCTAGATGCAGTGGAGATTCACGAATCATCAGAACCAACCTACGTTTTTCTTTGATTGCAACATCTGCAGCTCGAGATAATAAATTAGAAGTGATACAAGATGCAATTTCAGACATAGTATTGACAGAACATGGAGCTATAACCATTCCTATTGTTTTAAAAGAACCGCTGGCAATCTTTGCCCCCACTTCATCTATAGAATAGGCCTTACTAGCTAATGAAGTTAAATCTTCAAATCTCAAAGGCGTTTCATGAGCTAAAGTTAACTTTGCTGAATTACTCACCACTAAGTGAGTTTCATAATCAGTTTCTTTTAACACCTCTAAAAGGCGTATACCATAAATTATGCCTGATGCACCACTTATGCCAATTACAATTCTTTTACTCACAATGATCTTTCATTCCAAGAGCACGTTGATAGGTATCAAGTAGCATTTCCTGCTCTTCTCTATCATCATTTTCCATCTTTCTCAGCTTTATAACTTCCTTCATAATCTTTGGATCAAACCCTTTATCTGCTGCTTCGGCATACACATCGCGAACATGATCTTGCATTTCTTTTTTTTCTAACTCAAGTTTTTCTATCCTTTCTATATATGATTTAAGCTCCTCAGGAACTACATTAATTGTATCTGTTATTTCCATTTAATACCCTTTAAATTATTCAGAATTACTATTAGTAGTATCATTTTTAATACAAACTTCAATAGTAGTAATAATATTTTTCTCCTTCCTTAGGATTTTAAAAATAAAACCATGCATTTCAAATTCTTCTCCTTCTTCAGGTATGCGTTCTATATCATTAATTATTATTCCTGCAAGAGTTGATGCATCTTCTTCAGGTAAGTTCCAACGCAGCTGTCTATTGATATCTCTTACAGATACTTCTCCACCTATATGATAGATCATATCTGACACTTTCTTTATTAAATTATCTGTTACTACATCATGTTCATCAGATATATCTCCAACTATCTCCTCTAGCACATCTTCAAGTGTTACTATTCCTTGCAAAGAACCATATTCATCAATTACAAGGGCAAGATGCCTTTTATTTTTACGGAAATTATGAAGTTGAACACTAAGAGGAGTAGTATCTGGTACAAACCAAGGTTTGAGCATTATTTTTGTAATATCAATCCTTTCAATATTATTGTTCTCCTTACGTAAAGAATTAATTAAATCTTTTACATGCAAAATACCAACTATATTATCAGGATTATCTTTCCACAAAGGTATCCTGCTGTGACTACCTGCTAACATTTCCTTTATTAATTGTTCTTTATTTTGGTCTACATTTAATGCAAACAGATTTTTTCTATGTATCATTATTTGAGATATATCAGTTTCCGCTAAATCTAATATGCTATTTAGCATATCTATATCCTCCTTAAGCATAGTTCCTTTACTATCATGCCAAAATATTATATTGCGTATTGCATCAGCTGCAGAGATAACTTCTTTATTCTTATCTAGTCTAAGCAACTTTAGAATACAATTTACAATAAATTGAACAGCTATTGCAAAAGGAGATAAAGTTCTGATGAGAAAGTTGATAATATAAGATGAAAGTAAAGCAACTCTCTCGGGATTTTGTATAGCGTAAGTTTTTGGTAATACTTCGCAAAACAAAAGTATGCATACAGTAATAAGAGCTGTTGATAATAAAATACCCTCATTACCAAAAAATCTCATAAAAATTGCAGTTGAAAGTGCAGAGGAAGAGATATTGACAACAGTATTCCCCAGCAGTACCGTGCCTAAAACTATTTTTTTTCTATTTAGCAAATGTTCTATTATTTTAGCTTTTTTATTGCCATCTAATTTTAACTTATGAATGCGGGACTGGCTGATTGAGGTTAATGCCGTTTCTGCACCAGAGAGAAAGCAAGATGCAAATAGCAAAAAAAGTATCCCTACTGAAGAATAAACTAATAACCAATCCATTAAATGTACTTAACTTTTAGTAACTAATATATTCACTAAAAACTGCATTTCAAGTTCAAGTTTTGACTTGTTTTGTATTAATTGCTACTATGCATAACGATTAAAATGATTAATTTATGCACCCTATACTATATTTAGTTAATATGCTACTTGATATCTACAGCTTTATTTTACTTTCTTGGTTAATCTTAGGCTGGCTCATTGGGTTTAATATTGTTAATCGATATAATCAAGTAATATATAGTATAATTACTGCTTTAAATAAAATTGTATCTCCTCCGCTTAGCTTTATCAGAAAGTATATACCGTCATTTTATGGGATTGATATTGCTCCATTTTTGCTACTGATATTGATCCACTTCATTAAATACACTATATACTACTATGCGAAGTAAGCTGCTTACATATGTGAAATTAGTCATATCTTTTGTCTTTGCAACTTTTCTTCTTTTATCAATTTTGAGCTATCATAACACTGATCCCTCGCTTAACACAGCAACAAATAAGAAAGTACAAAACATAACTGGGATTTTTGGTTCTTATGTTGCAGATATATTTATCCAATTTTTAGGTTTAGGTAGTATAATAATACCACTTGCTATCATTTTATTTATTCTTCATACAAAAAAAAACAGGATATATACTATACTTAATATCTCATTATTTACACTTAGCCTCTGTGCTATACTTTCGAAATTATCTCTGACTGTAATTAACAGGTATAGGCATGGTGGAATAATTGGTAATATATTTGCTGCTTATCCTGATTATGCTTTGATAAGTGTAATTCTTGTCAGTATTGCTGGTATAGTTGGTTGGCATCGTATAGTAAAATCTATAGCTTTTTTGTATCACCGGATCTGCAAACTAAAATTAAGGTATGAATTTTATGATAATATAACAGATAAGAATATAGAATTAAAACCCATAAAAATAGAAGCAGAACCAATAAAACAATTAAAAAATGATCTCATAACAGATAAATTATACGTTAATGAATTAAAGTTTGACGATAAATTTAAATTTGACAGTAAGCCAAAAAGTGAATTTATCTTTCCAAATACAGATTTACTATCCAAATCAGAGCAACAAATTAGCAAGAAACTAGATGAATCTGAAGGTCAACAAACGCTATCCCTCTTAGAGCAAGTGCTGAGTGATTTTGGTGTACAAGGGCAAATTATAAACGTTCGTTATGGCCCTGTTGTTACTTTATATGAGCTTGAACCACAAGCTGGAACAAAATCATCAAGAGTTATTGGTCTTGCGGAAGATATAGCTAGATCAATGAGTGCGCTGTCTGCGCGCATTTCTATTATTCCTGGTCGTAACGCAATGGGGATAGAGCTGCCAAATAAAAATAGAGAAATAGTTTTGTTGCGTGATCTGCTAGAAACTGATGAATACAAAAATTCAGGGCTAAAATTACCTATAGCACTTGGCAAAAGCATTAATGGTGAGCCAGTTATTGCGGATCTCACAAAAATGCCACACCTTTTAGTTGCCGGAACTACAGGTTCTGGTAAATCAGTTGCGATAAATACCATGATTTTATCGCTAGTATACAGGTTAAGCCCAAACCAATGCAAGATGATAATGATTGATCCTAAGATGCTGGAATTATCCATATATGACGCGATACCACATCTTATATCTCCAGTTGTCACAGAACCTAAAAAAGCTATTGTTGCCTTAAAATGGGTTGTGAAGGAAATGGAGTCTCGTTATAAGATGATGTCCTATGCTGGAGTAAGAAATATTATTGGCTACAATGAAAAAATTACAGAGGCCTTAAGCAGAGGGCAAAAACTTGAATATAATGTTCAAGTTGGTTTTCATCCAGATACGAGCGAGCCTTTATTTGAAAAAACACCGGTAAGAATGGAAGTTTTTCCTTATATAATTGTTATTGTTGATGAAATGGCAGATCTTATGCTTGTTGCCGGCAAGGAAATTGAATCCTCTATTCAACGACTAGCTCAAATGGCACGTGCTGCAGGGATTCATATTATCATGGCAACTCAGCGTCCGTCAGTAGATGTAATTACAGGTGTAATAAAAGCAAATTTTCCTACCAGAATCAGCTTTGCCGTAACTTCAAGAATTGATAGTCGCACAATTTTGGGTGAGCAAGGGGCAGAACAGTTACTTGGTATGGGAGATATGCTTTATATGTCAGGTGGCAGTAAAATTAAGCGTATACACGGCCCTTTTGTCAGTGATAAAGAAGTACAGGATATCGTTGATCACTTAAAGTCTCAAGGCAAACCAGAATATATGGATGAGATTACCAAAGACGATGAAAGCTCTTCATCAGTAGATGAGGATGATAGTGAAAGTGATGAGCTATATAGACAAGCAGTATCTGTAGTACTGGAAGATAAAAAAGCTTCAACTAGCTATATACAACGTCAACTTAGAATAGGTTATAATAGAGCTGCAAATATTATTGAACGTATGGAAAAAGAAGGAATCATTAGTCCTCCAAATCACTCCGGCAAAAGATTTTTAACTAAACATTAACAAAAATTTTGATATAGTCTAAAATTAACTTTAAGTGTGGGGGATATGATTATGAATGATAAGAAATTACTTTTAGGTTTTGCTGCCGTAGTTTTTCTTTTGACAACTTTATCTGGAATATCTAGTTTTGTAGTTTCAGCTCTCTGTGCAATTATGGCAATACTAGTTGCTATGGCTGCAATTGCAGCTATAAAAGCCGCAGTAGTAGCGGCAAAAACAGCTATAACAGGAAGTTTAAGTATGAAAGAAGAAAATAGAAAAATAGCAATGGCAGGAAGAATTGCTGCTTTAGGAATAGCTGTTATGGGTATAGCTGCAGCAACACTTGCCGTGTTTACAGCAACAAGCATGGGTACAGCTGGAATATTTGCTATTCCTATGATAACTGCTTTATATTTATATAATTATAAAAAAGAGGAAGCTGTAGTTGAAAAGGAAACTACAGTGGAAAGTAACAATAATGAAACTGTAATAGGTAATGAAACATCAGAGTCTGCAGAAGTAGGCATAAAGGAAGTATGTTGTCAGCTAATATCTAGCGCTCTAACTGATGTTAATGATAATTTGCTATATGGGTTAGGTGATGGTATAGGTAACTGTGCACACAGCCTATATAATAAGATGCAACCAATTTTTGCACGAGTACCAAGTAGAGCACAAGCATAAATTTAAGGATGTATGGATAAATACATAATACTTTTTATATCTTATTTTATAGGTTCAATACCGTTTGGTCTAATCCTCACCAGAATAAATGGAATAGATATAAAGAAAGTAGGTTCGGGCAATATCGGTGCAACAAATGTACTGAGAGCAGGCTCAAAAAAAATAGCAATTGCAACTCTACTTTTAGATAGCCTTAAAGGATTTATAGCAATATACGCAATGCAAAATATTTATCATGACCATACTTCTTTAGCCGCAATTGCAGCTATTTTAGGGCATATGTTTCCAATATGGCTAAAATTTAAAGGTGGAAAAGGTATTGCAACAACAATAGGAGTATTGCTAGCAATAAACTTATATGTTAGCGCAATATTCATTTGCACATGGGCTACAGTTTTTATAATTTTTCGCTACTCTTCACTTTCTTCATTAATTGCCACTATAGTTTCAACAATGATATCACTTTTCTACTTTAAAAACGCATTAGTAGTGTTGATTGTAGCCACACCCCTAATAATAATGCGACACTATGAAAATATAATTAGGCTAATGAAAAGAGAGGAACATAAATTTTGTGCAAAGAAAGTTAATTATCATTAATTTTCTTGTATAATACATCATAACCTACTGCACCAGAAAATAAACTATCACCTATTATTGTAACTGGAATTCCATTTATACCTAAATTATTTGCTAACTCCCTGCTTTTCCCAATCATGACATCAATTTTGTCAGCATTTTCGTTTAGGGAATTATCAAAATCATGATTATCAACTGCTATACTCTTGATTATCTCATAAATAGCATTATCGGTAAGGGAATTACTATAACTTAAAGCAGCATCGTAAAAATCTAAATATTTATTATTATCAATGAAATATACCGCTAAAGCCGCTCTTGTTGCTCTTAGTGAATTATCGCCAAGTATTGGCAAATCTCTAAACACATATTTTACCGTGCCACCAGCAATAAGCTTTTTCACATCATCCTTCATTTTTTTACAGTATCCACATGCATAATCAAAGAACTCAACAGCTACTATCTTGCTATCTTTATTCCCTACAGTGGGGTAAGAAAAATCTAGCAGCTCATTTCTATAAACCTTTATCTGTTCTTTTACTTCATTACTTCTTACTTCATTATTTTTCTTTTCATTATCTATTTGCCAACGGATTATAGAATCTAAAATCTTACTTGGGTTGTCACTGATATAATCATCTACTATCTTCTCAACTGATTCCTTATTAAGCGATTTTTTATTTTGCGCAAAAAATCTATCACTTATTATTGGTAAACTTGCAATACCTACTACTATTCCTAATAAAAGTAATATCCTTAACATAACTATTATTTGTATTTAAGTTGATAATATAACAGTGAAAATATAAAATTCAAATATTGTTTCACATTCAAGTTGCTATTCTGGCTAAGGTATATATTAATTATTGCTAAAAAATTAACTAATGGTATAACTATAGAGATGAATATCTCAAACTATTTTAAGTATCCAAATGAGAAATTATATGGCTTATTGAAATATCGATTAGGCCTTGTTATTTATTTTGCTTATATAGCTAACCTTATCATTAGAATAGCGTCACAGTTTAACAAAAATGGAGAAAAACAAGGTATTATCATTGCTAATATTTCTTTGGCATTACTAATATCATCAATATCTATTATGATATCAATAATTAGCCTGCACCATTTGTCAAAAGACAAAGAATATAAAAAAGATACAAGAAAGATTAGAATAATAAGTTATTCGATTGCACTTATAAGTAGCATTGCCACCATAGCACAGATCATAAGCTTAACTAGTATATTCGGCATTTCTTCCAAAGAGGGTGGTAGTGCTAACCTAAATACTATATTTAGCTTTGCTGGAACACTAATGAGTATATTTATATTTTATCCTATTGCTATATACTGTAGAAATCACGACCGTAATTCTAGTGAAGCTCAAAAAGAAAAGAAAAAACATAAAACAATCTTAAATATCTTATTTGCAATGCTCATGTTAGATTTAGTTGCTATTGCAAATAAGGTAGTCGGCTTTTTAGAAAAAAAAGGTAGTTTCATAATAGAAAACGCAACATTCAATTTAGGTAATGATGTTACTTATTATTTCAATTTTAGTGTAGCAATAGGAACTTTATATGCAGTAATAATGATGGGGCTGAGTACTTATCGTATGGTTGTAGAACAAAGTAGTGAATTAAGCGATGTAGGCACCATTCAAGAAATCGATCCACAACAAAATATCTCTACATAAGGTGATACAATCTAAGTTTTATAGTTTAATATATGTTTTTGTCTTAACAGCATAATGAGCAATAAGTTGAATTACTACATTACTAGCTGCCTGGTAGCATTATTATTTATAGCAACATTGTATATTACACAGCCAATATTATCTCCGCTTGCAGTTGCAGCAGTTGTAGCATATTTACTTAACCCTTGCATAAATAAATTAGAAAAATATAAACTACCACGATCTTGCTCTGTATTGCTTGTATTACTTACTTTTCTAATGTTATTTTTAGCTTTTTTAATCATAGTTGCTCCCATTGCGTATGTGCAGCTGATTTCTCTATCAAGATTTTTGATTAATGAAAAAATGCCACTTATAAAAGATCAAATCATGCCTGCATTACTTAAGATATACGAAGATATGACTAGCCTCAGTGAGGCAATGAACATGATGAACAATCTGCCAGAGAATTTATTTGAGAGTCATACTATAATAACATTTCTTAGCTCGTTATCTAAAATCATAAAAAGTCTGATAACAAATGCTCTTAGTTCAAGCATTGATTTAATCAATACGTTGGTGCTCATATTCATTACTATTATTTTGTTATTTTATATGCTATATGACTGGCCTTCAATAATTAGAAGCATCAATAGTCTAATACCTATATCTTATCGTGACGTAGTAAAAAATTATTTTATTCAGATTGATTCATTAATATCAGCATATCTTAGAGGCCAAGTGAGTGTTTGCCTGATAATGACAATATTTTATTCAATTGGACTTAAGATATTAAATATGAATTACTGGCTACTAACTGGTCTGATTTCCGGCATTATGACTTTTATACCATATATCGGTTCTTTCTCATGTACAATGCTTGCATTACTCATCGCAATATCACAATTTGATACTTTATTTATGTACCTTGCAGTTCTATCACTTTTTATCATTGGACAAGCAGTAGAAGGTATGGTAATCACTCCACTTCTTATCGGCAAAAAAGTAAAACTGCATCCTATCTGGATTATTATTGGCATGACAATTTGTGCCTCACAGATTGGATTTTTAGGTATACTATTTTCTATCCCAATTACTGCAATTTCTTGCGTTTTTATAAAGGCTGTTGTAAATAGCTATATTAACAGTGAATTTTATAACAAGAGTAAATGCAACTAAGCCTTTTTGAGCATCAAGAAAGCTATGCCCATGAAGATTATATAATTCTGACAGGAAATAAATGTGCACATGACTTTATAGTAGATAACAAAACGTGGAACTGTTTAATTCTATATGGTCCCTCTGGTTCAGGTAAAACTCATCTTGCTCATATCTGGCAGAAGTTCAATGGAGCTATTTTTATTAACCTTAATAATTTTGTTGATGCTGTAAATTCTAGCAATGCTTTTATCTTGGAAGATATAGAAAAAATCCAAAACGAGGTACTGTTTCTACATTGCTATAATTATGCGAAAGAAAATAGTAAAAAGTTGCTTTTAACTTCATCTTTAGCACCTAGTGCTTTGACCTTTAAGCTCAATGATTTAAAATCACGGATACTATCTACAATCAGTGTAGGAATTACATTAGAAAATGAGGAATTACTTAGGCTTTTGCTAATAAAACAATTAACAGATAGGCAGCTGCAAGTTAGTTCCAGGGTAATTAATTATATATTAACACAATCTGAACGTTCCTTAAGTAGAGTAAGGCACATTGTTGATATAATTGATGAAAAATTAATGTATAGGTCTACTGGTGTAACAATACCTTTTGTGCGTTCTGTATTAAATCTTGGTGACTCTAAAAATCTTTAATTTTAACTTGAGTGTAGGAATTTTTAAATTTTAATATTTCTTTTGCCTTCTCTATTGCATAAATTAAGTTGGCTTCTTCCTTTGTTTTATCCTTAATGTTAATTACACGCGAATGTGAATTTGCTGGAAATGTTACTAAACTTACTTCCCACAAATCTACTTTATTTAAGGCTCTCACACCTGTTTTTTGATCAATATCGTACTGCAAAGGTACATAACCGATTGATAAGGAGTCAATTGTACCAGACTTTAGCATTACGTATGCTTCCCTTGCTTTTTGTAGGTCAAGCAGCAGGTTTGCTACTATATAAAGACCAACTTTATTTTCGTTGATTTCTAAAATATTGCCAATAGGCTCATCGTGTTGATGTTGCCACAATAACTTTATTCTACCAGCTTTTTTTAATATGGTTTCTGTAAATGCTCCTGGTAATATTACATCATCTTGCTCATCAATAATATTAAACACACTCGCATAGCCAGAGAATATGCCGTTCTCTCCAACGCTTTTGAGTGATAATGCCGAGCTAAAAAACTTTTTATTCATGTGCTATCTCCTTGTAATAAAAATATTATTTATCTATAACATCACCACCTAGTGTTTTAGGTAAGCCAAATGCCTCCCTCTTTTCGTTAATGGTCATAAAACTTGCATTTTGTACGTACTGCCAAAGTTTTTGTCTTTTTTCTATCAATATTTCTATTGCGTCTTTATCATATGATAAACAAAGATCATTACCAAATTTAGGTACCAACCATGAATTAAAGTGACCAATAATATTCTCAAGTGTTGGCAGTATTGTTTGTTCCCATAAGGATAAGCGAGCCTCAATTAGGTTGCTATAGGTGTTATCTCCAGGAATTCCAAGTAGCTGCGGTGGCACTCCAAATGCTAAAGCAATATCACGAGCTGAGCTATTTTTGGATTTAATAAAATCCATATCTTTTGGCGATAAACTCATTTCCTTCCAATCTAACCCTCCTTCTAGCAGAATTGGCCTTCCTACATTCCTTGAACCGGTATAGTACGATTCAATTTGTTCTTTAAGACGCATATATTGTTCAGAACTTAAATGTCCACCACTTCCATCCTTTGCAGATTGTACAATTAATGCACCACTTGGTCTTGCCCCATTTTGCAGCATTGCCTGGTTCCAAGCTCCAGCTTGATTGTGCTGATCTATACTATATGCTGCAGCTTCAATAGGTGAGAGCCCATACAAATCATTTAAGGGATTAAACGTTTTAAGATGCAATATGCTTGAGCGGCCAGTTATAGCTCTTCTCATAATAGTCAGAATAAAAAAGCAGAATCAACAGCTTGACGGAAAGACTTAAAAATAGGGATATTTTTTCTAGCTCTGTTCTTTATAGCAAACCACTGATGCTCAATTTTGTTAAAGTCTGGAGAATATGGAGGAAGATAAAGAATTTCAGCACCAACTCCTTTAGCAAGATTATCTATTTTTTTAGATTTATGAAAAGTAGCGTTATCAAGAATTACAGTTTGGCCAGACCTTAAAATTGGAGTTAAAAACTGCTCAAACCAAGCCTCGAAAACATCCTTATTGCAATATCCTTCAAAGGTCAATGG
>BNGT01000034.1 GCA_016860565.1 Candidatus Mesenet longicola | reverse complement strand
AAGTAAGGGTGATATCCTTATAGTTATATGCCTTAAAACATATAACCATAGCGCTTCCAATTATCAACTGGTAGTCCTTTCATGGTGGGAATCCGTGAAAAGGGCTAAAAACGCTCCTCTCTCTGATGTTGTACACGTGCTTTTTCTCCAGATTGGCACTAAATCAACAATAGGTCGAAAAAAGATAAGATCAAAATAAATAATGATTCAGAGAACTCTATAAAACAATTATAAGATGAAACAAATTTTAAATTTTTCTTTTTAATTACAGGAGTATGAGATGAAAATGTTTTTTTGAATTTATGCTTAGTTTAGAAATTTGATATTACTCCCTAAGTAATTCATTTATCGAAGTTTTAGCACGCGTTTTCTCATCTACTTTTTTGACAATTACAGCACAGTAAAGAGAGACATTGTTTTCAGAAGAAATAGAACCAGGAACAACTACAGAGTATGGAGGTATTTCCCCATAATGTATCTTACCGGTTTTGCGGTCTATTATTTTGGTCGATGCTCCAATACATACGCCCATAGCTAAGACTGAACCTTCTTTAACAATCACACCCTCAGTTACTCCGCTCATTGCTCCAATAAAGCAATTATCTTCTATAATAACAGGAGTCGCCTGCAGAGGTTCAAGCACACCACCTATAACTACATTACTTGAAATGTGGCAATTTTTCCCTATTTGTGCGCAACTACCGATAGTGGCGCCACTATCTACCATAGTGCCAAAGTCAATATATGCTCCCACATTAACAAAGCTTGGCATCAGCACAACGTTTTCACCAACATAAGCAGAATAACGAACGAAAGAGTTAGGTACGGATCTAATTTTAGATTTTAAAAATTTCTCTTGATCCCAGTTATCAAATTTACCACTAACCTTATCAAACCACCATGTCTTCTCATTCTTCGCTGCTGAATTACCAAAATTTATGAGTGATGAATCTACAGTACGAAAATGAAGCAGTATAGCTTTCTTCGTCCAATCATTTACTTTCCATAATCCAGATACATCTTTTTCCGCTACTCTAATTTTACCTACATCTAATAAACTCAATGTTTCTCGGATAGCTGCTTTAAGTTCTGCATTATTCGATATTTTATTTTCCCATGCATTTTCTATGACTAATTTTATCTGATCCATTACTTTTAGCGAACTTAAACTATCTTGTATAATAGTGTTAATTACTCATTACGTAAATTAATTGTTGGATGCACATCACGCTCTGAAACTAATGTTACTAATAAATTATTAATCAATTGAGCCTTTTCTTTACTATCTAATTGTATCCCTTTATTCTTTTCAAAATGTTCAATTACTTCCTCAGTGATGCTTATAGCGTTCTGTACTATATGCCTTCTTGCAGATGTGATGGCGTGTGCTTGTTGACGCCTAAGCATTGCTTGTGCAATTTCTGGTGAATACGCTAAATGTGACACTTTAGCTTCTGTAATTTCCACCCCTGCAATACTTAACCTCTTTTGCAACATTGACTTCAGCTCATCAGAAATAGTATCTGAGTTCTTGCGTAAAGATTCTTCATCATTTTCACTATCGTATGGGTAGTTACTTGCTAACTCTCTTATTACTGATTCACTTTGCACTGAAACAAATTGCATATAATCGTTAACATTGTAATATGCCTTAGCTGGGCTATCTACCCTCCATACAATCACTGCTGAGATTTCAATTGGACTGCCATTTGCATCGTTAACTTTAATTTTGTCTGTATTAATACTATTAAATCTTAGAGAAACAGGGTATTTAGAAGAAAGTGGTACTGTAACGAAAATCCCAGGGTTAAAATAAGTTCCAATATAATGGCCAAAAAGCTCAACTATCGTTGCCTCATTAGGGTTATTGATAAAATACCCAGTCAGCATTAAAAACAGTGTTCCTGCTCCCGTTATAAGAAATAAAGATTGTACAATTCCACTATTTATTTTGATACCTGCAAAAAAAAGTATCGCTGCTAAAGCTACTATGAAAATCAATGTTGATATTAAATCTAACTTATTTAATTTTTTATCTTGTATCATATTCCATTCCCTTTACTATTTTCATATGTATAGATAATGCATTTTAGTATGGCATTTTAAGTTATATAAGCAATAAGAATGAAAGAAAGGATTAACAGTATATTTGCACGTGAAATATTAGATAGTAGAGGATACCCAACGATTGAAGTAGAAGTACGTTTATGCGATGGCTCAGTTGGCAGGGCATCTGTTCCTTCTGGGGCTTCAGTTGGAGCAATGGAAGCATTGGAGCTACGGGATAATGATCCTCATCGTTACTGTGGCAAAGGAGTACTTAAAGCAGTACAAGCAGTAAACACAGAAATTGCAAAACGCTTAAGTGGTATGAATGCAACAGAGCAAAAAAAAGTAGATGAAGCTTTAATTGACCTAGATGGTACGAAAAATAAATCAAGAATTGGTGCCAATGCTATTTTAGGGGCATCTTTAGCAGTAGCTAAAGCTGCTGCTTGTTCTTTAAATATACCACTGTTTAAATACTTAGGTGGTATACATATAATGCCAGTACCATTCATCAATATCATTAATGGCGGTGCACATGCTGATAACATGCTAGATTTTCAGGAATTTATGATAATACCTGTAAAAGCTAGCACTTTTGGAGAGGCCATCAGAAAATCTTCAGAGGTTTTTCATAATTTAAAAGAAATACTCAAAAGGAAAAACTACAGTACAAGTGTTGGTGATGAAGGAGGATTTGCTCCAAATCTGAATAAAACCGAAGAAGCTTTGGATTTAATATTGGAAGCTATAGAAAAATCTGAATATTCTCAAGATTTCTCTTTAGGGTTGGATGTTGCAGCATCAACTTTTTACAAAAATAATCTATATAAATTTGCAAATAAGGAGTTGAGTTCAGAAGAATTAATAGCTTATTACCAAAAGCTAGTAGATAAATATCCAATTACATCAATAGAAGATGGGCTTAGTGAGGATGATTATCAAGGTTGGCAGCTGTTAACCACAAAACTCGGCAAAAAAGTACAACTTGTTGGGGATGATTTATTTGTCACAAACTGTAATTTAATTCAGAAAGGAATAGAGATGAATATGGCAAATTCAGTGCTAATTAAGCCCAACCAAATAGGTACTTTAACTGAAACTTTAAATGCCATAGAACTGGCGCATTCGCATTCTTATAAGACTATTATTTCTCACCGTTCAGGTGAAACTGAAGATGTGACAATTGCCCATTTAGCTGTGGGATTTGGCTGCAGACAAATAAAAACAGGGTCACTTTCTCGCTCAGAAAGATTGGCAAAATATAATGAATTAATTAGAATTGAAGAGCAACTTGAAGTATAGGTTTTCATGAGCTTTATTGATGAAGTTAAAGTATACTTAAAAGCTGGCAATGGTGGTAGTGGTGCTGCAAGTTTCCGCCGTGAAAAATATGTTGAATTTGGTGGTCCAGATGGTGGCAATGGCGGTAAGGGAGGAGATATTATTTTTGTTGCAGATCAAGGCTTAAATACCTTACTTAACTTTCGCTATAATCAACATATTAAAGCTCCAAATGGGAAAAGTGGTGCAGGAAGAGATAGGTCTGGTCCATCTGGAGAAGATATAATAATTAAAGTGCCAGTCGGTACGCAAGTTATAGAAGAAGATGCCATTATTGCTGACGTTGATGAGATAAATAAGCAATTTTTGATAGTAAAGGGTGGTTCAGGAGGAATAGGTAATTCTCATTTTAAAACTTCAACCAATAGAGCACCAAGACATTTTACTTGCGGCCAAAAAGGAGAAGAAAAATATGTAGTATTAAAACTAAAAATATTATCTGATATTGGTATTATTGGTTTGCCAAATGCTGGAAAATCAACTTTTCTAACGCGTTGTTCTCATGCCAGGCCAAAAGTTGATAACTATCCTTTTACTACCTTAAGACCATATCTTGGGGTAGCTAGTATAGATGATGAAGAAATAGTCATTGCAGATATTCCCGGTCTGATTGCTAATGCTCATTTAGGAGTGGGGCTTGGTCATAAATTTTTAAAACATATAGAAAGGTGCCAGGTTTTGCTGCATTTAATTGATTGCACAAGTGATGATGTACTTGCAGATTATAAATGCATACGCAATGAACTGATGCTTTATAATGAAAGTTTAATGAGTAAGAAGGAAGTTGTAGTTTTAAACAAATGTGATCTTTTAGATGCACAAATAGTTGAAGCTAAAAAAAATGCTCTAAACAATTGTGTTAAAGAGGTATATGTTTTATCACTCAACGACGACCTCAAACCAGTTTTAAGATTATTAAATGAAAATCTAAAAAATAGTAAGGTAGAAATTAAAAATGAGGTGTTTAATCCTTACAAATATAGCTAATAAAGTAAAAAATTTGCTTATTTAGTGATTGTATTTATATCTATATTAGAATAAACTTTTTCCTCTTTCATATTTTTTCCTTGACTTGACACCTATAGATAGTTGAGCGCTCCCTCATATCTCTAAGTTATCTATTTTTACGCTGATTTTTAATTTATCTGGAAGCTATACTACATTACAAAAGGACATAAGGTTTATATGATGACTTATGCTTTTAATAGATTTAGTGTCCTAAGACTTTACTAAAGTCAGCTATTAAGTGAAAAATTTGATGTATAGCAACAATTAAGTTCATCCTATTTCTTCTTAATTTCTCGGAGTCACAGTTAATTTGAACATTGTCCATAAAATCGTTTACAATTGAATAAAATCCTACTAATTCATCAAGTGCTATAGTAAAGTCATCTTTTTTAATTATGTGTTTTACATCTTTATAAGTAGATTTTATACGTTTTAATAAAACTATTTCTTCCTTTTCTATCAATGATTTTATGCTATACAACATTAACTTATTTAGTTTTTTTGGTTCATAAGTTGCATTAGACTTATTGATTATGTTATTAACCCTCTTATAAGTATTTAAGATATGTTTTCCATTATCAGTTTTAATATAGTTATTCAGGATAATTGCTTTTTTCTTAATATTTAAGAAATCAATTATTTTACCCTCAATAGGAATAGACTCAATAATGTTCTTAGGAAGATTTATCTCTCTTAGAATAACCTTAAAGCGCTCTAAACAGAACTTAAATACAATTTCTACTACTTGTTTTTTACTTGATTTTTGTCTTTCAAGCTTTTTGCTAAATAGAGATTTTGGATACAATGAAGCTGATTTATCTAGTAGTAGGTTAATCGATATATTTAAATTATTTTCAAGTATTATGCGTATCAAACCTATCGCATTTCTTCTCAGTGCAAAAGGATCACTAGAACTAGAAAACTTTTCACCGGCTATGGCAAAACCTACAAGGTTATCTACTTTATCTGCAAGAGCTATAGCAATTGTTATGGTAGATGAAGGGCAATTCTGCTTAGGACCAAGTGGCAGATAATGATTAATTATAGCATCTATTACTTCTTTATCTTCATTAAAATAACTAGCATAATACCCACCCATTACTCCTTGCAACTCTGGGAACTCCCTCACCATAGATGTTGCTAAATCTGCTTTAGCAAGCGTTGCTGCTCGTTCAACTTTTAGTAAAGAAGCAAGGGGTATCCATATTGCAATGTACTTAGCTAGAGCAGTAATACGCTTCACCTTTTCTGTAACACTACCCAAATGATCATGAAATGATATTAAGTTTAATTTATTGCTATAATAATCAAGATTATATTTTTTATCTTGATTTACAAAAAACTGAGCATCAGTCAGCCGTGCTGATAACACCCTTTCATAACCCTGTATCACTTGATCATTTATAACACTTACTACAGTTGCAAAATGAGATATCTTTTTCTTATCATTCTTATAGCGGCTAAGTATAAGGTATTTTTGTTGACTACATATTACACTCGATATTACTTCTACAGGTAAATCAAAATTACCGACTTCACCAAATAGAACAATTGGGTATTCTACTAAACCATTTAGCTCATCTAATAACTTTTCATTTTCTTCAAGCTGTAATTTGTTATCAATTTCAAATTCACGGATTTGCTTGAGTATATATTCTTTCCTTTTATTTTGATCTAATATTACATAATTTTCATCTAAGAAATTTAAGTAATCGTCTATTTTGCTTACATTAAATTTTTTTATTGAAAGAAATCGGTGTCCAAAAGTAACATTAGAAGCTACAATATCTGCAAATGTAACAGGTATTACTCTATCATCTAGAATACACAACATACTTCGTATTGGCCTTATCCATCTTTCTTTCACATTTCCCCAACGCATTGATTTAGGCCAAGAAAAATCTCTTAACATCTCTTCTAAAACTTTTTTGAAAAACTCCTCTAAATTTATTTGAGTATTGATATTACAAGCAAAATAGAACTTTTCATTCTTAATTTCACGCACTAACAATTCATCTATGTTTTTTTTTGTTTTTCTAAGAAAACCCTCTATTGCTTTTTTTGGTGCATTAATGTTTGGGCCTTTAATTTCTTCGTCTAATTTTTGTGCATCTAGTTTATTGACTAGTATTACAAAGCGACGTGTAGTTATAAAGACGTCAGTAGATTGAAACTTAATATTACCGTTATTTAAAGCACTATCTATATAGTTTTTTATTTGAATTACAGCATTACTTTGCATTTTTGGAGGAATCTCCTCCATAATACATTCAAACAGTAAATTAGGAAGCATTTGAATTATCCATATACAATTTACAACAATATTTTGCAAGTTCTCGCACGCGTGCAATGTATACTGCACGCTCATTCACTCCTAAATAGCCTCTAGCATCAAGCAAGTTAAGCAGGTGGCTGGCTTTAATACATTGATCATATGCAGCTAATGGCATATTATTCTCTATCAGAAACAAGCACAGCTTTTCTGCATCTGAAAATTGTTGATTTAACACTCCAGTATCATAATAATCTAAAGCTAATTTAGAAAACTCATATTCCCTTTGCTTAAATATATCTCCATAAGTTATACCAGAGTTATCCCATTTAATATCATAAACGTTATCTACTTTTTGTATGTACATTGCTAAGCGTTCCAAGCCATAAGCAATTTCTCCAGCAATAGAACAGCAGTCTATTCCTCCAACTTGCTGAATATATGTAAATTGTGTTATTTCCATTCCATTACACGTTACTTCCCAACCAAGGCCACATGCACCAATACTTGGATTTTCCCAATCATCTTCGATAAATTTAATATCATAACTTTTAGTTGATATTCCAAGTTCTAATAAACTCTTTAAGTAAAGATCTTGTAGATCATTCACTGAAGGTTTTATTATTACTTGGTATTGATGATGTTGATATAGACGATTTGGATTTTGTCCATAACGACCATCGGCAGGTCTAATAACTGGTTGTACATACGCTATCTTTGCTGATTTATTACCAACTACAGACATAACTGTTGCAGGATGTAAAGTTGCAGCACCTATTTCTGTAGTATAAGGACAAATGATTAGACAACCGTACTTTTGCCAATAACCCCCCAAGGCGTTAATAATATTTTGAAAATCCACTATTATATGTCTTTAAAACATGTATTTTATACATACACAATTAATATCAAACAAGCTTTTTTGACATTTTATAAAGATCAACATTTAAAGCTTTAATATTATTGAAAATATATTGATTAAAGACACTAGCATCATGTATAGTCAAATCAAAAAACACGCATGCCACTAAGTATATGGATATTATTGTATAAAGTATATAAATGGCTCCTTCTGCTGTAATTGACAATACATTATTATAGTGAAGTTGTATTGTGACAATTGGCCATGGTTTCATCATGACGATAATATTGAAAAATAGATAAGGAATTATAAAAAATATGAGAAAATAAGTAAAAGAATTTATCCATTTGGGGCATATGAACATTTTTTTACACATTTGATCATAAAGACCAGCTATACTATGAAATATCGCCAATGTTGCTGGCATTGTAAGAGCTACCACAAGCAGTTGTGCTAATACTATATGGATAATGATGTTTTCATTACTGTTTGCACCTGGCTCATTTATTTGGAAAATAAAGATTGCAATAGTTTGAATGATAAAAAAGGCAATTGAAAGTTTTAAAAAGAATACTGCAGCTACAAAAGCAATACCTGTGATATCATATGATAGAAGAAAAGACCCATATGAGAGATAAAGTGATATATAAGACATAATTAATGCAAAAAGAGAAGCCCAATGTTCTTGCCAAATTGGCAGATATCCCATGCCAAAAAAAGTACTTATTATCTTAGCAGGAAAGACCTTCCCTACTACTTTACCGATGAATCTTAAACTCTTCATTCGCTTAATCTAATATAACTTTCTACATTGTATTTAACATAAAGTAATACACTTGACTATTATCTATTTCCAATATTTTTTGCCTGCAAAAAAAAAAGCGAAGATAATAATTTAGCTACAGTGAAACTGCAATTTTGCTAACTTAGAATACAATCCATTTTGCTCTATAAGTAACTTATGCGTTCCTACTTCTTCTATTTTACCATCATTGATTACAATAATTCTATCAGCTTTAAGTATTGTAGAAAGACGATGAGCTATAACTAAAGTAGTTCTATTAGTCATCAGCTTGTCTAATGCTTTTTTAATTAAATGCTCACTTTCTGAATCAAGCGCAGAGGTTGCTTCATCTAGTATAAGCACCTGTGGATTTTTCAATATTGCTCTAGCTATTACTATGCGCTGCTTTTGTCCTTCAGATAACTTAAGTCCCTTATTGCCAATAAATGACTCAAACTTCTTAGGTAGTTTATCAATAAATTCTAATGCATAGGCACTTACTGCCGCTTGTCTTACCTCTTCGTAAGTAGCGTCTGGATTACCGTAAAGTATATTCTCCATAATTGAGCACGAAAATATTGTATGATCCTGTGGCACTAGGCCAAATAAGGAACGCAAACTCTCCATTGTAAGTGATCTTATATCAGTATCATCAATTGTGATATTACCTTCATTTGGATCATAAAAACGTAGTAGAAGCTTTAAAATGGTACTTTTTCCACTACCTGATGGTCCCACAAGTGCAACAGTTTCTCCTTTATTGATAATAAATGATACATTGTTCAAAGCGGGCTGCCGTTTGGATGAATAATAAAAAGTAATGTTACTAAAAGCTATACATTTTGAGACTGCTGTTACCTTGGTAGCAAGAGCAGAAGAAATAATGTTACTTTTTGCAGACATCAGTTCAAAAATACGCTCAGCAACACCAAGCGCTCTATGTATATCATTGATATTATCACCTATACTATTTACTGAACTTGTGGCAAGTACTGAGTAGAATATAAAAGACGATAAAGCTCCAGAAGTCATGTTGTTTTGTAAGACTTCGTGAATTCCAAGCCAAAATACTAATCCTACTGAACCTATGACAAAAGTAATGATCAAAGCAACTAGAATTGCACGGAAGAAAGTAAGTTTTATAGATAAATTAAATATTTCATTCACATACTTGAAAAAATTTCTTTTTTGATTTTCCTCACTAACGAACGATTTTATCGTTACTATACCTAAATAAGTCTCCTCACTGAAGGAGGCCATATCACTGATATTATCACGTACTAAACGTGATAGCATGCGTGTTTTTCTACCAAGCAATGTCAGAATAAATAGAATAAATGGTATTATAAGTATAGTATATACAGTGAGCTTAAAGTTAGTGTAGAATAACATAGTAGCACTGCCAAATAGCGTAATAAAATTTCGTACTATTGTCAGCATACTACCAGAAAGTATAGGCTGAAGTGCAACTGTGTCGGTTGTTAAAGCAGAAGTTATATCTGAAGTACTGATGTCTTCAAAAAAACTCGGTGGTAAATTTATAATATGACTATAAAGGTCATATCTAATCTTTGCTAGAACCTTTTCACTTCCGTATCCTGCTAAGTATAATCTAAAAAAAGAGGAAAGCCCTATAACTAATACTATAGTACATAAAAAAAACACAGTACTATTAATCAGCATCAAGCCAGTACGTGTAGAATATAAATCAATAAGATTTTGTATACCGTGCCCAAGCGTAAGTATTGCTAAAGATGATGTTACTGCTATAACGTAAGCCAATACAAAATATGTAATGTATGGCTTAATATATTGAAACAACATTCTAAAAGTTGCATCTTTAATATTTTTCATTGCAGATTAATACATACTACTTAGCAGTTTGATTTTTTAATTTTGACAGATACAGTTTAACTTCATCACTAATTTTATTACTTAAAAACAAAAGTGCTACCATGTTAATGATGGCAGAGCAAATAAACAGCGCATCTCCTATACCTGCTATATTCATTATATTTTTTGAAATTCCAGAGAAAAAAGCTGTCACAAGCACAATAATGCGATAAACAATTAAACTTTTTGCATTAAATAAGTACAGCCAGCTCATTTCACAACAATATACAAAGACAACAACAGAAGAAAATGCAAACAGTGGTGCAGCTATTGTCAGAAGTATAGGAAACCACCAAGATACGGTTTCAAAAGCTTTACGAGTCATAAGTATTCCATCCCCTGCGTACTGATATGCACCAGTTATGACAATTATAAGCCCTGTTAAACAGCAGATTAACATTGTATCAAAACATGGCTCTATCATTGCAACAAAGCCTGTTCTTACAGGTTCTTCATCTTTTGTTGCTGCGTGTGTGATAGCTGCAGATCCCATACCAGCTTCACTGGCGAATATCGCACGACGAATACCAGCAACAAAGGCTCCAACAGCTCCTCCACCTACAGATTTAGCATTAAGCATGCCATGAAACATAAGTAGAAACGCATCACCTAATTTATCAATATTAAATATGATTATTACAACACAGCTAAAAATGTATATTATTGACATTGCAGGTACAAGTGAAGATGCAACTTTTGCGATTCTCTCTATGCCACCTATAATTACAAGACCAAGTAAAGCAGTGATAATTAAAGAAAATATCCATATGTTGTTATCTATAAAATCAATGTTGCCTGAGATAATTGCGATCATTTGATTTGTTTGAAACGCTACGCTACCTAGCGGCCCTGATAATATTAAGAGACATGCATAAATTGAAGCAAGAGCTATTCCCAGTTTTTTGAAACCTATCTCCTCTAAGCCATATCTCATATATTTAAAAGGACCACTAAAAAGCTGATCATAGTCTTTAGTGCGATATTTAAATGCTAAAGTTACCTCTGAAAATTTGAGTGACATGCCAAAAAAACCAGCAATCATCATCCATGGAACTGCACCTGGTCCTCCAAGAGATATAGCTATAGCAACTCCTGCAACTGTACCTAAGCCCACAGTGCTTGAAAGCGCAGATGCAAATGCCTGTAAGTGACTTATGTCTCCCTCATGATGATCTTCATCATACTTTCCTATGAGAATTGCAAATGCATGCTTAAATAGCCTGATATTAATAAACTTAAAACGCAGAGTAAAAAATAATGCACCCAAGGATAATATTAATACTATAAATGGGATTCCAAATATTTTAAAAAATAGTGCCGTATTGATGAAATCATTTATCTTAGCTAAAATTGTGTCGTAGCTAAAATGTAATTCACAGGCATGTAGATTTTTAGCAAATAAACAAAGAATTGTAATAAATAAGTTGAAGATTTTGTTCATAACAGTCCTTTCTGAATATAAGAATTTAATTGATTGCCTACTTTTTTACTTAGCAAGTAAATTGTAATTGCATTAGGAATGGTAAGACACATAAACAGAGTATCCCCTAAAGAAGAAATCAACTTAACATCTTGCGATAAACCACTGATATATATCAGAATCAATATTAAAATGTGGCATAGAATTATACTTTTTCTACTATTAAATACATAAACCCAGGCAACCTCACAATAATATGAATATGCTATTATGGTTGAAAATGCAAATGATAGTGTAATAAAAGGAAAAATTACATATCCCCAAAGTGGTGATATTGATGAAAAAATTGATTTGATTAACACTATGCCCTCTATGTTGTTATTCTGTGTAGTGAAACCAGTAACCAAAATAACAATGCCAGTTAAAAATGAAATTATTATTGTATCGATACATGGTCCAATCATTGCTACACATCCTGCTCGTACTGGCTCATTTTCTTGTGTAGCATAATGAGCAATTGCTGCTGTTGCAGTGCCAGCTTCGTTGGCAAATACTGATCTTCTTACTCCAGCGATTAGACTGCCAATGGCCCCACCACCTATAGCTGTCTTACCAAAAAGACCAGATACTATTGAATATAAGGCACTGGGCAGTGCGTCTCTATACATAAAAATAATTAATATGCACCCTATGATATATAAGACAGTCATAATAGGTGCTAGACTTGTTGCAACTTTAGCAATGCGTTTCACTCCACCCATGATAACAAGCCATACAAGTAAAGATAGTATCAAAGGCACAATAAAGCTTTTATCATATTGAAAGAGATTATTAAATAATGCTGCTACTTGATTAGCCTGAAAAGGTATGCCACCGCAAATCATTGCAATAATTAAAAGAATAGCGTAAGTAAGTGCTACTACCATTCCTATTTTTGGTAAGCCAATTTCTGCTAATCCATGTTTCATATATTGAAAAGGCCCACCGACTCTTTCTTCATTTGTACGATATTTCAAGCCTAATGTTACTTCAGCAAATTTCACTGACATACCAAATAATCCTGTTATGACCATCCAAAAAATAGCTCCAGGTCCACCAATACTTATCGCTATTGCTACACCTGATATTGTACCAAGACCAACTGTGGCAGATATTGCAGTGAAAAATGCTTGAAAATGCGTGATTTGCCCATTACTATGTTTTTCATCCTTACCAAGTAACACAAGCAAACCATGTTTAAATAAACTAAGGTTTACAAACTTAAATTTAATAGTGCAAAATACTCCTATTGATATTACCCATAGAATTATAAATGGAATATGAAATATTTTGATATATAAAAGAGATTGAAAAAGGCTATTGATCTTTAAAGCTATAGAACTAAATTCATTTGAAATAGAAATGATGTTTAGTGTTTCTAAGCTAATAGGATTAATCAAAATTTTGCTTATAAAAATTAAAATTATATTAAAAAATTAAAGACACTATCTTTATAGTCAACAAATTATTTGATAAAAAGAATAAAAAGTAACAAAAAAATTTAGGCATACATCTTCTATAAACTAGTATAACTATACTTTTAGTTTGTATAGACGCACTAGCTCTTCACCAAGCAACCCTGTTAAAACAAAAATAAAATTATAAAATATAATCTACTATATTACCAAAATTCCAACTCTTATATTGAATGCCCAAAACTGTTGAACATAATCTCATGATGGCATTTCTGCAACAATAGCAACAGCAGTAATATGTCCTACACCTAAAACAGCATTTGCTTGCATAAAACCTCCTCCGAAACTATAAATTAAATTTGATAGATCATAAAATATTTTATAAAAAACTAGCTCTTACTATAAGCATGACAAATTGCAACTGCTGTAGCGTCAGAACTATTATGGCATTTTATATCTGAGTTTTGTGTTATTTGTTTAACCATATACATTACCTGTGTTTTGTCGGCATGGCCATTTCCCGTAATGCTTTTTTTAACAAAGTTTGCTTTATATTCAGTTATACTTAATTTTGCTACTGTTAATGAAAGGAGTGCCACTCCTCTGGCATAACATAAAGTAACTGAAGATTTAGGATTTTTGTTTATAAAAATTTCCTCAATTGCAGCTTCATTAGGGGAGAAGTCTTGAATTATTTTATTTAACTTGCAGAAGAGCTTAAACAATCGATCATTAGTGTTAAGCCTACTATCTATTGAAATAGAACCATTTCCTATTAACTTAATATTGTAATTTTTTTCTTCTAAAGTTATTACACTCCAGCCTGTATTCCTTATGCCAGGATCTATTCCTATAATTTTTCTCAAAATTTTATATACTAAGCCAGTACAAAAAGATAAATAATAAGATCCATACTACATCAACAAAATGCCAATACCATGCAGCAAACTCAAAACACACGTGGTGCTGAGATGTAAAATGAGCCCTTTTCGCTCTAAACCAGCAGACAATTAAAAAGATAATACCAACTATAACATGAACACAGTGAAAACCTGTCATCATATAGAAATTGGATGAATATATCAAATGTTCCCCTGCTTCTTTTAATGAAAACTTCGCTTCATAATATTCTATTCCCTGAACAGCAACAAACAACATTCCGAGCAAAATGGTAATACCCAACATTTTTATCATGCTTTTTTGCTCATTTTTTAACAGGTAATGATGAGAAGTATTAATAGTTGTACCCGAAAGTAAAAGAATTAGAGTATTCATAAATGGTATTGACCATGGATCAGGAGCTACTATCCCTTCTGGCGGCCAGGCTAGCCTTTTTATAGGTGATAGATCTGCAAAAACGTATACCGGGTCTAACCATGCTCTAAAGAATGACCAAAAAAATGCCACAAAAAACATTATTTCTGATATAATTAGAACTGCCATACCTATTTTAAAACCCCTCCTTACAGGATCAGTATGGGCTTTATCCACTGTTCCTTCTTTAATTACGTCTTTCCACCAAAAATATAAAACTGTCGCTAAAAGCATTAGCCCTACTATTAAAGTGGCTTTGCCAAACTGCCATTTATGCAAAGTTGTGGTTAAACCTAGCATAAATATTAGTATTGAACAAGATATGCTCAGTGGCCAAGGGCTTGGGTTTAATAAGTGATACTCGTGATGCTTCATTTTTTTATTTTGCAAACTAGTTAAAAGTGTAGAGATTAGTAAGATATTGTCAATTTTAATGGAGTTACATTAATTATTTATATAGATAAATCTTTTACATTTCCCTTACAAAATATCCCATTCTTCAATTCTGAAAAATTTTGTTTTTGCACTAATTTGCTTCTACTCAGATATAGAAACATATATGGCTAATCTAATAGCAGTTCAAGGGCAGTTAATTTTGCTTAAAGCAGTCAAATTTTAGTGAACTTTGAACTCGTTTGTACAGATGTTTATAAGTAAATTTTTTAAGAAAAAGTCTTAACTAAATTAATAAAATTAGTTAATATATTTATTTTATTCTAAATATAGAAAGATTTTATGCCCAAAATAAAATCACTAAAAGTGAGAAGTAGCATTTTAAAAAAAAATAAGTCCTCTCCAAGAAAAGCAATAGATGTTAATGCTACTGGTCAGTTTGGTGAAACACTTATGCATATTGCTGTTACGCATGGACGTATAGATATAGTCAAGCTTCTTATTAAAGATGGAGCAGATATAAATTTAAAAGATAATTATGGTGCTACACCTCTATACATCGCCGTTGCAAATAAACATGAAGATATAGTCAGGCTTCTAATTGAATACAGAGCAGAAGTTAATACTGCAGGTCAATTTGATGAAACACCTATGCATATTGCTACTGCGTATGGAGATAAAGATACAGTTAACCTTCTTATTAACAGCGGAGCAAATGCTGATGTTGAGACCAATTTAAAAACAACACCACTACACCTTGCTATTATACATGGACATATAGAGATAGTCAAAATTCTGCTGGAACATGGCATAGATGTTGATGCTAAAAATAATATATATTTACACATTGCTGCTGAGTACGGACATGCAGATATAGTTGACCTTCTTCTGAAATATGGTGCAAAAATTAAGGCTAGAGATGAGAACAATAATACACCTTTACACATTGCTGCTGAGCGTGGACATATAGGCATAGTTAAGGTTCTGCTGGAACATAATGCAAAAGTTGATATTACAGATTGGTTTGATAAAACACCATTATATCTTGCTATTATGCATGAACATGTAGAGATAGTCAAAATTCTTCTGAAACATAGTGCAAATATCAATATCAGAACTTACTTAGAACCTGTCTTGAAAGAGAATGAAGAAAAGGATAAGATGAGGTAAACAAAAAATAGTAGGTAAAATTGTATCCAAGTGATATAAATGACAAAGAATGGGAAATTTTAGAGCAACATGTTGAACAAGGGGCAATAGGGCGACCAA
>BNGT01000033.1 GCA_016860565.1 Candidatus Mesenet longicola | reverse complement strand
CCTGATAGCTTATGAAGAAAGAGTTATGGATTTACGTAAAGAAGAAGCCATCCTTGCATATAAACTCGATCAAGCTAAACAGACTGGAAAGATTGAAGGCATCCAAATCGGTACTCATCAAGGGAAAATTGAAGGGAAAATTGAAGTGGCAAAAACAATGCTGGCTAATAATGTTGATGCTGGTACTATTGTCAAGTTTACTGGCTTATCTTTAGATGAGATCGAAAAATTACTGAAGTAACGTAGATATACGTCATATATCTATAGCTTATCTTGAATCATATAAACACTGATCATTTAGAAACTTATTGCAGTAATAGCTTAACCCAGTCAGTAGCAATACTTTATAGGTTAAGCCATCGATCAGTTTATATTAATATTTCCATAACTTGAGTTGAGCTTGTGGTAATGGAAACACCACTGAGTCCAGTTTCGGGCCTTGATGTATTTTTTTGCTCCTTTAATAACTCAGCTTTGCGTACCCACATTTGCGCTTTCTCAAATTGCTCATCTGGGTTTGATACAATGACATTGAATGGTAAAGTTTTATCGATTTCATATGATTCATACTTGCCTGTTATTAATTTCGGTAGAAGTTCACTAAAGCATTGCTTATACTTCTCTAAAACATCATCCAAGCCAACATTACCTCTATACTTTTCACCTCTTATTAAACTTGTAATTATTTCTGGTTTTTCCTTTTTAATTTTATTTCTTATTTCACATTGTTCCTTTGAATCCAAATCTTTTATTTTCTCATCAATAAATATAAAAAACTTTCTTAAATAGTTATAGACTGCAGGTTGAAGATCCACATCATTAGTGCTTGGAACAACTTCTACTTCCTTGTTCTTTAATTCTTTATAACACTTAATTGGATGTTTATCCATTGCATCAGTAACACAACGTAGCAATGAAATATTTTCATTACTTAGAAAATCACTAAAACCAACAGTTAAATCTTGCTGTCTATCAGATCCCATTCTTTCGTGCTGATAAGTATCTTTTTCGCGATAGCCATAGCTAAATTGTGTATCAACTTGTGGTGTAGCATTTGATACTTCTTTAGATGAAGCAATTCTAGAACCCATTAACCCATCTATGGAGCTTTTTACCCAACCAAACAAATCATTTAGCCACGACCCTTGCCTTGCTCCACTACTGCTTGCTGCTGATACCTTTGGTTCTTCTATAGAATGATAGTAGTGTTGATGAGAATTGTGACCTATATGGTGCTTATGACTTATTGAATGCGGTGTGTTATCTTCTATTTTTACTTTTTCATTTACCTTGCTATTCTCTTGCTCAAACTGCGTGATGATATCTTGTGGACTGCAAGTAGAAACTATACATTTTGAATTTGAAATTATCGTATCATTAAAAGCAAATAGTATTTCCCTTGCTTCCGAATTGCTAATCCAATTTTCTATCTTGAGAATGGTACTATTTTTATGTAATAAGACTAAACTATTATCAACGACTTGCATATCACAGCCTGATATAGACTTATCTCTTAAATCTATTATACCAATCTGATCTTTATTCTCAGGTTGATTGTGATAAATCTTTAAGCCTTGTTCGTTGTTTGGTTTGTAATATTTGAAAGAACCTGGCTTATTTGCTCTCTCTACAAACTCTTCTGGTTTTATAGTTTGATTGTTTAACTTTATAGATAAAACTAAATTATTATGAGTACTAGAGTAATAACCTGATATTAATAATGTACCTCTATCTGAGAGTAACACTAAGTCATTTTCTGACTTTAAAAAGAGTACTTTGTTTGAATCAAAAGTGAAGCAATCGTAAGAATTTATATCGTTAATACTGAGAATATTATTTATATTTAGATTTTGATGACAGAAAGCCATTGCATTTTCAATCTTATCTTTTTCATCTTGCAGTGATATTTTTACATCATTAAATTTAATAGACAATGTTTGCATTTTAGGTTCTTGATAAAAATTGCTTAATATCACAGTACAAAAGTTGCTTTCTCCTAAGCTATGATCATTCATTACAACTAGATCATTCCTTAAACGCATAAAGGTATAATTTCCTGCTTGCTTTTGTATTATAATTTCACTTTCTTCCTCAATGTCATTTGTTGTTATAACAATAATTTTTACCTTTTTATCAAAAATTAAAGGTATTGGTTTTAATTTCCAACTATTATTAGTACTTTCAATTTTTACAGGTGCGTTATTTAAAATAACATGTAATTTTTTATACCAGTCTACACCATTTTTAAGCTTTACTGTTAAACCCTTTTCTAAAATATCTTTTAATATATCTACCCCATTCATATCTTCATATAAAATAGATTTTAGAGCATCTTTTTTAAGATAGTTTTTTTCAAAAAGATATTCTAAGAGCTCTTTTAAAGGGTCTGCTTTAGTTAAATCTTGATAAAGCCCATGCAAGATCTCTGCTATTCTTGTATCTTGATCTGGTATTTCTTGCAAAATATCTTTTTCTAAAATGTATTTTTGAAAAATATTTGTTAAAATATGCAGATCTAAAGGGCCTTTCTTTAAAATCAACCTAAGAATACCTTTAAGATCACTACTTTCTAAAATACTTTCTTCTATTCTTACTTGCGGTTTAAGCAACAAGTCATTTCCATCTATAGTAACTAATAAACTAACCTGAGCTTTTAGAACATTTATAAGGCTTTCTACCATACTACGTAAGTCTAGTGTATCTATAGAGCTTTCCTTATCAACATCATAGATGTTTATTTCAGAAAAAGAATTATCCCAAAATTTTTTCTCATCTAAAGTAATTACATATACATTCTCACCGCCATTTCCAACTAAGTGATTTTTAGAGAGGGGATCATTATATAATACATCATGTTTACCATGACCAACAATAATTGTTTTATCATTAGATTGAACAGTGATAGTCATATTCAATTCATTAGCTATAGTTGGATAGTCTCCTACAATTTCTTCAATGGATTTATCAGTATTTTGCAGTGCATATAGATTACCATGTTTACCTACTATTATTTGGGCTTTGTCATTAAATATATAGTTGGAATTAGCTAGAATATTTGAGATAGTAAAATTGAATACTTTATCAGATAATGGCAGTAGAGAACTGAATGTAATGTTTTTAACTGTGTAAACATCTTTATAATCAGCAATGTTCAGATTAATGCCTTTAACATTTTGAATATTAATATTTTTTAAATCAGCAATAGTGTAGTTAAAAATAAAATCGTTATGTGTTCTGTGATGATAATTAGCAAGTAAATTAACTTGTGCGCTCCCTTCCATATCAGGAAAAATCATATAGGTAAAATTCTTCGAATAAGCTTCATTATTAATGATAGTGTACGGTCTTACTACAAGCTGCATATTATCGTCAGGCCCAAGTATATCGATAATATCAGGGTTATCTTTATTTTCTCCACCTCCACCATCAACATACTGTGTATTATAGTTACATTTTACAATATCCTTTTTACCTTTTCTAGCATTTACTACATTCATATTCTTTATTTTTAAAGTACCGCCATTAGTACTTGGTGATATTTCTATTTCTCCATATCCTCCCAGCTGTTCTATTAAGTTAATAATTAGCTGATGTGCATTTTGTGAAAAATTTGCTAAATCCATAGTATTTTTTCCACCACTGCCATCTAATTTTCCTGAGATATTATCTCCTTGTAATATAAATACATCATCCTTATTCCCTCCTTTAAAATTTTTATCACCATTTTCAACTAAAAAAATGTTAGGACTACCCTTAAAACCAACTGCTATATCTCTACCCTGACCTAAAGCAATTATAGTATGATTTCCTGTTCTTTCGACTGAATAAGATACACCTATTGCATTGTAACAAGAATAAGAATTTTTACCATTACCAACATCAAGTGCATAAATTGGTAGACAAAATAGCTCCCCTTCACTTGGATTATCTGGCCTTGCCCTCCCCCACTCTACATCTGTTCTCTTTGTGTGCAAATATACTCTATTATTTAAGCTTATTCTAGTAAAAATCTCAGTACTTTCTATTTCTCCCTTATATCTTATCTCTCCTTTACACCCCCCATACTTACTAGTTCCTCCTATACATTCATAATCAGATTTTGTTACTAATTCTTCATATGCTTCCGAGGAAGGAAATACGTATCTTTGAATACCTTGATGATCTTTTAAAAATTTAATTGCACTTTTAACCAATTCGTTGTTTGCCTGTTTTTCCTTCATTAATTTTTCTAGGGATTCTTCCATTTTCATATGTAAAAATGCACGTAGACCTTCAGTAAACTTTTCTCCTCCAGTTAAGTGAATAATTTTATCTTCTGCCTCAACTGTTTTAACTGCCATGTAAATATCAGTACCAACAAATATTACAGCTCCAATTGCTGCTCCAATAGGGCCAGTAACTGATGATACACCTTCTAATGATCCAGCAACTTCAGCAACTTCTATACCAATCTCTGCTACATCAACTCCGATATAAATACTATCCCCTATAATACCAACTAGTGCATCTTGATTACCAGCTTTAAGTGCTTTAACTTGATTTGCTAGATCATAAATAACAAATGCTGTAGGAACGCGTGCAAGAAAAGGTGATGCCATTCTTAAACTTTTGCCCAAAGATACCTTTCCTTCCGAAACTAACCCTAATCCTCTAGCAGATGCAGCTTCTGCCATTTTGCTTAAAAGTGGATTACCAGCTATAAAACCCAAATTAATCGCTACACCTTCTGGATTATCACTAAGTAGATCACCTATAAGATTTTTATACATCATACCATGCATAGCCCAACCAGACATTCTACCAACTCTTCCAAGATGATTCATAACTTTTGGATTACTATTAATAAAATCTTGAAATTTACCTTTCTTATCTAAGAATACTGTATTAGTAAGGCCTGCACCTTCTGCTACTCTTTTTATCTTTTCTACTGTTCCTGGTCTTTTAAAAATATTTTTTGTTTCTTCTCTATTCTCTATTTGTGCTCTTAACCCACCTATAATATCTTTTATTTCTCGATCTAGTGAATCTAAATTTATACCTTTAACTTTTTCTATGAATCTTTGTTCAACATCTAAGTCAATACTCAAACCTTCGGATGCTCGTTGAGAAAATTCAAGAAGTTCACCATAAAATTCAATATCATTTGTTCTGCCTATTGCATCATTAACATTAAACAGTTCTTTAATACGTTCATTCTTTTCCTCTTCTCCTATCTCCTCCTCTTCACGTGAATCTATACACTCAATTCCCCCTGTCGCTCTTTTATTTCTATTTCTCCTTCCACTCTTTTTGGACTTTTTAGGTAAGCATGCACTTGCTGCTCCAGACGATACCTCTTGACCAGAAAGCCTATCTATTATTCGTTGATATTTTTGCTGTCCCTCTGGTGCTTTATTCTCTTTTAACTTACTATTAGCAAGGTCTAATGCTGTTTCTCCATCCTTATTTTTGATATCAGTGCGAGCTCCTTTTTTCTTAAGAAATTGTACTATACCTTCATGACCTTGCTCAACAGCAATGTGTAAAGCTGTATTACCATCTTTATTTTTAACGTTAATAATGAGCTCAATATCTTGTTCTGATGTATCCTTTAATACTTCTTTTACATTATCACTGTTGTCATTTTTGACATGATAAAATACACTCTTAACTTTTTTAAACAACTTATAGACATCTTTATCTTTTTCAGTAAGATCCAATGGAGTTTTGCCACTATTATTTTCCACATCAAAACAAACTCCTTTTTTTAGAAGAAGCTTCACCATTTCTTTACAATCATTTCCAGCAGCAACATGTAAAATGGTATTACCATCATTACTAGTGCTGAAAATGTTAGCTCTACTATCGATGAGTAGATCCGCTATGCCTAGACTCCCCTTCCGCAAAGCAGCAATGTGTAAAGGTGTATAACCGTATTGATCTTGAGCATTAATGTCAGCCTTATTTTCAATCGCCGATCTTACTTCCTCTATACCATAGTCGCCAAAAAGATTAATAATATAATGAAGATAAGTCATACTATTACTATCTCTGGCTTTAACTGCAATATTAAAAATCTTATTTGATTGTAAAATTTGTTTTGTGATTTGGATCTCACCATAATTTCCACTTCTAAGAGCACCAAACATATTACTAATATCTTTAAGTAATAAATGAGCTGGAGAATCTTCAGGGGCAAGATCTAATGGAGTTTTTTTTTGATTATCTATGACATCAATACTAGCTCCATTGTTTATCAATATCACTACTGGTGCTTTATTGCCGGTTTGAGCAACATAATGAAGAGGAGTCTTGTGTTCTTTATCATGCGCATTAACAGCAATAGACTTTGCTTGTGATGACAGTTCGCTCAATGTTCTTACTAATGCAGTTACTATAGAATGCTCATCACTCTGTCTTACAGCAGAGAATACCTTATTAATACTTTCAAGTAATAAACGGGCAGGAGAGTCTTCAGGGGCAAGATCTAAAGGAGTATTTCCTTGATTATCTACGATATCAATACTAGATCCAATACCTATTAATATTAATACTGATTGTTCATTACCCAATTGAGCAGCATAATGAAGAGAATTTTTACCTTCTTTATCCTTTGCACTAACAATAATAGATCTTATTTGTTGTTTCCTAAGAGACTCTGTTTGTTGTTCTATTTTTTCCAATATTATGAATATAGAACGCGCATCATTATTTTTTACAACATTAAATATATTATTAATACTTTCAAGTAATAAACGAGCAGGAGAGTCTTCAGGGGCAAGATCTAAAGGAGTTTTACCTTGGTTATTCTTTTCATCAATACTAACTCCACTACCTATTAATATTAATACTAATCTTAATCCTTTATCACCAAATTGAGTAGCATAATGAAGATAAGTCATATCATTACTATCTTTTGTTCTAATTACAATACTCAAAATATCTTGTGATTGTAACGTTTGTATCATGGTTTTGACCTTATTATAATCTTTACTCTGAAAAGTATCGAATGCATAAACCATACTTTTATACAACAAACGAGCTTTAGAGCCTTCAGGAGCAAGATCTAAAGGAGTTTTACCTTGATTATCCCTGACATCAATATTAGCTCTATTACTTAATAACATTGATATTAATTCAAATCCTGCATCACCAAACTGAGCAGCATAATAAAGAGGAGTTTTACCCTCTTTATCTCGTGCATTAACAACAATAAACCTTTGTGGTGCCAATTTTTCCAATATTGTCTTTATAAGCAACTCGTCATTATTTCTTGCAGCATCAAATATCTTATTAATACTTTCAAGTAATAAACGAGTTGGAGAATCTTCAGGAGCAAGATCTAAAGGAGTGTTATCTTGGTAATTCTCTACATTAATATTAGATCCACTACCTATTAATGTTAATACTAATTGTTCGTTACCCAGTTGAGCAGCATAATGAAGAGGAATTTTACCTTCTTTATCTCGCGCATTAACAACAATAAACTTTTCTTGTGGTACTAGTTCTTTCAATGTTGTCATTATAAACGATACATTATCATTTTTTGCAGCATTAAATACATTCTTAATACTTTCAAGCAACAAATGAACTGGAGAGTTTTTAGGAGTAAGATCTAAAGGAGTTTTATTATTATTATTTTTAACATCAAAGCTAGCTCCACTACTTATAAGTAGTCTTATTATATCAGCATGTCCTTTTTGAGCAGCAATATGTAAAGCTGTATTACCATTATTATCCTTAGCATTAATATTAAAATTATCAATGCTAGCTTTTTCCTCTATAAGCAGTTTTAGTACATCTTGATTATTTATTTCAACAGCAACGTGTAAAGCAGTAGATCCATCATCATATTGATAATTAAATATTTTATATTCAATCAATAGTTTTAATACATCTTTGCCTCCTTCTTTAACTGCAAGATATGAAGCAATTTCTCCATTATTGTTTTTAGCATTATAGTCAGCTTTGTGAGTTAAAAATAATTGTAATCCTATAGCATTACCATTTTTTACAGCATAGAGAAAACACGTATTACCTTTTTCATCAGAAAGATTACTAATAATTTTCTGTTGTTCAGGTGATAAACCCTCAAAAATATCAGCGGCTTTTTTCTTAGCTTCTTTGTTATGATTGATTCTTACAATATTAAATAAATCGTTAATACTTTTTAGTAACTTATAGGTTTGAGAATTTTCAGAAGCAAAACCTAAAGGAATTTTATTTTTATTATTTTTAGCATAAAACTCAGCTCCATGCTTTAAGAGTAATTCTGCTATATCTATATGATCTTTTTCAGCAGCAACATGTAAAGCAGTGTTACCATTTTTACATTTATCATTAACATCTGCACCTTTATCTATAAGTAATGCTACAATATCCAAATTGCCACTTGCAGCAGCAGTATATAAAGGAATCTCACCATTATTAAAAATGGATTTAACATCTACTCCTTTATCTGTCAATAATTTTACCATTTCATTATGCTTTCCTTCAAGTGCATACTGAAAACAGGTTTTACCTTCACTGTTGTGTGCTATAAGAATAATCTCAATGTCTTTTGCTGATAAATCTTTTAATATTTCTTTTGTATTTTTATAATCACCATTCTTCACACTTCTAAATATATTATAGATGTTTTGAAACAATTGTTTGATTTCAGAGTTTTCAGAGGCAAGGTCTGCAGGAGTTCTGCCTTCATCATCTTTAGTATCAAAACCAACTTTATCTTCTATCAGCTTAATTGTTATCTCCTTATAATCATTTTGAGCTGCATGATGCAGGAGAATTTTACCTTTGCTATTAAAAAGGTTTAAATTTATTGCCTGTGATTTTAATCTTTCTATTATATCAGAGAAATCTTTCTGATTTCCATTTTCTATAGCAACAAACAAGTTATTAATGTTTTGTAATAATGTATAAGTATCAGAATTTTCAGGAGCAAGATCCATAGGGGTTTTGCCCTGACTATCTTGCATATCAAAGTAAGCTCCTTTATTTATAAATAATTCTACTATTCTTTTGTGATTGCTTTCTGCAACATAATGAAGAGGAATCTTACCTTTATTGTCACAAACATTGAGGATAATCCTAACATCTTCTGTTGATAAATCTTGCAGCACAGCACTGGCTTTTTTGTAACTACCATCTTTTGCATGATTAAATAAATCATCGATGTTTTTTAGTAACTTTTGAACCTCATCAGAAGCAATATCAATGGGCGTGTCTCCTATTTTATTACTTATATTAAAATGGGCATCCTTCCTCAAAAGTAATTTTACTGTATCCACATGACCTTTTTTGGCAGCAACATGTAGAGCTGTGTTACCATCTTTGTCTTTAATATTAACATCAACTCTTTCATCTATTAAAAATTCTATTATCTCTCTACTGCCTTTCTCAGCAGCATAGTGGAGCAAAGTTTTTCCTTTATTATCATAGGCAGAAAATAAAATTCTAATTTTCTCATCTTCATATTTCATTTTTTGTTTAAGATTGTCATATCTTTTTACTATATCTTCATCAAGATTATCAGAATTTATAATCTCAAATAACTGCACAGCAGTAAAAATTAAATATCTTGCTTGACCTTGTGCTTTAAAGTAATAGGCTTGCCAGCCTGGTTGTATATAAGCCCCATTTTTTATCAGCAACATTGCCATATTTTCTAAATTATGTTCACCAGCTAAACCCAGAGGAGTAGTGTTATATTCATCATATATAATGTTAATATCAGCTCCACCCTTTATAAGTAACTCTACTATATCCTGATGATCTTCTGTAACAGCCAAATATAGAGGATCATAACCGCAATCATCTCGAACACTAATATTAGCTTTTTGATCTAAAAGCACTCTAACTACACTTTTATGATTATTTTTTGCAGCCTGATGCAAAGGAGTATTGATATTTTTATCTATGGTATTAACGTCAGCTTTTGCTTCTATGAGTTTTACCACTATGTTATCATATCCTCCTGCTGCTGCCTGATGTAAAGGAGTACTGTTATCTTCACCTATGGCATTAACGTCAGCCCCTGCTTTTATCAGTTCTTCTATTACGTTTTCATGACCTTTTTGTGCAGCGTAATATAAAAGAATGTTACCACGGGAATCAATAACATTTAAAACAATTTGAACTTCTTCTTTCTCAAATCTTTCCAATATATTAGAAACACCTTCTTCATCCATAATACTTTTAAATGCAGATTTAATATGATTAAGTAATTTATCAATATTAGAATCAGGAGCAGTTTGTGAAGCAAAGGTTGCAGGAGTTATATCTTCATTCCGGATATCAAAATAAGCTCCCTTACTGAGAAGAAGTTTGACCATTGCATAATTTTTACTTTTAATAGCATGATGTAAGATAGGAACCCCATTCTCATCTATAAAATTAACATCAGCTCCTGCGTCTAAAAGCAGTGTAACCATATTAATATTTTGACGATCGATAGCTACCATCAAAAGAGTTTTGCCATTATTGTCTTTAAAATTGAAATCTGCTTCTCTTGCTAAAAGCTTCTTTGCTATTTCTGTATAATCCTTATCAACTGCAATATACAGAGGAGTAAGACCGTCATTGTTATGAATATCAATATTTATATACTTTACTTCTAGTAGGTAATCTACTATTTTTTGTCTATCTTTACTAACGGCAGCATGTAGAAGAGTTTGTCCATCTCTTTTGTAATTAATATAATCGTCTATTTTTTCTCTCTTCAGGTCATTATATTGATCTTCTTCAATACATTGGAAAAGCCTTGCTGTAATAGAGCGATCACTTTCAGTAGAAAATTCAACCTCTGCTTCTTCTGCAAACCGATAAGAGATTTTTTTTTCTAAATGTTTACTTTTATTAAATTGTATTACTAACCTGATAACTTTGTGAGCATCAGTAAACGGTTTGTAGTATTTGTTTTTTTTAATTTGTTCCATAGCTTCTTGTAACTTATCTTTACATTCTTCTGCGCTATTACCTGGATAAAATTTTTCTTCTATAACAATAGGTGACACTGCATTGTCTTTATGATAAAGAGCTAAATCTGGCCGCCCATCAGGACCATAATTAACCTCCGATAATGTTACTATATTTGGCACGCCCATAAAAATACCCTGCGTCATTGCCTGAAAATCAAGCTCATTATTAATAAGACTATTACCAATCCCGATGACCTTTCCTAATTTCGAAACAATAAACTCTACGTCTTTTTGTCGCCTTTGTGAGTCTTTTTCTGCGCTACTTAATGTTTGTAGGTTGATACTGTTACTTACAGGATTCCATCTACCTCTGCTTCTACCTCGACTCACAGATATTTCTTCAGCAGATATTTCTTCAATTGTAAGTTTTTGTAAATATTGTTGCTTTTGTAAGTCAGATTTAAATCCATATCTTGCATTTTTGGGATCAATTTGAATATTAATAGCAATACACTTTTCTATATCTCCTGGAGGTAAGATATTTTCCAATGATTGATCATTATCTTCAATTATATTCAAAATAATGACTTTCTTTTTTTCTATTCCTATCGTTAGTGCAAATCTTACAATATTTAAACTTTTATCAGGGATAAAAATCCATTTTTTTATGTCTTTGTGTAAATTACTAGCAAACAATTGACCTAAGATTAATCTACTGAAGTAATTTTTATATTTTTGATCAAAAGCTGGCTCATTTTGAGCCGATGGGATGAAATCAACAATTGAATTGTATATATATTTAGTAAAATTTTCTACAATATCTTCATTTATTTCAAAATTGAACCCGGAATTATAATGCTGATTAAAAAAGTTCTCCTGTTGACTCACTGTTACTTCTTCTGATTTTATTGGCTGATCTTTAAGAAAACTAACACCTACCAAGATACGCTTCCCAATCATAGATTTTAATTGCAATGGAGCAATATCATAACCCCTATCTTTCATTTCATCGATTATATCTTGCCCTTCACCCTCTCCAAATTTAACAACTGCCGGTGTAGCACCAGTCATTGATCTATGATCCATAGTAAATATTAAATCTGAATAATCTTTGCCAAGTATGCTATTAATAAAACAGTTTAATTTACCTTTCACTTTAAAGTTCATCATCATTGCGCCAAAGGCAAATGCTTGATATGTTATTCTTGATTTAGATAATCCAAAAATTTCACTATTCAAATTAAATATTGAAAATATTTTATTCATCATCTCTATTGATAAATTTTCCTTCTCTCTTAGAGTCATCTCTCCTAAAGACGTGAATTCTTGATCAATATCATTAATATTATTATTAGTTTTTTCTACTTTCTTAAATTCTTCAGAAGCTATATTATCTCTTCCACCTTTAAATTTTGATATTACACGCTTTTTACTCTCTAAATTAATTCTATCTCCAACTGAAACCAATACTTTAAACTCATTCAGCTTAATTTCTTTCTCTCTTAAATCATTATCTTGTAAGATCTCTGCTAAATATCGATCAACATTGTCTTTATTACTATGTATAATATTTGTAATAGGAGTACTTACTTTCCTACCAGAATATTTTACAGTAAAAGTTAGAATCTTTGCTGTCTTTTCCCCATTTTGATTTACTATAAAACACAAATCTACAGCTTCTATTCTTTTACTAAAACCTTCTATCGGTCTGGCGTATATACTTTCAATACTTAGATCCTTCATTACTTTAGTATATGGAAGTACTAAAACTGAACCTAGTATCAAGTAAGCAAAAAACTCAGGTGAATTAAATTTATAACTATTTATATCATGTACATTAGAGTCAGTTTGGTATGGGTGAGAATTAAGATCAGTAATACCTTGCAACAAATCTGTAAATTCTTTTACAAAATCTTTTTCTCTACTTTCTTTGTTATCATATAATAGTAAGTCTATTAATTCGCGTTTTAGCCTAGAACTTTCATACATAACCGCCCCCAGATAGTAAATTTCCATCTCAATTTTTAACATGCAATATACAGCATCATATTATAAATAGCATATATTTTTTTATATCAATATATTTCTCAACTTGTAGTATATATACTAATAATAGTATTGTCCGTAGGTATATTCATGACTTCAACAATATATAACCTGTTAAATATACTCTAAGCTGTATAAGTATACTCTAATCACTACATTGAATAACCAATCAATCATAAACAGAGACAAAGTTTAGAGAAGTTGGAACGCACCACCATAGCAATCTATACGAACTTCTCTCTATTCTAATTTTAGCATGATCTTAAACCTTCTACAGTAGCCTATTTTACTTTACATACATGTATACTTTGGTATCCAACTATACTGTAAAATAACCACATATTTCACTTTCCATAATATAGCAATTTTAGCTCTTTTTCTCTAAAACGTAGGTACCTTTTTGTGGTTTTGAGAGAGTAAAGTAAATAAGTGGATTTTTGTTGGTGCTGGAGAGCATAGTATTTTTTCTGAATTTACAAAGAATTGAATAGTTTAACTTTATACATTCAAGTTACTTTAGATAGCAAACTTTTTTACCTCATTACATTACCAATTTTACATCTTATTTTATAGTACGAGATCTCAATGTATTATATTAAAACTTGCTTATTTATTAAATATATCTTATAATAAATTAACAAAAAATGAGAGAGATATGTTAGAAGCAAATAGTTTAGGCTCAAAACAAGAGCAACTTGGTAAGGAGCAGTTAGAAACCTTAAAATATTGGAAAAGAAGAGCTCAAGAAAATATTAAATCTGAACAAAATGATGAAATAGAAAATATAAAAGAAGAAGCTCGAAAAACTAAGTCTGATGTAAAGCTAGTTTTAAACAAGCACTTAGTGGATAACGTTATAATCCATTCAGATGATAAATTTATAGAAACTTCTGGTCCTAAAACTGCATCAGCCAAAACTGTAACTTATAATGATAATACAAATAATGACTCTCATTTTGTAATAAAATATGAGAGTTTAAAAAATACAATTACAGAAGTCATTGCTGGCAGTTTATATAAAGCGTTACTTTACAATAGATCTCCTAATTTTACTCTAGTGGAAGAATCCGATGGTAGTAATAAGCTGAAGCTAAAATCGAAACTTTTAAATAATTTTGTTACATTAGATGAATTTGTAAGTAATGTAAGGCAAGAAAGGTTTATGGATTTAATATATGAAAAATTTGCTAATGAAGATGGGAAAAAAGAATTAATAAAGCACTCAACTTATTACTTTTACAATGTGGAGCAATTTAAAAAATCAATAGAGTATTTTAAAGAAAAAATAAAAAAACAAGAAGAGTTTTTTGATATTATAATCAAACAATTAGGAGGCATAGAAAAGAACACTCTTTTAAAAGATTTACCAATTTTTGGCGACATACTAATTCAAATGTTTGAAAAATTTAAAGATAGAAAGGAGTTGATAGGTAAGCTATTCTATTCTCCAGAAATAACTTTTAGTGTGAAATATAAGTATGATATGTTATTAAGTAAACTAAATAAGTTGTATAATGAACAGAATGAAACATTAGTAAAGATGATGGGGCCAATAATAAAAACTATGGTTAAATCTGAGACATCATTTAAAAATATCACTAAGAGGCTTGATGAGAAGGAATTAAACAAGGAGCTTATTACTGAAATAATAGAAGAGATTCAAAATAGAAAGTATATAGAAAAACAATTAGTAGACTATGTAAGTCAAACAGTTAACAGAGAGGTACAAGGAATAGAAAAATTAATTACTGCTATGCTGTTATTAGGATACAAGGATATATCTGATACTAATATGGGCATTATGAAGCTAATATATGAAAATAAGCACGATGATACAATAACAGAGAATGTATATGCAAAAGTTGATATGAGTGATTCATTTCATAACTTGCAATATAAAGATCACTCTTGATACATAAACGATCTTAAACATATTATAAAATCAAGCTTGATGTATTGTAACATAATACATGACATTGACTATGATAAATTAAAGGAAGAAATAGATAAGGCTTGCGATTTCTTTATTAACAATTCTCAGTATACTATATCATTGATACATAAAGCGTTATTTTATACAAAACCATTATTAAAAACTCAAGAAGAATTAAATTTAGTTGAAAATCTGGCAGAAAAAATAAGAATACAGGCAAAGCTACTAAAAGAATTTGCAAATAGTCAAGAATTTAAAACTTTGAAAGAAGATATAGTTGAGTATGATTATGATGATTACATAAAAAATAGAACATTTTATGCACTGGAAAGCAATGAAGAAATTTTTGGTAAACACCCTATAACCTATGCACTAGAGCGTCAAGAACAGATTCAAGATAAAGAACCTTTAGATTGGATAAAGGAAAATAGAAATCATATATCTGTAAAAGACTGGTTAACAGAGCATGTAATTGAAAATTTAGACGACTTTCAAACTCATAATGAACTTGTTCAAAAATTAAAAATCGCTAAAACAAAAAGCATAATAAAAAAAATTACAGATGCAGTAGAAGCTAATTTGGCTAAAAATTTAGACCATAGTAAAAACTGTATGATCGAAGATCCAAATATTAGTTGTATTGAAGGTAATGCACAGAAAACAAGGTAAGAGAACGTTCCTCAAACCATACGCATCAAGTTAAGGATATATAGGATCAGGAAATTTAGTAATCTTAATGTGGGTATCCTGACCTACCTATATTTATTTTTTTGATCAGAATTAGGTGTATTTTTTAGAAGGATCTACAATTTATTAACTTTATTATTTAATTTAGAAATTAATATCTATTATTTGCTAACGTTTTCAAATTTAAGTAAAAAAATTAATATTGAATTTCATACTACTACTGTGAGATTGCACTTCTGCTGCACTTATATTGGAACCTGGCATTTCTTCAACCTGCATTTGCAATTTTTCCTCTTCTACCCTTTGTAACTTTTTCAGTTCTTGCTGTAGTATTTGCTTAAACTTCTCAGCTTCCTTTTTTGCCTGAGCTACTTTTTCCAATGCATAGTTTTTAAAATCTTGGATCTTTGTATCGTTAAATTCTGGTTTCTCCTCAGCATATTCTTCATCTAACTTTACTATTTTCTTGTTTAGCTTTTCAAACTCATTTATTAAACTTAGTTTTCTCTCAAAAATATCTTCTTTGCTTACTTCATTAGGGTTTTTTGCTGCACAATCAACGATGACCTCACACTCCGTTAGTTCTTTCCTCAGCTGAACACTCTTATGAACCTGATCTTGAAACTTATTTTTTACATTTTCATATAATATCACTGATGTAAATTGATCTATCAAAAACTCTTGCAATTTTTGATCACTTACTACCTTGTCTACTATTCCTCTTATTGCTGCTTCACTGAACATGTTTCCAGTTGCTTTAGATCTAGCCTCTGCGGCTTCTGCTTTAGATTCTGCTGCCTCTGCTCTAACTCTTTCTTCCTCTGCTTTAGATTCTGCCGAGGTTAGTCGTGTTGCAATACTTTTATTCTGTGTGTTTGATTTTTCTAATTCATCTTCTAAATCACGGATTTTTAAACCACGATCAATATTTTCTTCAAAAACCTCGACTGTGGAAGATTCTACAGCTTCTCCTACTTGCTTTCTTGCTATGTATTCTGCATTACTACTAATAATATTGTCTATTAACGTTTTAAATGATACTGCATTTGATGGCATATCCTTTCCCAGCTCACGCAATTCTTCAAGTAAGCTTTTACTTAACCGATTCTCATTTTTGTCTATCTCTTGTAACTCTTTAAAAAATGGCCCGCCGCTTGCTGTAGCTATACTCTGTTGTAAAGAAAGTTCTAATTCTTTCACTATCTTACTAGCATTTTCTACTTTTTCTAATTTAGATTTCTTTGTCTTAAGCTTATAATACAAAACTATAT
>BNGT01000032.1 GCA_016860565.1 Candidatus Mesenet longicola | reverse complement strand
TGAATATAGAGATAAGTATATAATGGTTGTGGTATTTTAGACCTTTTTACTTATAGCACAATCGATCACAATTCTCGAATTTCTAAGTATTTGGACATTTGCTCAGTATTTACATTTATTACCAGTCTTGATGCACTATAAACTGCCTATTTAACTAATACCTTTTTTAAACCACCAATTTTGAATAAATCTCGATTCATCAAATTTTGAGTGACTGTTTCATTAATTTTAAACTCCTCTTTTTATCTTGTTTATTAGGAAAAACCTAATTTAATCTATACGTTTTTTTTGCAATTTTTTAGCTGTTTCCAACATTTTACTTCCTGTTCAATACTTAATTTTATTTTGGATCACGTCCACTGCAAAATTGTTTAAATTTTATCTCATTAGTGTTTCTATGCTAATATTGTATATTTTGGATACTTCCATGTGTTTTTGCTGAAATTACTGCCTCTGCCATTCTCTTTTTTCTCCTTTTTTAGCTCAATCATATTTTCACTTATTGCCTGATGCTCATTTCTTTGTTATTCATTCTTAGCAAATATACTATCTTACTTTCTTATGTCTTCTTTTTTATGAGATTTGGTATTATCATTAGTAAAATATGGAAATGGAATATTAAAAATTATATCTATAAGTCTACCCACGAAATTATCTTGTCCATTTTTCTCTAATTTGTCAGTAAATATTTTTCTGTTATTAAATCATTCGGCTTATAACCATTATAGCTAAAACTATAACCATCCCTCGCTCTACTCATTATTTCATCTGCATTTTGAAATGTTACATCAACACATCTTGATATACAACCCTCCAAACCTGAGTATTCTGCAATACAACTCATCTTACTAAAATTTTCTAAACCGCTTCTCAAAGACTCTTCAGTAATTGGATTATAGATTATACAAATTCCTTATTTAATTAAAAATAATTATTAATTTTGTAATAATAAGATAAATTTTATATTAACTACCTTATTTGGCAAACCGATTATACTATTGAGATTTCTTCGTAAGAAGGTGGTTCATCACTAAAAAACAACTCTTGATAAGAGGGTAATATTGTAATACTGCTAGGTAGTTCATAATCTTCTTGTCCAATGTTAACAATTTGATCCCTGTGTGTTGTGCCAATCATACTACAAAATCCATGACCTATTACAGGTGTCACAATATAATCTAATAATCCAAGATAAAATGACATAGTGGAAAACTTAACAAAAAGAGAAGGGTGTACATCATGCTTGATTTTGCTATGATCTATATAAGTAGCAGCAACATAATACGGTAAATAAAATATACCACTTGTTACTATCGATATAGTAGAAAGCCAACATATCATCCTCGCAACGTGACCAGCTTTAGTATCATTTGGACCACAATACCAATAACACCAAGTTGCATATAGCTTATACATACAACTACTAAACGATAAATTTTCATTATTTTGCATAACAATTTTTTGGTCTTAAGTTAATTGTATGATATACTAAAATAAGTATAAAATCAATATTACAATTGAGTGATCTTTGTTTTAAGATTATGAAATAAGTAGATTTTAAAATAAAAACAGCTACACACTTATTTATATGTAGCATATATATATTTTATATTATTACTGTAAGTAAAAGATACTGCTGCTATATTATGCGTAATAAAAACTTAGATAATAAGTCATTATATATTAGACAAACATTTACTAAAGAGTATGCAGAGCTAGGTGAAGCTTTCATTAACAAGGAGAAATACTTAATACAAATTAGTGCAGAAGAAGGTAAATTGTTAGGTTTATTTATAAAAATGAACAACATAAAAACCATAGTGGAAATTGGCACACTATATGGATATTCATCAATTTTGATGGCAAGAGCACTTTTATCTGATGGACATATATATACTATAGAAAAAAATAATGAATATGCAGACATAGCAGCTCAAAATTTTGCTGACTTTAAAGTCGATGACAAAATAACTTTAATGCGAGGCAATGGGCTCGATCAGTTAAAAAAACTTGAGGCTCATTCTCCCTTTGATATGATTTTTATTGATGCAGATAAAGCAAGTTATACTGATTATCTAGATTGGGCAGAACTACATATACGTCAAAGGGGATTAATTGTCGCAGACAACACCTTGCTTTTTGATACTATATACCTTAAATCATCACCTAAATGGTTATCAGAAAAGTCATGGCATAACATGAAGGATTTTAATGCAAGGCTCGCAAATGAAAGTAAATACTATTCTATGCTTATTCCGACCAAAGAAGGTATGACTGTAGCTCTAAAGCTTTAATAGTGGCTGAGGAGGGGCTTGAACCCACGACCTAGAGATTATGATCCTCCCGCTCTACCAACTGAGCTACCCAGCCTTAATTTTCAGTAAAAACCTGATTGTAAATATAATCAATATGTTTTGTATAATAAGTAAAATCAAACAAAGACTCAAGCTTTTCTAGTGTAATAATTTCTAATAATTCGCTGTCTTCCTTTAATACTTCAAGGAAATGACTTTTATTCTCCCAAACCTTCATTGCATTTTGCTGTACAATTTTATATGCTTTTTCTCTACTGAGTCCAGTATTTATTAGTTCAAGTAAAACACGTTGTGAGAATACAAGGCCATTTAAAGAATTTAAATTTCTTTTTATATTCTCAGGATATATAATTAAGTTTTCTATTAAATTTATCAAGCGAGTAAGTGCAAAATCCATTGCTATACAAGCATCAGGAGCAATACACCTTTCAACAGCAGAGTGAGAAATGTCACGTTCATGCCATAAGGCAATATTTTCTAAAGCAGGCATGACATAACTACGTATTAAACGTGACAGTCCAGTAAGATTTTCACTTAGTATAGGATTGCGCTTATGCGGCATGGCTGAACTGCCCTTTTGCTTTATACTAAAACTTTCAGAAACTTCCATAACTTCTGTTTTTTGTAGATTTCGGATTTCAACAGCAACATTTTCAATTGAACCAGCTATAATTGCTAAGGTTGAAAAAAACATTGCATGGCGATCACGTGGAATGACTTGTGAAGCTATAGATTCAGGATTAAGTTCAAGGGCTTTTGCTACATATCCTTCAACGTAAGGATCTATGTGAGTAAAGCTACCGACAGCACCAGATACTTTACAAGTTGATATCTCCTTCTGTGCATTTTTAAGTCTTTCATAGTTACGCTTAAATTCAGCATAAAACCTAGCAAATTTTAGACCAAATATCATTGGTTCTGCATGTACACCGTGGCTGCGGCCAACACATATAATATCTTTTGTGTCTTCAGCTTTTTTCTTTAAAACGTTTAGTAGATTTTTCAAGTGCTCAAGCAAAATATCAGATGAGCGCTTTAGTTGCACAGCTAAGCAAGTATCTAAGATGTCAGAGCTCGTCATACCATAGTGCATGTAACGAATATCTACACCTACCTTCTCAGCAACATAGGTTAAAAATGCTATTACATCATGTTTAGTATCAACTTCAATCTCATGAATGCGTGCAATGTCAAAATACTCTAGACTCAATTTTTCAGCAACACCTTTAGGTATAACTTTTAACTCCTCTTGCGCCTGACAAGCCAATCTTTCAATTTTAAGCCACACTTTAAATTTATAATCATCTTCCCATATAGAAGATATTTCTTTTCTACTATAACGAGGAATCATATCTACAATACATTAGATAGACTGATCATTATCAGAAATATCATCAACCTTTTTGATTTGAGATTTTACCTGACGCAACTCATTTGCTTCTGCATTGGATTTAACAACATATAAGGTAACTGGAACTATAACTTCTGCATGTAATTCCACTTTTACTGTATATTCTCCTAAGCTTTTAATCACGTTCTCTGTAAAAGATAAATTGCGGTGGTGTATACTAAATCCCATCTGCATTAAAGCTTCTGCAACATCACGAGTAGTTACTGAACCAAATAGCCTACCCCCCTGTGCAGCGGCTTGCCTAACTAATATTATAAATTTACCATCCAAAGATGATAAAACACCTTTAGCCTCTTCTAATTTTTTATCATTTTCTTCTTTAAGGGACAAAAATTGCTGTTCTAAAGATGCTAAATTTTCCTTTGTAGCAAACACTGCCTTATTATAAGGTATAAGGAAGTTACGGGCATAACCTGCCTTAACTTTTACAGATTCACCAACCTTACCTAATTTCCTTACACTTTCTTTTAAAATTATTGATATATTACGAGACATGTTAAATTACTTATCACAATAAGGAAGAAGAGCTAAAAAACGTGCTCTTTTTATAGCAAGGGCAAGCATCCTTTGCTTTTTTGCAGAGACAGAAGTTATTCTTCTTGGTAATATTCTACCATATTCAGAAGTAAATTTGGATAACAAATCCCTGTTTTTATAATCTATTTCATGCTCTAAAAACCCATCTAAAGCGCATTTATTAGAACGCTTTGAATCAGAGTAAGCAGCCTGTAGAAAGGTATTAGAATTACTTTTTACATCATTTTTCCTTCTATCTCTATTTATTCTATACATCTTCTATACCATCATTATTTGTTTGAATCATAAAAGAATCATTTTCATGAAATTTATCAACCTTGATACAAAGATAACGTATAATGTCCTCATTAAGTTTTACTTTGCGTTCAAATTCATTCATTGTACTAGGAGAAGAAAATATATTTAACATACAGTAATGACCTCTAGCCATTCTATCAATAAGGTAAGCGAAATCTAAAAGACCCCAATATTCATGCTTTACTAATTCTGCTTCATTTTTTACTAAAATAGACTCTAGTTCTTGTATTAAACCACCAACTTCATTTTGAACTAAACTCTGATTAGCAATAAAGGTAAATTCATAAGAGCGCTTCTTTGCTATCTTGTCTACCGCTAATATTTGACTCATTATCTCCTATCTACAAACAATACAATGGTTGATTATATAAAAACATTTAATATGATCAAGAAAATTCTATTTTTTTAATCCATTTTAAATCAGATATTTGTTTTATTATATCTTGAGTGATAAGGTAACCATCTTGAAGATTGATCTCAACACTGTAATCTTGTACAATTACTACAATTGTTACTTTGCTTCTACCCTTAGATTTAAGTATTAAAGATAACTCATCAATATCGCTTGTATCTTCAACTTCTATTACTAATTGGCTTATCATAGAGGCAACCTTACCCGAAAAATCATATATATTTCTACCTACAAGCCTTGCGTTATCACCTACTACGCCTAAATCTATTATAATAGCTAGCCCAGCTAAAAATAACTCTCTTTTTTCTTCTATAATTTTATCATCATAAAAAGCTACTTCAGATATATTATAAGGATCCGAAATTGTGACAATAGCAAATCTGCCTCTTTCTGATGTTCTCATGCGAACATTTGATATTATCCCCGCGATTATACCACCTTTATGATTTTTAGTATTACCAATAAAATTTATCTTTAATTTTTCTAACAATTTTTGATATTTCTCCAAAGGATGGTTTTGTAAGTAAAAACCTAAAGCAAAAAACTCTTGCTCTAATTTTTCTTCTTGTTGCCAATCTTCGGTAGATGTTAAGTTTGGCTTTGTAACTTCTAAGTTACCAAATAAGCTTGATTGATTAAGATCTTGTTTATTTTGATTAGCAGAATCTAGCAAGGTTCCAACTGAATCATGAAGCTGCTTTCTATTTTTATGAACACTATCACAAGCTCCAGATTTTATGACGCTTTCTAGCAATCTCTTATTTAGCAAATTGCAACCTGCACTGTCTAAAAAATCCCATATATCGCTATAAGGCTTTGTGCGCTTGTTTGTTATCTCTTGTGCAGCTGAAACTCCAACATTTCTTAAAGCACCAAGTCCGTAACGTATTGCTCCATTTTCTATAAAAAATTCAGCTTGGGAATAGCTAATATTAGGAGGTGAAATTTTAACTCCACTAAGTTTTGCTGCATTGCAAAACAAACTTAGCTTATCTCTATCATTGATATTTAAATTCATCAAAGCTGTAAAAAATTCAAGAGGATAATTAGCCTTAAGGTAAGCAGTTTGATACGCTATCAGTGCATAAGCAGCAGCATGAGATTTGTTAAAACCATAGCCAGCAAATTTTGCTATCAGATCGAAAATATAGCTTGCTCTTTCTTTATCGATACTATTTTTTACTGCACCATTTATAAAAGTCTTGCGCTGCTGATCCATTTCCTCCTTTATCTTCTTACCCATAGCGCGTCTTAATAAATCCGCTTCTACTAAACTATATCCAGACATTATGCGTGCCATTTCCATAACCTGCTCTTGATAAATGATAACGCCAAATGTCTCTTTCAGTACGTTCTCTAGCATTGGATGAAGGTAGTCCACTTTTTCCAGCCCATGTTTACGCGCAATGTAAGTTGGAATGTTATTCATAGGTCCTGGACGATAAAGAGAAATTAAAGCAATAATATCTTCAATACAGTCTGGCTTTAATTTTATGAGAGTTTCTCTCATTCCCGAACTTTCAAGCTGGAATATACCAATTGAATCACCACTTGATAGTAATTCATAAGTTTTCCTATCACTTAAAGATATAGATGATATGTTAAACTTTTCTTCATCCCTATTTATCAAGTTGCAAGTATGTTTAATGAGAGTAAGTGTACTTAAGCCTAAAAAGTCGAATTTTACTAATCCTGCTTTTTCAACATATTTCATGCTATATTGAGTAATTGGCAGGTCAGAATTAGGATCGTAATATATGGGTATTAGATCTTCTAATTTTCTATCGCAAATTACAATACCTGCTGCATGAGTTGAAACATGCCGACAAATTCCTTCAAGCTTTAAAGATATATCAAGTAATCTAGAGACGGTCTTATCACTATCGCGTTCTCTTTGTAGATTTTTATCCATAGCAATTGCTTGTGATAAAGTAACAGGGTTTACTGGATTAAATGGGATCATTTTGCATATTTTATCAACCTGTGAGTAAGGCATCTGCATTACCCTGCCGACATCGCGCAGTACAGCTTTTGCCTGCAATTTTCCGAAAGTTATTATCTGGGCAACGTAACCATATTTTTCCTTAACGTAGCTAATGACATTGTCCCTACCTTCCTGACAAAAATCGATATCAAAATCTGGCATAGAGATACGTCCTGGATTTAAAAACCTCTCAAATATCAATCCAAATTTTAGTGGATCTAACTCTGTAATTTGCAATGCCCAAGCAACAAGTGACCCAGCACCAGATCCTCTACCAGGTCCAACTGGTATTCCATTTTTCTTGCTCCAACAGATAAAGTCAGAAACAATAAGAAAATAACCTGGATAATTCATGGAAATAATTACATCTAATTCATAGTTCAAGCGATCGTAATATTTTCGCTCTGCTTCATCGTCTAAACTATAGCTTGCAAGACGCAACCGCAAACCAGAACTAGCCTGCTCTTTTAATTCATCAGCTTCAGTTTTGCCACTAGAGCAAGGAAATTTAGGTAAAATAGGGTCTTGTGCTTTAGGCATAAAAGCACATCTTTGTGCGATCAGCATGGTATTGTTTATAGCTTCTGGTATATCGGAAAATAACTTCTGCATTTCGCTACTGGATTTAAAGTAATACTCTGATGTCAGCTTATTTCTACTCTCATCAAGCACATAACCACCTGCAGCAATGCAAGTAAGCACGTCATATGCTTCATAATCATCGCGACCTGCAAAGAAAACACCATTTGTGGCAACTAAGGGAACGTTATTACTATAGGCAAAATCTATAAGTTTTTCTTCCACCCCTTCTTCTAAGCCATGACGCTGCAGTTCAACATACATATTGCCTTCAAAGAGAGATAGTAATTTTTTGATTATGCTGATGCTATCTTTACTTCCTTCAAGTATAAGCTGAGACAATATACCATCATTACCACCAGTTAAAACTATAAGACCATCTCTCAGAGAAAATAAATGATCAATGTCTATATACGGATTGTCATTTTGATACTTACACTTTTTGAATGATTCGCTTACTAAATTCACTAAGTTAATATAACCTTGCTTGTTCTTTGCAAGGAGTAATACGGGAGCAGTTTTAGTATTATCTAAATACTTAACCATAAGAACGCACCCTATAATTGGTTGTACACCTTTTGCTGCAGCATATTCTGCAAATTCTAATGAACCAAACAAGTTACCTAGATCTGTAATTGCCACTGCTGGCATATTATTCTGTACACATAGGCTAACTAGCTCCTCAATTTTAATTGATCCCTTAAGTAAAGAGTAAACACTATGAGTGCGCAGATGAATGAACATTATAAAATGATGTAATTATATCAAACCTTAATATAGAAAGTTTATGTCGCTAAATCTTATCTACAATAAAGTTGAGCTAAATTCTACCATATTGGAAAATTGGTATATTAAAAATTTTTTACTTTATAATTAAAATAGTAACTTTTTCTACATGTAAAAACTAAATGCGCATAGTCACAAGAGTAATTAACCTACTCTTCCCTCGAGTTTGTTTGAATTGCAATTGCATTATTTCTGAAGATAAAGATTTATGTGATGAGTGTTATCAAAAAATTGATTTTTTAGAACAAAATTACTGTAATTTATGTGGCTGTATAATCACAAGTAACGCTAACTTGTGTGGAAAGTGTATAGCAGACCCTCCGCCTTTTTCAATGTTAAGGTCGGCTTTTGCTTATAATGCCGATAGTAAGAACATGATTATAAGTCTTAAATTTTTTGATAATACAAATTATGTGAACACTTATGCTCAATGGATGTATGAAAAGAACAGAGATATATTTGTCGGTGTAGATTCCATTATTCCAGTTCCACTTCACAGGTTGCGCTTATTTCAGCGTAAATACAATCAAGCAGCACTATTAGCAAAAGCAGTAAGCTATCTATCGAACGTTTCATGTCAGCTATTTGCTGTTAAACGCTCACTTAATACTCATGCGCAAACAGGGCTCTCAACTAAACAACGTGAAGCAAATGTAAAAAGAGCATTTGTTGTAACAGACAGTGACGTTGTAAGAGATAAGATTTTATTACTTATAGATGATGTTGTGACAACAGGTGCAACTGTTAAATATTGTGCACAAGCATTAAAAAACTGTGGAGCAGTTGAGGTTAGAGTTTTAACTCTAGCAAGGACTACAGCAAGATAACATGTTTTTGCCTTATAAATTAAATTTTTTGAATTAATTGAGATGGTAATGAGTTCAAAGTATTGAGTCTATTTATTATTGCAATCTATGAAAAAATAATTAACCTCTATGAGCTATATTAATAAATATATTAAGATGAAAAACTTAATGTGGGGTGCAAGGTTTTCTTCTGGTCCAAGTGAAATATTAAAGAAAATTAACTCTTCCATAGATTTTGATAAAAATTTATATGAACAAGACATCAAAGCTTCAATCGTTCATTGCAAAATGCTTGCTAAGCAAAACATTATCAGCAATGAGGAGGAAGAGAGGATTATCTATGGATTAAATAAAATATTAGAGCAGATCGCCAGTGGAAAGTTTGTATTTGATGTTGATCTTGAAGATATTCATATGAACATCGAAGATGGCTTAAAAAAGCTGATAGGTGAAACTGCCGGCAAATTACACACAGCAAGATCAAGAAATGATCAGGTTGCAACAGATTTTAAGTTATGGGTGCGTGATGCTATAGATCAATTAGATGTAAAACTAAGAAATCTGCAAAAAACTATAATTAATCTCGCAGAAGAAAATTACAGTACAATAATGCCAGGTTTTACTCATTTGCAAATCGCTCAACCAGTTACTTTTGGCCACCATATGATGGCATATTTTGAAATGCTAAGGCGTGATTGCTTAAGATTTCAAGATGCAAGAAAAAGATTAAATGAATGTCCACTTGGATCTGCAGCACTTGCTGGTACTTCGTTTCCTATAGATCGTCATTTTATAGCAGCAGAACTAGGATTTGACAAACCTACAGATAACTCTTTAGATTCAGTTGCAGATCGAGACTATGCTATCGAGTTTTTATCTAGTACTTCAATTTGTATAATGCATTTGTCACGTCTGGCTGAAGAGATAATTTTATGGTGTAGTTGCGGTTTTAAATTTATAGAACTTACAGACAAAATAACAACTGGCAGTTCTATTATGCCACAAAAACGCAATCCTGACGCTGCAGAACTTATAAGAGCCAAAACAGGACGTATTTTTTCTGCACTAAGCACTCTACTTGTAGTAATGAAAGGATTGCCATTATCTTACAGTAAAGATATGCAGGAAGATAAAGAACCTGTTTTTTCTGCAACAAAGGATCTGAATTTGTGTATAGACGCAATGAGCGAGATGTTAAGCAGTGTTAAGGTTAACAAAGATGTTATGAAAGAAGCAGCAGAGCTGGATTTCTCAACAGCTACAGATATAGCCGATTGGTTAGTTAAAAATTTAGATATACCATTCCGTGATTCTCATGAAATCACTGGAAAAATAGTAAAATTTGCAGAAGAAAAAAAGTGTGAGTTATCTGAGCTTAATTTAACAGAATTACAAAAGATAGAGTCAAGAATTACAGGTGATATTTTCTCTGTGATATCTGTAGATAATTCTGTTTTAAGCAAAACCAGTTATGGTGGCACTTCTCCAGAACAAGTGCTTGGTATGATTAAAAAAGCTAAGCTATATTTAGAAGGTGATAATGATTAGAGATTATCTAAATAATCTATTATTGAAAATAAAAAAACTTTTAAAAAATCCTCTATTTATTATACCTCCTGAAGTTGCACATACTTTAACAATTTTCACACTAAGAACTAATATCTTAGATGAGAATGTAGAGTTGCCAAAAATTTTAAATACTAAATTTTTTAATAATATTATTAGAACTCCTTTAGGACTTGCTGCCGGTTTTGATAAAAATGCGGAAATAATTAAGCCTATGTTATCCTTGGGGTTTGGGTTTACTGAAGTTGGTACAGTTACTAAAAAACCACAATGTGGTAATAAAAAGCCAAGGATTTTTCGTCTAACAGAAGATGAAGCAGTAATTAACAGTCTTGGTTTCAATAACAAAGGTGTTAACTATCTGATAAAACAAATAGATACAAAAGAAGTAAATTCTTGTGTTTTTGGTATTAACATAGGTAAAAATAGTAATGCAAAAGATCAGATAAGTGACTATGTGGATTTAATAAAAACTATATACGGATTTAGTGACTATATCACGCTTAATATCTCTTCTCCCAACACTCCTAACTTACGAGATTTACATAATAAGGAACAATTATCTAATTTGCTGCAAGCTGTCATTAGCACACGTAAATCTATTGATTATGCGCAGTCTATACCAATAATGTTAAAAATCTCTCCAGATATAGATCAAGAAACAAAAGAAAATATAGCTGAACTAATATTACAGCACAAAATTGATGGTTTAATTGTTGGCAATACAACAGTTGGATGTAGAGATAATTTGCAAGGCTTGAATAAAAAAGGGGGCTTAAGTGGAAAACCTTTGTTTAAACTTTCAACACAGGTTTTGAGTGACATGTATAAATTAACAAAAGGTAAAGTATTGCTAATAGGTTGCGGAGGGGTAAGTAGTGGCATGGATGCTTATGAAAAAATAAAATCTGGGGCATCGCTTGTGCAGCTATACACTGCTATTGTGTATCATGGATTTAAGGTAATAAATAAAATCAACTTAGAACTTGCAGAACTGTTAGAAAGAGATGGATTAAGCAATGTTAGTCAAGCAGTAGGCTGCATACATGATTTCCAACAAGAGAGTAATGAGCCTAATATAAGTTCAAAAGGTGTAGATTAAAGTTACAAACACTTAAGAGTAGAAAAAAGAATAAGAATATTAAAAAATTTAAACTTTGACCATAGGAAATTTTAATTTAATTGACAATAAACCATATGAAATCAAAATTATATTTTTATATACAGATATGTCACTACTTGATGCTGCACCAATATACAAGCCCTTTAATTATCCATGGGCATATGACGCATGGCTTCAGCAACAGAGGATACACTGGCTTCCAGAAGAAGTTCCACTTGCTGATGATGTAAAAGATTGGAAAACTAAGCTTTCAGAAGTAGAAAAAAATCTACTTACACAAATTTTTAGGTTTTTTACTCAAGCAGATATAGAAGTTAATAATTGCTATATGAAGCATTATGCGAATATATTTAAACCAACAGAAATACTTATGATGCTCGCTAGTTTTTCTAATATAGAAACTATACATATAGCAGCTTATTCCTATCTTCTCGACACTATCGGCATACCAGAAAGTGAATATGAGGCATTTCTAAAATATGATGCAATGAGAAAAAAATACGAATACATGCTAGAGTTTGAAGAAAGCCAAAAGGGCAATAAGAAACACGTAGCTAAAACTCTTGCAGTATTCGGTGCTTTTACTGAAGGTCTGCAGTTATTTGCATCATTTGCGATACTACTTAACTTTCAACGCTTTGGTAAAATGAAGGGGATGGGACAAATAATTGCTTGGTCAGCACGTGATGAAACTTTGCATACCAATTCAATAATTACGTTATTTAATACATTTATTAGGGAAAATAGTGAGATATGGAATGATGAGTTTAAAGAGGAACTCTATTCTGCTTGTCGCTCTATCGTTGGTTTAGAAGATGAGTTTATTAAACTAGCTTTTGCTTTAGGTAATGTTGAAGGTTTGTCTAAAGAGGAAGTTATGCAGTATATAAGATATATAGCAGATAGGAGGCTTTTGCAACTTGGGCTGGAGCAAATATATAGAATAGAAAAAAACCCATTACCATGGTTGGACGAGATATTAAATGGTGTTGAACACACTAACTTTTTTGAAAATAGAGTGACAGAATATAGTCGTGCATCTACCGAAGGAACTTGGGAAGAAGCATTTGCAGATGCTCATGATGGTGATGTAAAATAATGATAAATGCAGAAGAGCTCACAGGTCTTTTAAAAGATACATTAGAAAAAAATAAAGGCAGCGATATAGCTATTTTTGATATAGGTAGAAAAACTGCTCTTGCAAGATACATGATTGTAGCGTCTGGTAATTCAAGTAGGCATGTTAAATCTTTGGCAGAATATACTATAAAAACCCTTAAACAATACGGGAAAATAAACGTTGAGGGGATGGAAGAAGGTAATTGGGTAGCTGTTGGTTTTCATGATGTGATTATTCATATCTTAAAGTCGGATGTGAGAGAATACTATCAAATTGATGAGCTGTGGAATGATGTGGCTTTATGAGGTCAGAATTTTTAAATTTTATTAAAGATAGGGAGTATCTTTATCAGTGTACTAATCTTGATGGCTTAGATAAGCTTATGTCTAATTCCTCTGTAGTGGCTTATATTGGTTTTGATTGCACAGCGCCAAGTCTGCATATTGGCAGTCTAATACAGATTATGATGCTAAGACATTTGCAAAAATTTGGGCATAAAACAATCATTCTACTTGGTGGTGGTACAACAAAAATCGGTGATCCAACCGGTAAAGATAAAGCACGGGAAATCCTTGATGAAAACACAATTAGTAGCAACACCAGTGGAATAAAAAAAACGTTAGAAAAGTTTATATCTTTAGAAGATGCTATTTTAGTTAACAATGCAGATTGGTTAAACAATTTAAAATATATAGATTTTCTACGCGATGTAGGTATACACTTTTCTATAAACAGAATGCTTAATTTTGACAGCGTCAAAACCCGCTTAGAAAGGGAGCAAAGCTTAAGTTTTTTAGAATTTAATTACATGTTACTGCAAGCTTACGATTTTGTTGAACTGAGCAGAAATTATGAGTGTCGTTTGCAGATTGGTGGGTCTGACCAATGGGGTAATATAGTAAACGGTATTGAACTTGGAAGTAAATTAAACTTACCTGAACTTTTTGGCTTAACTACACCACTAATTATGACCAATGCAGGAAAAAAAATGGGAAAAACTGCAGAAGGTAAGACTATATGGCTTGATAGTAAAATGTGCAGTCCGTATGATTATTGGCAATATTTTCGCAATATAGAAGATAATAATTTAGGACGTTTTTTACGACTATTTACAGAGCTATCACTCGATGAAATAAAGGAATTAGAGTTTCTAAAAGATCAAGAGATTAATGAAGCAAAAAAAATTCTTGCAACAGAAGCAACAAAAATATGTCATGGGGAAGATGCTGCTAAAGATGCAGAAAAAGCTGCAATTGCTAATTTTGAAAATAAAGATAGTTCTTTATTACCGAATGTTTACATAGAAAAGCAAAAGATAGGAGATGCTGGTATATCAGTAGTAGAATTATTGTACATTACTGATCTTGTAGGGTCAAAAGGAGCAGTGAAACGTTTAATTGCAGGTGATGGATTCAGAATAAATGATGAGATTATAACTAATTCAAATCAGCTAGTTGCTTTGAAAGATTTTGATGCAAGTGGATTTATTAAATTATCTATTGGGAAAAAACGCCACGTCAAAGTGACATTATTATAAATTTCCTAGAAATACTCTACTAAATAACCTCCACTTGAAATGACATTGCCTAGGCTAATCATATTATCTCCAATATTTTTTAGTTTATCTTGTCTACCTATTTTACAATTCTCCTGAACGGATATGAATTTACACTGCCATTTATTGTCAAATATGCTAAACGAATAACACTATTTACTATTCCTCTAGAATTTATATTATCACATAATTTTAACTATTCCCAATATACTAAAAAAACTTTATGCTAATAATGAGATATAGGAATAAAAATAATAGACATAATTAAATATTTATATTACCCTTAAAAAAGGTTAATAAATTTTCTGTTTATAGGGGAGGGAGTTGTTATGTGTTCTTACTTTAGTAATACTATAGAAAAAACATCATCTAATAAAAATAGCGGAGCTGATATTTTGCGTAATCCTGCTTACCGTGAGAAGTATATAGAAAGAGTTACTGAAGCACAAAAGAATAGTTCAGATTTAGTTCAATATTATGATGGTAATATTGTTGTTATTAAAGACAAGCCTACTTTATATACCTATTCTTGGGATCCAAAGAAAATGGATTTCGAACGTACTAAAAAAGGTAAAGAAGAATAGTATTGTTCTTTTTATTAGCAACATGAGATAATCACTTTATCATATTATCAAATAAAGTAGTAAAATATTTTAGGTTGTGTATACCTTCGTGTCTTTTGCCATTTATAAAAAATACGGGTGTTCCTGTGATTTTAAGTTTTTCAGTGGCTAGAAGTGTTTGATTTATTATTATGTTAAGTACGTGTGAATCATTTATACATTGATCAAATTTTTCTTTACTAATATTACTCACTCTTGCTATATTTTCTAAGGCAGTGAGGCTACTTGATTTATTATTCCAAAAATCTGTTAAGCTGAATACTGCTTTGTTAAAAGCAAAGTAGTCAGCTGTGTTGTTATAACAATGTCCAAGCATTGATGCTTTCAACGATTTATAGTCTAGTGGAAAGCTGCGAAATATAAAAAGCACTTTACCAGTTTTGATATATTCTTTCTCTATTATCGGGAGAATATTTATATGAAAAAGAGCACAATGATAACAAGAAAATGAAGCATATTCTATCATAGTAATAGGAGCATCTTTATCACCAATTACCCTATCACCTGGTAATACCTTTAAAAGATCATCTACTATTAGGTCAGAAACATTAGTTGAGAATTTAGAATCATCACTAAAATAGTGTTCCTGTGCCTCACTTAAGTGAGTAAAAACTAGCGCTAAAAATAAGAATAAAAAAACCTTGCCGTACATTAACAAAATTTTAAATGCTTTAATTGTAGAATTGAAATTCATATTATGTCAATAAGTATATCCTTTTTTTAAAAGCAGAGATGATTTTTTTTTGTGCATGTTTGTAAGCTATACCAAACATCTTTTGAAAAAGAGGAGACTTAAATTCAAATTCAATGAAAAATTTAACTATAGTTCTATTCTCATCTTGAGGTGTAAGTTCCCATACATTATGTAAATACTTAAATAAACCTTGTACAGCTCTAACCTCTATTAAACAATTTTGTTGAATGCTTGGCAAATTAAAAGTTACTTCACAAGTATACTTTCCTTTGATGCCTTTGAAACTTGCAATCACATCAGCAATAATTTTACAATGGCTCTTTCTGACAATATTTACTGCTGCACACCACGGTATAAACTCAGGATATTTTTCGATGCTAATTATCACCTCGAATAGTTTATGAACAGCAAGGTTTAAAGGACTCTCATCCTCATATCTGTAGATCACTTTTGCTTTAATTTACAACAACTTAGAAGGCCCGTACTTGCCGTTGGCCTTAGTAGTTTCTTATGCCTCAAAATTAAGGTGGGCACTATATACTAAATCTATGAAGATATCAGTAGTGACAGTTCCCCATTTAAGACGTTATAGCTCAAGAAACATTACTTTACCTCACGTGCAACACAGGCCCATTATTTTCTACATTGAATATAAGGATATGTCTACTGGTTTTTCTGTGAATTTTCACTTCAATCTGTATTTTAAGCAAAATAAAAATAACTCTATTGCAAAAATAAGTATGAAGTTTTATACTGCAATTATCTATAAAATACAGAGTTTATAGGAATAATCAACACTCTTATTATAACAAATAGCTTCCTATCAATAACAACAAGCTGAAGCAGATGGTATAAAGCAAAACTCAGAACCTGTCTTGAAAGAGATTAAGTAGATAATTTAGAAAGCATAGAAGTAATCATATTAAAGAAGATATTAGTTTTTGAAGTAAGAGGAGAATGCTAGTAATCTTTGCTCATGCGTCTAAAATTGGAGAGCCAAGCAAAAGTTCTTTCCACAATCCAACGTTTAGGAATAACCTGGAATCCTGTAGTATCT
>BNGT01000031.1 GCA_016860565.1 Candidatus Mesenet longicola | reverse complement strand
CTTCCACCATATTCTCCTGACTTTAATAAAATTGAACCTCATTGGTTTGTTATCAAACACAGCGCTAGGAAGAACATCCCTCTGTTCAAGTCTTTTCGTCATGCCGTTGATTCTTCTTTCTTATGAATCCTTCAAATTATTGTTGGATATGCTATACTTTGTATTTTTAGGAGCATTAAAAGTAGCTTTATCCCATAATTTATCATCAATTATTACCTGATGTTGTCCTTGATATAGTTTTCCTTTATGGCTTATATAACCATTATAGATTGGACTTGTGAGAATATCATGTACTGTGGCTTTTTTAAATCTCCATGAAAGCAACCTGATTTACTTTGATACCTCTTGGCACAATGTCCTTGTTTATTTAACTCTCTGGCAACTTTGATCGTAGATTTTAAATCTTTGTAAATATATACCTTACTACTTTAGCTTCATTTTCGTTGATAATTAGCTTTATATTTTCAATATCAAAACCAAGAGGTTCTCATCCATATATTTTTTTGTTTTATCTTTCTCCTTCTTTCATATTGATTAGAATTATATTTAGTTGAATTTGTGGTACTGAAATAAATGTTACTTTATGCTTATCAAACAAATCTTAGCAATTGAAAGCCTGTCTATTTTATAAACCTTAGCATTCTACAGATGTATCCATTTTTTCCCTTTAAAATTAGTTTCTTCAGTGACATTCTAATGTTTACTGCAATAGTAGTCCTTAAGCTAAATTAGAAGTCAAGTTGCTTGTAGTAACACCAAAATATCATATATCGTAATATTCATATATATACTTAATATCTACAGATCTAACATCTTAAATGTTTATGTTGATGCCAACCAAGGTAAAATACTACATTTCTAATTCACGAATTTTGCTTTGAGTCTAAATCACTTTAAGATAAACATTACTAAATTACATCATCCTATGATCATGATTGCTTCATAGTGATATTGAAATTTCCCAAAGAAAATCTACCTCTTTATCAGAGGAAAACAAGCATTTACGTCTTCTAATATCTGACAATACTTTTAGCAAATTTGACATGCGGTAATAAAGTTTATAGTAATAGATATAAAACTTGAAAGTTATACCATTGGTGTTGGCGTTTACAAACACTATGATAATTCTTAGTTCTGTCTCTCTAAACATCTAAGCAATATAAATCATTGTCTGCTGATCATGAGTCACGTAAACTTAACAATTTTAGATTCAAACAAATTTTTTTATCCTAGAAGAAGAGGATATACAACATAAATCTTTGAGTATTATATTGTACATCCTCAACAGCCGCAATCTTATTAGTAAGGCCAAAACTGTATCAATAAAGAAATTATTTGCAATTTAAAGAATTTTCTTCCATTCAATCTTCGCTGCTAATTAAAGATTGTGCCCACAGTGAGGACAATTTGTCACACTTATACTTTCCATCACAGTAAAAGGTAAGGTAGGTTTTCTACCATTCTTCACTTCTACAAAATTCTTAGCGCCATTAATAATTCTGGTTAAGTGAGGTTCCTTTTCTAATTCTTGACAGTATTTTGCAAAGACTTCACAATTTTTATCATCCATATGTACTATTATTGCACCAAAATTTAAAGCATTATTGACCTTATCATCAGCTTTTATGGAAGATAGATTCATCTCAAGAACTTCTTCTCCAAAGTTAAAAGTCATTTTTACTCTGCCTTTCATATCATGGTACTGTCCTTTATATAATCTCATTACATTTTCTCCCTCTCCTACGCGTAATGCACCATACTCTAAATCCTTAAATTCTGGAGCATTAATAAATTTTGCTGGAGTAATAACACTACTACTCGGGTATTTAACGCAAAAAAACCTATTATCCCTTTCTACTATAACATATTCTGTTGCACCATTTTCAATACTTTTACGTGCAACCTCTTCTAATTCTGATAAGTAATCATTACGCTTTCCCACTTGTGCTTGAAGTTCAGGTACAAAATTACCATATGAATCTACTGTTTCTTTACCTACATATGTTCCTGTTGCTACTAAGTGTGTAATTTCTTGCGCAAGAGAATCTAGTTTTTTCTTTACATTTTCCTCAAGATCTGGAGCCTGCTTTCTGATTAAAGCTACATTCTTTACAAGATGGTCTATTAATGATTCTTCCCTTAATGCGCTCTCTCTTTTTTCATCAGATATTATGCCATACATTAAGCTACAAGGCATACCAAACATAATTTTCTTCTCATATGCCTTTTTTACAGTCTCTGACAAACTATCTATTATTTTTTCTGCAATAGAATGATTTACAGAACCTTTATATTCTTCCTCTATTTCTTTTATACAATTTAAAATAACACGCCGCTCTTCGAGTTCAATTCGTTTATATATTGTCATACTTAAATTAAACTCTCCTACATCTTCAGGACGTTTTATATCTATGTATGAACGCTTTTGTTGCCTTTGCTTTTTTAATTCTTCAACATTTGATTTTGATATTTTAACTGATTCATAAGATGATAACATCATATCCCCCCTTATTAAATATGATAAAATTAGAATATTATAGATAATACTCAATCAATAAACTTCTTCAAGCAAATTGTTATATTGCTATACTATAAAAAGAAACATTCTTCCCTTCTGACAGATATTTTCCTTCGAGTGATAAAACCTTTTCTGTAACTTTAATTCTATTTGGCCAAAACTTTATTTTTTGTAAAATTACCAGATTTTCTTGCAATAGGTTTGCCGTTAACAAATACGTTACTACTTCCATGGGTGCTAAAGTATGATACATCTTCTTCACAACTATCTCCTACCAGCACAACCGATTTACTTGTAAGCACATTTTCTTCAATTGAGGTCGGATTCTCTCAGCATTTAACCTAATACCATCTTGAGTTATCTCTAAACTTGACTTTGAGCATAACTTCACAGAAATCTCAAGATGATTTTATTATATGATAACTTTGTTCCATCTTGAAACACTAAGCTACTGATCATTTTATCATTCTCTACTGCTGGATATTTCTGTTGATAAATACTACCAAGTACAACTCCAAGAGATAACTCTCCTGATGGTGAAAACTTGTTCATCAATACTTGGTGGCAGCCAACTCCTCTCTTCTGCAGCTTCGAGATAGCAAAATTATGCTCCAGCATTTATATCTCTTTAATATTAATGGTATGTGGCTTAATATCACCTTCTGTCCAGATTGAATGCCCAACATGCACCTCAAACTAACCAGACAAGATAAGCATCTAATTCCGGTTTAAATCCATCTCCTGCTGCTGATATAAATTCAGCTGGTGAAATATTCTCCATATTCCAAGTATTCTTGTTTACAACTCTTGCAACTTCAGCTGCCAATGATCTTACAACTAGAAAAGCATTATCTATACTACTATCAATTATCACTCTTGCTTCAAACCTAGCTCTAATGGCAAGCTCTTCCGTCCCATGGATCTTTTCCTTGCTCTAAACTTGTAAGCTCAATAAATACTGCTGGAGCTAATATCTCTTTACGTATTACCGGATAATTCTCACAAGCCTGTATTGCTGGCATCTCACTCTTAATTGTACTGCAAATGCTGTTATGTAAATCGATCAAAAACATAGTTATAACTTTTTTAAGACAAAATTAAGCTCATGCCCAAAATACTTTATTATTTTAAAATAATGCAGAATGAATAATATAAAGGTATAAAATATACAACAGTTTTTTCTGGTAATCATAAAATGGATGACGCTATCGATATGTCATGGAGCTTTTCTGACTCAATTTATTCTGATCTTATTGCTTCCAGAGAACTTATATATAATCCATGTCAGTTTAAATATTCGCAGTTAATAGTGGAAAGAGAAAGTTTTGAATACGGAGCATGCATTTTTAAAATTAATTCCATTGATGTTAGATTTTGAGTTGCCAAAATTTCAAAGAATAGCTAAAGATTTTTTTAAATTGGATATGGAAAGAAGGAAAAATTTTAGTGTTGTAGAAGTAGAAAAGGCCTTCTCTTGGCCGCTATCTGAGAAAATTACTATCAGAGCAAAATGTGACAGAATAGAACATTTATTAGATGGCAGTATTGCAATTATAGATTATAAAACCAGTTCTTTGCCAACACAAAGCGATGTAGAAATTTCACCACAGCTAATACTTCAAGCTATAACGGCAATGCATTCAATGAATAAGGAAATCAAAGAGCTAATGTATTGGAAATTTGATGGCAAGCAAGCAGAAATTTTTACTATTGAAAATCATAAAGAAACTGTGCAATTTCTCTCCACTAACATAAAGGACTTCCTTTCCAATTTCTTAAATGAAAATGTACCATTTACTGCATCTTATAGTTTAAATTTAAAAAGATCTTCAAACTATAAACATTTAGAACGTACTGAAGAGTGGTTATAAAGCTCAGTGTTTGTAGATTAATACTAGAATTTAAGCTATATCCGTATAAAAAATGTAATTTTAATTCTTAAAATATTAATTGATTAATGTAATTAAATATGTAATAATTTTAATTATTCAAAGAGGTAAAAAATGTTTAATTGGATTAAAAAAATTTGTAGTCGCTTATTATATTGGGCTGCTCACAAAGGACATATAAGGACAGCAAGATTGCTCATAAAATTGAGAGCAGATGTTAATGCTAAAGATAAGTATGGGAATACAGCTTTACATTGTGCTGCTATCAATGGTTATAAAGATATTGCAGAGTTGCTTTTAAATAGAGGGGTAGATGCTGACCATATAGGAAAAGCTTTAAAAAGTGCTGTCAGTTGCGGTCATAAAGAAATCGTAGAGCGGCTTTTAAAAGAAGAAGGGATAAATCCTGATCGTAAAGCAAGAGTTTTATGCAATGCTGCCAAATCTAATAATAAGGAAATTTTATGGTTGTTTAAAGATAAGATGGATTCTGATACTAAAGAAGAAGTTTTATATAATGGTAATGTAGAAGTTTTAAAATTGCTTCTTGAAGAAGGAGTGATAAATGAGGAAGATATTAAAGATCATGGAGAAGAATCTTTATGCGATGCTGCCTACTATAGCAAGATGGATAAGATAAAGTATCTTTTAGAACACAATGTAGATGCTAATGCTAATAGTGATAATATGGAGATAGTAGCTTTTCACCAGGTTATCATATTTGAGAGCGACAAAAATATTGTAGAGTTATTTCTAAGGCATAGAGTAGATGTTAATATTAAAGATTGTGATAGTAGAACAGTCTTACATTATGCTGCTAGAGATGGTAAACAAGAGATTGTAGAGTTGCTTTTAAAACATAATGCAGATGTTGATGCTAGAGATAATGAAGGGAAAACAGCTTTAGACCTTGCTAGAGATAAGGGTTATAAAGAGATTGCAGAATTGCTTTCAAGTTATAAAACTGATACTAGAGATAGTGATAAAGTATCTCAATTAGATGAGGTTAAAACAGAATCTGTAACCCAACATCTGCACATTGCTTTGACATAAGGTGAGGTTTCTCTCACCTTATACACTCAAATAAGAATGAATTTTAAAAGGATTTAAAAATTTTTGAAAAAAATAACAAAATTCTGCTAATTTTCTGCTTCCATGGTTGTGAATGTGTATGATATAAAGAGAATGCCAATCTGGAGAGATTGAGGCTGTAGAGGCGGCCTTTAAAGTGGCAGATGTATAGGAAAAAAAGATCTGAATATATTGAATAGGATCTTTGGCGACCTACTAAATAGTTTTAGCTATTTTAGGCTCTTTTGCTTAAAGTAAGGGTTTATAGTTATATGCCTTAAAACATATAACCATAGCGCTTCCAATTATCACTTGGTAGTCCTTTCATGGTGGAAATCCGTGAAAAGGACTAAAAACGCTCCTCTCTCTGATGTTGTACACGTGCTTTCCCTCCAGATTGGCACTAAATCAACAATAGGTCAATAAAAAAATCAATACAATATATCTAATTCCTAAATTAAACTCTTTTTAACATCTTTTTTCAATTCCCTTTTAATTCTTTTTCTCATGTTTTATGAAAAATCTAAGTAGGTGCAAAATACCAAATTATTGATCAATTTTATTGAACTGTGCTTTGATACGGTATCGCCAGGATATAAATATTATAATACCTGGCATATTAAAATCATTGCTGATGTATTACAAGCTGCCTTTAGTGGTAAAGTAACGCGCATTATTGTCAATATGCCGCCAAGATCAATGAAGTCAATTTGTATTAGTGTTGCTTGGCCTGCATGGATTTTAGGAATAAGACCAGAAGCACGGATAATCGTTGCTAGTTATTCACAAATTCTCAGCTTAAAACACTCGCTTGATACCAGGTGCATATTGCAATCTGATTGGTATAGGGAGTTATTTCCAGAAACCAAACTCGCACAAGATACTCAATATAAATTTCAAACAACCAAGATGGGGTTTAGATTCGCCACTTCAGTTGGGGGTACCTTAACTGGAGAAGGGGGTGATTTTTTAATAGTCGACGACCCATTAACTCCAATGCAAGCTGCAAGTGAGAGGATGAGAAGCCGTGCTAATGCATGGTTTGATCAGACGTTTGCCACTCGGCTAAATGATAGAAAAACGGGAGTTATAGTTGTAGTGATGCACAGACTCCATCCTGATGATTTAACTGGGCATTTACTTGAAAAATCAGGATGGCATCATTTATGCTTGCCAATGATTGCTGAAGAAAAACAAACTATTTACTCACAAATGAGGGATGTTTTATATGTTAGGGAAAAAGGAGAGTTGCTTCTTCCTGTAGAAAAAAAAGATGTTGAGCAAATTAAAATAGAGCTTGGCACATATGCCTTTGCGGCACAGTATCAACAACACCCATTATCTGAATGTCAAATTAAACAAGAATGGATAAAACGTTACCGAGATTACCCAGGTGACTTATCTTACGTTACTCAAAGTTGGGATACTGCAAATTCACAAGATAAAGATTTTAGTGCATGCACTACCTGGGCCAAAGTAGATAATATGTTCTATCTGCTTGATTCATACAGAGCAAAATTAGAGTATCCAAGCTTAAAACAGCAAGTGCTATTTTTAGCTAAGCGTTGGCGGCCGCATGCAATTTTAATTGAAGCTAAAGCTAGCGGTCAGCAGTTAATACAAGAGCTTAAAGCCTACAGTATTTTACCTATTATTAAGATAATACCATCTGCAAATAAAATTACTCGTTTCCATCAAACCGTTCCACTCATAGAAGCTGGTCGTGTTTTTCTTCCCCATAGAGCTGTTTGGCTTAGTGATTTTGAATATGAGCTCTTTATGTTTCCAAAAGTTCAGTATGACGATCAAGTGGATAGTATGACTCAATATCTAAATTGGGTTTACAGCTATAACACTCCAAAAATTGTGTGTTTTTGATTTCTTAGAAAAATTATTATACTAATATTAGTATATTATCGATAATGGTTTTATCATACCTAGAAACAAAAATTATACACACTTGATAAGAAGTAAGTATTTAAAATCACAAAAATTAAAAAAGAATTACGTAACCATACTTAAAAATGAATTCCTAGAACTACAAAAATATAAATTAAAGCACGAGTTAAAAGTAATTAGAGATGGTGATTATGAGAGGGAATATGCTTTTAATAGTCATTATGCTCAAAACTTAGCAGAACATTTTAAGATGGTAAAAAACTTAATATTTGATGGTATCAAACATAAGATTATTGATAGTGACATTTATGATCTTATGTTAAGCGAACATTGTCTATTTGCTGAGATATTAGAAGATAGTGAATTAAAAGATGTATGTATTGCTGCTGTAAAAAATGCTCCATATAATCTTTTAACTTATCAAACCGAAGAAGCAGAGGTGAGTTCTGCTATATACAGAGAAGGAATTATTGGTAACATATTTACATACGCGCCAGAGCTCATATCAAATTTTCTTGAGATAATTTCACATTCATCAAAAGATGATATTTTCATATCAAAGACTTATGTTTCTGATATAGAAGAAGATTTTAAAGACAGCATGGAAGAGGCTATTAAAAATTATTGTACGATAAACATTAATGGAGATTATGATATTGAACCATACTATCTTTTACCTATAAAAGACAGTCCTGGCTTTAAAGAATTTAAGCAGTATTTTAAGGATATTTATAATGCAATAAATTCTAATGATCTTGATAAAGTAAAAAGTAGTTTAGAACAAATAAAGACAAATATTTTTAAGTATGAAGTAGATATTAATAATGTTGTTCAAGCGTTATGCTGCTTAGCAGAAGAAGCTAAATCTGCTCAAAATATTGTACATGCTATTTCTGATGCGCAAGCAGAAATCACTTTCTCTACATATTTAGAAAGTACTAATGTATCTTCAGGTACTAGTAAAATGCCCAATTTAAATGGCTCTAGTCGATAGCAACATCCATAGGTTTCATTCCTACAACATTATAGCCTGAATCTACATGTAAGATCTCTCCGGTAATGCCACTGCTGAGATTTGATAGTAAAAATAAAGCTGCTTTGCCTATCTCTTCTATTGTCACGTTCCGCCTTAGAGGTGAGCTTTTGCTGCTATAGTTTTGGATATAGTGAAAGTCTTTTATTCCAGAAGAAGCAAGTGTTCTTATAGGGCCAGCCGAGATGGCGTTAACTCTAATATTTTTTGGACCTAAATCACATGCCAAATAGCGTACGCTTGCCTCAAGTGCAGCTTTACATAAGCCCATAACATTGTAATTTGGCATTACTTTTTCAGCTCCATAGTATGATAGAGTTAATAAACTTCCTTCTTGATTCATAATTTTTGCTGCTTCTCTTGCTAGAGCTGTAAATGAGTAACATGAAATATGCATTGCTGAGAGAAAATTTTCCAAGGAGGTATTAATATACGGTCCATTTAGTTCGTTTTTATCAGAAAAGGCAATTGCATGCACAAGAAAATCGATATTTTCCCATTTCTTTTTCACTTCTGCAAACATGTTATCTGTCGATTTTTCATCTTTAGCATCATAGTGCAAAATTAATTGGCAATTTATGTCATGTTCTTCTATTAATTTAAATATCTTCTCTTTTACATTATCTGATGGATAAGTTATTATCAGCTCTGCACCTTGCTTTGCAAGCTCCTTTGCGATGCCAAACGCTAGCGATCTTTCGTTTATAATTCCATTTACAATCCCCTTCTTTCCTTGCATTTCACAGCAACTTTAATGATAAATTATTTACATTTTATCTAAATAATAAAAATAGACAACTTCAATAATAAATTAAAGTTAAATTTAATAAAAAAGTTATTAAAATATTTAAAATTTTGGCAATATCAAATGAGTTTACTAAAGTTAATAACCTAGGGGGAAGTTTACGAAAAATAATCCAGAACTTCTTATAACCATATTTTAAAAAAATAAAAGTATAGTACTTATCGATGATAGTATAGTGCGTGGAACAACATTAAAAAAAATAGTATTTTTACTTTTAAATGCGGGAGTGAGAGAAGTTCATTTAAAAGTTTCTAGCTCTCTCATTAAGCATTCCTGTTTTTATGGAGTAGATACTCTGCAATGTGAAAAGCTAATGGCTAACAACTTCTCAGTAGAGGAGATGATTAAAATAATAGACGAGACTCAAATAGAAAATTATAAATAGAAGCAATCAGATTGAACCTCAATCGAAAACGCTTTTGCTGATTTCATCGGCAATAATTTTAAATCTAAGCCAATTACGTTTTCTATTATTACTCTTTCGCTCATAAGTTCCTTTTCTTTTGTTTCCTATTCCGCATTTTTATGCAGCATCCCTCTGTAGCCGCTATCTGCCAGATCTGATAATATATGAATTTTTGACTCCTTAAAAAACCGAAAATCGTACCATTTGAAAATGAACTGATCCTTTTTTTCTTAAATGCAGGTTTTTCAGCAAACAATCTCTTCCCTTTTTGAGCCCATCCATATGCGTAAAATTCGTTGTCATCAATTCCAGATTCATCTATAAATATCAGATTTTCTTTGTTTATTTTAGTCTTTGAATTCTTTACGTTTTCCTTCATCTCTCTCTTGATAAAGAAAGGTTTTTTTATATGTATAGCCAGCTTTTTTTAGATAATTGTATGCTGTCTCTTTGCACATATTTCCAAATTTTTCAATTATTTTATCAGTCGTAACATCTTTTCCAGAAATTTGAAAAAACTACTCATGTCTTTAATCTTGCTCCTATGACCTGTTTGGTAGCCATAGGCTGGCTTTACGCTTCCAGTTTCTTCCCTTCTTTTTCTTCACCAATACAGTGTTTTTCTGTCAATATTGAACATCTCACTCACAGCTTTCATGCTAATTTTTTTTTCGTCTACCACTTTTAAAACACGTTCACGTAAATCTTCACTTTTGGCATTTTTAACCCCTGCTTTTTATTCAATATGCCTTTATTATCATAAAATCCAACCCAGTTATTTTAGTTAGCTATAATTACTGGTCTCTCAGGCATGAGTTTTAATTGATTCTTGCTGTTGTTGCTGCTGAAATTAGTTGCGTACCGTTTCGCCAGGGGGTCTACAGTCTTTACTTAAAAAGAATACTAAGCCAGAATTTCAAAAAATATGATATTTTCAATGTTGATATTTGTGAAAAAAGAGGAGAAAATTTATATTTATGTAGGAATACTGCAAATATTTGAGATTCTCCAAGCTATTATTTTTTTGAAATTTGCTATGCCTTATAAGACTCATAATTGTATTCAATTCTCCTATTCTTTGTTTAAAAACCTACTAAAGAGAAAACTCCTGACTCTTCGATATAAGAAATTCAATATTGTTTCTTGGATAAATGAGTAGAATGATAAGCCACATTATGAAACAAACTGAAGTTTTGAAAGCTATGCTCAAAAACTTAAGATCCTCAAATTTTTAACACCTATGGAAAAAATATTGTCTGATAACGTGTTTCTTTCAAATCTTTATCATTACTTGATGGAACTAAACAGCTAGTACATATAAAGCAATTGAGCTTTTATTATTTAATCTTACTATTTACTTTGATATGAATTTAAATTTATGCAGTTTTTTATAGACTTGAAGTATACTTTACTGGCAGCTGTTTTTTTGCCATTTTTCAGTGGGCTACTCATTTATCTATGTAACAAAAAATTAATTAGAAATATAATTATAATTACATCATCTTTCCTCTTATTTATCTTAATAATCTACATCTACTACCTATCTATTCACTACCAAAATTTAAGTTTTACACTGCTTGATTTTGGCAAGGCACATATTAGTTTTAAAGTAGAGCCAATAGGTATAACATTTAGCTTAATTGCTTCTCTATTATGGGTGCTTACTAGCATTTATGCAGTTTGTTATATGCAAAAAAACTATGCTGGTGGCTCTAACCTTTTTTTTTGCTGTTTCTCTATAGCTATAGGGTGCACAATATCTATCGCTTTTGCTGGAGATTTATTAACTATTTTTGTTTTTTATGAGCTTCTCACTATAAGTACTTATCCTTTAATTGTATATAACCAAAACAACGAATCAATAATTTCTGGGCGTTATTACATAGGATTGTTGTTTGGTTCTTCAATGACTTTATTACTTCCGGGCATAGTGTTACTACAAAACGTTACTGGCTCTTTAGATTTCACAGTAGGTGGTTTGCTACAGAACAATATTGTATCTCCAACTTTTACAGTTGTTCTTTTGTTTCTATTAATCTATGGCATAGGAAAAGCAGCACTGATGCCTATGCATTTTTGGTTACCTAAAGCAATGATTGCTCCAACACCAGTTAGCGCACTACTTCATGCGGTAGCTGTTGTTAAGTCTGGAGTGTTTATTATTATAAAAGTTGTTTTCTACATTTTCGGCATAGAAAATCTGCGGAATTTCGTAAAGCAGAATTGGTTTTTAGGCAGCTGGTTAACATATGTTGCTGGTTTTACAATTATAGTTGCCTCTTTAATTGCGCTTAAACAAAATAATCTCAAGAAATTACTGGCCTATTCCACAATATCACAACTGTCATATATCATATTATCAGCATCAATTTTTACTTATTCTGCGATTAAAGCGGCAGCATTTCAATTGATATGTCATGCTTTTGCCAAAATCACTTTGTTTTTTGTGGCAGGTTCAATAGCAACAGTATCAGGTAAAAAGTATTTACATGAAATGTATGGTATAGGACGTAGTATGCCAATTACTATGTCTGCTTTCACTGTAGGAGCATTTGCAATGATAGGACTTCCACCTACTTCAGCTTTTTGGGGTAAATTTTTCATTATTAGGTCTGCCTTTACCGCAGATAATTTATTTGTTATTATAGTCTTAATATTTAGTACTCTACTGAATACTGCATACTTTATTCCAATAATATATAATGCTTTTTTTATAAAGCCATCAGACAGTTTTAAAGAAGCACCAATGCCACTTCTTATACCTCTTATTGCTACATCAGCATTAACCTTGATTATCTTCTTTTTTCCAAATTTAATATTAAATCTATTAGATGGGCTATAGCAGCTTTAAATAATAGGGTTTTATAATTGAAAGGTATGATATATTCAGTAGATTTATGAATACCATGTAATAAATAATATTTATAAATATGTCAGATTTAGTCTATTATTAAAGACACTTATATATAGGGGGATAATCATGAGTATAGAAGATGAACTTTTTAGTGCAGTAAAAGATGGAGATAAATCAAAAGTAGAGTCTTTATTAAATGAGAATAGCGCATGCATTAATGCAAAAGATGAATTAAGTAATACATTGTTGCACACAGCTGTTTTGCATGGGCATTATGATATAATAGGGTTATTAATGAGTAAGATGACTATCACTCAAGCTAATTCAAAAAATCACATTGGGTGGACACCGTTACACAGGGCAGTTTTATTAAATGATGTTATTATGGTTAATGCTTTATTGGAGCTGTGCTTAAAAACTGACATAGCAGATACTGATGGCAATCTTCCTATTCACTTAGCAGCTGAGAGGGATTACGTGAAAATCATTGAGCTCTTATGTGGTGATAAGAACACTATTGATAAAAAAAACAAATATGGATTAACACCTTTGCATCTTGCGATACAAAAAGAGTGCAAGGATGCTGTTGAAGCATTAATATGTGGTGGGGCTGATCTTGATATACAAGATGGTGACAAAAATGGAGATACTGCTTTAATTATGGCAGTTAGAAAAGATCACATACCAATAGTAAAATTATTACTACACTATGGGGCTGATTATAATAAAATAAATAACGCTGGCGAGACTTTTGGTGCGTTTGCAACGTTGGAAGAAATGATTAGTATAGTAAGTAAATATGATGAATTTACAGATTTATCTATACCTTCTACTTCTGGGCTTTCATCGCATAAGCGTAAGGCATTTTCAGATGTATCAAATTCAAATACAAGCTCGTCTAGTTCTAGTAGTAGAGCAGCGCGCATACATAAGCGTAGAAGAGCTATTGATGAGGTATCAGATTCATCTGTATTTTGTGTAGCTAATTACTCATCTTCTGAGAACGAAAAATTTTTAGACACATCAAGTGTAAGCTCATCTAGATCCAGTAATATATCTCATACATTTAAAGGTCAAAATATTACTGATAAAACTTCATATTCTAACACAGACTTTTGTAATACCACTTCTCTTATACGCAAACGTAAAAGATCTTATATATCAAACTCAAGTTCATCTGAGTCTAGCTATAAAGTTTGTGCGCACAAATGTAGCAAAATTGCTGACGGGTCATTTTCAGTATACAGATATCAACCAGATGAGTCATCTACTACATCTTCAATATCTGGGTATGTTTCTTCAAATACATTAGATATAAGCCCTCCTGGATCTGATATTTCAGAGCCTTTAGCATCTAAATGTAGCAATGCTTTGCAAAAGTTAAACTTACATTATTCTACATCCGCTTCCTTTGGGGAAGCCAAGTTGTAAAAACAATGAACTAGAAATAAGCAAAAAATATACGGTAAAAAACTTTTTACGGAATTGTTGTATTATTACTAATGTCTAATGAAATAGAGATTGTGATATAGACTTACCATAGGAAACAGCACCGTTAGAGATAAAGTGTTTATATCAACTACAACCAGCTAAAGCAGGTGACATGAGCAAACGCTTATAAAGCAAATTTTAAAACTCAGAAATGTTTATTTTTAATATATTTCTGTATATCTGAAGAATTTACATTACCAACAGAAATAGATCCAATATCTTTTTTTAATTGTTCGAATTCTTGGTTTGACATATTGTTGGATGGTATAGAATATATAAAGTGTAATATTGCTACTTACAATATCTACGTAATTTATGTTTCTCTGACAATATCTCTACAGCTATTTCACCTGTAAATATCTGTATTTAGTACTACATTAAATCAAACGTACTGTGTGTTTATAAATAAACTGAAAATACTAAAGCTTAAGCTAATTACATAAAATAAATGTCAATACAGTTGTAAACATAAGATTGGAAACAACTTATACAGTTATATTTAATCAGGAGATTTTATTTCTTGAAATGGAATCTAATAAGAAGATAAAGTAATTGAATTTAAAGAAAATAAGCTTATTAGAAAATTAAGCTGGATTAGAATTATGTTTACTGCTCTTTTACTTAAAGTATTGCCATTATATATTACAATGCTGATTGGCTACATAGCGGGAAAGTATCTAAAGGCTGATAGAAATAGTATATCTCATATACTATTTTATGTAATGAGCCCGCTTGTTGTATTAAATGGCATCTCAACAACCGAACTAAATATTCAAGTTATCTCTTTGCCGATTTTGATATGGTTTATAGGCAGCACTATATCACTAATAGTTTACTGCGGTTCTGCCCTGCTTTATAAAGATAATACAAGAAATATATTGGCTTTCAGCTCTGGGAGCACAAGTATGGGGTATTTTGGGTTACCTGTAGCTATTGCTTTATTTGATGAAAAAACAATAGCAATATATATAGTATGTTATGTTGGCATGTTGCTTTTTGAGAATAGTATAGGCTTTTACATAGCAGCAAACGGCATATATACTGCTAAAGAATGCTTGATAAAACTTGCAAAAATACCATCTTCATATGCTATGATTGCTGGCCTTGTAATGCATTGTTTTGACTTCTCTATGCCAGATTTTTTATTCGATTTCATGACAAATATCAGAAGTACATTTATGATACTGGGGACCATGCTACTTGGTATATGTGTATCAAACATAAAAAGCTTTAACATAGATTGGAAGCTTGTTTTTGTTACTGTAATTACAAAATACGTATTTTGGCCTTTGGTTGTACTTGGTTTAATTCTTTTAGATAAAGCAACTCTAAAATTATATAGCAATAATATATATAAAGCATTGATACTACTTGCAGTAGTACCAATATCAGGATCAGGAATAATTATAGCTAATGTTTTAAATTATCAACCTGATAGAATCACTATTGTACTCCTTATTAGTAGTATAATAGGTTTATTCTATGTACCACTTATGATTTCCCTGCTTCTCTATTAGATTAAAAATTTTCTCTTAAATTATATATTAATTAATACTAATGCTAAATAATTGTAATATAATTGCTGTAGCTAGTATAAAGTAGGGGGATACGATTTGTTTGCTAGCTACAGCTTTTTTAAATATACAGATTATTAATCGTTTGGCTAGAACTTTTTTTATATTTTATCTCAAAAGTTGCAAAATAAATTATCTATTCACTAATTTAGGTTATAAGTCTATACTAAAGGAAGATTTATACGGGAATTACTTATGTTTAGTAAAAAAGTACAACTAGTATTTTTTTTATCTAGTGTGCTTGCATTGGCTTCCGTGTATTTACTTCAGTTTGTATTTGGTATCATACCTTGCAAGCTCTGTTTATACGAACGCATACCATATTTTGTGGTTATGATATTATCACTATTTTCCTTACTGAGAACATATAAAATTGTAATTTACATAATGTTTTTTTCCTATTTTATCGGTGCTGTAATTTCTTTTTACCATATAGGGCTAGAGTTACATTGGTTTTCTGATATTTTAGGTTGCACAAGGAATTTTGATACGCTAAGCTTCAACACTATTAAAAGTAGCCTGCTAGACTCTAGTTACGTTGCTACTTGTGATAGACCTTATATTCTTTTAGGGTTATCTATTGCACAGTGGAATTTGATTTATTCTGTATTTTTGCTAATTATTAACTTATTTTTGTATAACACTTATGAAAATCAGCAACTTAAAAAATAGTTATGAAGAATTTCTGAAGCAAGCAATACGAGTTAATCATGCGGGTGAGTATGGTGCTGTTTGCATCTATTCTGGTCAAGAATTCATTCTCTCAAAATCTCCTTCATTTCATGAAATTACTTCTATGAAGGAGCAGGAAAAAAAACATTTTTACTATTTTAACAACGAAATGAAAAAAAAGAATGTCAGACCTACCGTACTTTTGCCATTTTGGCATGTTGCTGGTGTGGGACTTGGTATAGTAACTGCCCTTATGGGTGAAAAGGCTGCTATGGCTTGCACTTCTGCAGTTGAAGAAGTAATTGGCGAGCATTATAAAGAGCAAGTGCTACGTTTAGAAGATGGTGAATTTAAAGAGTCTGTTAGTAAATTCCGCGATGAAGAATTAGAACATCGCGATATTGCTATCGAGCATGGTGCTGAATACGCCCCTTGCTATGATATGTTATCTGCTTTTATTAAAAAAACATGCAAGGTTGCAATTTTTCTATCTAAATTAGTGTAAATTTTCTGTTGTTTTTATGTAGTTAGCTTCAGCTTTAGTATTTTTAGTTTGTTTATGAACACACAGTACGTTTGATCCCATCTCATACTCCTATAATAAAAAAGAAAGAATTTAAAATATTCATAAGTAGTTGTTATATAATTCTCTGAATCATTATTTATTTTGATCTTATCTTTCAACCTTTTTCGACCTATTGTTGATTTAGTGCCAATCTGGAGAAAAAGCACGTGTACAACATCAGAGA
>BNGT01000030.1 GCA_016860565.1 Candidatus Mesenet longicola | reverse complement strand
TCCTATAGCTTTAGCTTGCCCTTTGCTCGCTAACACTTTTGTAATCGCTGCTGTTAACGTCGTCTTCCCATGGTCAACATGCCCTATCGTCCCTGTGTTTATATGACATTTCCTCTTCTCTACTTCACTCATGCGTGCCTCAAAAATTTCAAATATTTAACTTCAATTCATTTATTATATGCTCTGGCACTTCATCATATCCAGAGAAATTCATATTATATTGTGCTCTACCTTGAGAAATAGAACGCAAAACATTCACATATCCAAACATACTAGATAAAGGAATTAATGCCAAGATAATCACAGTATTATTATGCGTTTCTGAACTTGAAATTTGCCCTCTTCTACTACCTATATCTCCCATAATACTACCCATATATTCTTCAGGAGTTATTATCTCTACCTTCATTACAGGTTCTAATAATTTTGGAGCTGCCTTATTTGACATCTCTTTAAAAGCTCCTTTAGCAGCAAGTTCAAAAGCTAAAGTACTTGAATCAACATCGTGAAATGCACCATCAAGAAGAGTAGCTTTAAAATCAATCAAAGGAAATCCAGCTATGATACCATTTTCTTTTATAATCTCTAATCCACTCTGTACACTAGGTATATATTCTTTTGGAACACTACCTCCTGTAATTTTACTTTCAAATTGAAATCCATCTCCTCGTTCAAGAGGCTCAAATAATATCTTAACTTTTGCAAATTGTCCAGCACCACCAGTTTGTTTTTTATGAGTATAATCAATCTCAACTACTTTTGTTATAGCTTCCCTATATGCAACTTGAGGAGAGCCAACATTTACTTCGACGTTAAATTCGCGTTTTATTCTATCTACAATAATCTCAAGATGAAGTTCTCCCATTCCCTTTAAAATAGTCTGACCACTTTCAGGGTTTACAATCCTTTTAAGAGAAGGATCTTCTGCAACCAATCTATTTAAAGCCAAACCTAATTTCTCTTGATCTGCTGTAGATTTAGACTCTACAGCTATCTCCATAACTGGCTCGGGAAAATCCATACACTCTAAAACTATAGGAAAATCAGAAGAACACAAAGTATCACCAGTTGTAGTATTTTTTAATCCTACCAAAGCAACTATATCACCAGCACATGCCTCAGTTATATCTTCTCTGTTATTAGCATGCATGAGCAACATTCTACCTATTGATTCTGTACTATTTTTTCTAGAATTTAAAATAGTAAACTTAGATTTGAGCATACCAGAATAAATACGCACGAAAGTCAAACTACCAACAAACTTATCAGTCATTATTTTAAAAGCTAAAGCAACAAGCTTTTCATTAATTGATGGCTTAACTTCAATTATCTGTTCCGGATCTTTTGGATTATTTCCTTCTATTATCTTAATATCAAGAGGAGAAGGTAAAAAATTAACTACTGCATCTAAAAGAGGCTGAACTCCCTTATTTTTAAAAGCTGAACCACATAATACAGGAACAAAATCACCATTTATAGTACCCTTTCTAATACTACCTATCAATAAATCAGGAGAAATATCTTGATCATTATAATACAAATCTTCTATTTTATTATCAATTTTAGAAGCTTTATCTAGTATCAATTCTCGATATCTTTCTGTTATCTCAAGCATATCATCCGGTATTTTATCATAATAAAATTCAGCACCTAATGTTTCATTCTTCCACAGCACAGATCTCATAAAAATCAAATCTATTATACCTACAAAATCCTTTTCTTTACCAATGGGTAGTTGAATGATTAATGGATTAGCACCAAGCTTTTCATTTATCATGTTGACACATTTATCAAAATCTACCCCAACCCTATCCATTTTATTGACAAAACAAATACGAGGAACGTTATACTTATCAGCTTGACGCCAGACAGTTTCTGACTGCGGCTCAACTCCCGCTACACCATCAAAAACAGCAACAGCACCATCTAAAACACGCAAAGACCTTTCAACTTCAATTGTAAAATCAACATGGCCTGGAGTATCAATAATATTAATACGATAACCTTCCCAAAAACAAGTAGTTGCAGCAGACGTAATAGTTATTCCACGTTCCTTTTCTTGCTCCATCCAATCCATAGAAGCAGCACCATCATGCACCTCTCCAATTCTATCTTCCTTACCAGTATAAAATAATATACGCTCTGTTGTAGTAGTCTTTCCAGCATCTATATGAGCCATTATCCCTATATTTCTATACTTTGATATATTAAATTCATTAATTGCAGAAAATTTAGTAGCCATAAAATCTATACAAAGTTAAAAATTAAGATGAGAATAAACCCTATATGACATAGCTGCCTTATACTTATCTTCACATATTTTAAATGCTTCACCACGCTTATTATAAGCATTAACTAACTCAATATATAAATAATAAGCAGTACTTTTGTCTTTTCTTGCAGCCCTAACTGCCTTAATGATCCATCTTAACGCTAAAGAAATAGCTCTCTCTTTCCTAACTTCAATCGGAACTTGATAAGTTGCACCACCTACACGACGAGAACGTGCTTCTAAAATAGGAGTAACGTTCTTAACCGCATTATTAAAAATCACTAACGCATCCTCTCCAAGTTTTTTTTCAGCAAGAGATAGAGCTTCATAAATAATCTTTTCAGCTATAGATTTTTTTCCACATTTCATAAATTTATTAATAAAACATGTAACTAAAATACTATGATAGCGTACATCTGGAAGAATAATCCTCTTTTTTATTTTATTATAACCACGCGACATATAACCTCATTTACCAGATTTCTTAACACCATATCTTGAACGAGATTTCTTGCGATTTTGCACACCAGCTAAATCTAAAGCACCCCTTATAATGCGATAACGTACACCAGGTAAATCCCTTACACCACCACCACACATTAAAACAACAGAATGCTCTTGCAAATTATGCCCTTCACCAGGAATATATGCAAGCACCTCATAATACTCCCCATTGCTCCTTTTAACTCTCACTTTCGCCACTTTACGTAGCGCTGAGTTAGGTTTTCTAGGAGTAGTTGTATACACTTTTACACACACTCCTCTTCTCTGAGGACTACCACAAAGGGCTGAAACTCTATTTGTACGACAAAAAGACGACCTACCCTTTCGTATTAATTGATTTATCGTCGGCATAAAAATCTAAATAACAGCATTACAAACCAAAAGATAAAATAATAAATATCAATAGTCAACATAAAAATAAAATTATTTTAATATACCTTGTAACATCATTAAGCTATCCGAAAATTTAAAAAACCTTTACATTTTTAGCATTTCATTTAATAATTACTTGATGAATTTAATAGAGTAATCTCATGGCTATAATGCATGATAAATGGATAAAAACTAAAGTTAAAAAATCTAATATGATAGAGCCTTTTGTTGATTATAAAAACAGTAAAGGTGTTATCTCTTATGGACTTTCTTCTTACGGTTATGATGCAAGAATAGATAACAAGTTTAAAATATTTACAAATATAAACTCAACTATTATTGATCCTAAAAATTTCTCTTCAGGAAATTTCATTGATAAACAAGATGACATATGTATAATTCCACCAAATAGTTTTGTTTTAGCAAAAACCATTGAGTATTTTCGTATACCTAGAGATATTTTAGTTATTTGTGTTGGTAAATCAACTTACGCTAGGTGTGGGATAGTAGTAAATGTTACTCCTCTTGAACCAGGATGGGAAGGGTATGTAACTTTAGAATTTTCTAATACAACACCACTTCCAGCTAAGATATATGCAAATGAAGGTGCATGTCAGTTTATTTTCTTAAAAGCTAATGATGAATGTGAAAAATCATATGATGAAATAAATGGGAAATACATGAAACAACAAGATATTACCTTACCAATCGTTGAAAACAACAATTGAAAAAAAAATAAAACCAATTTATACGCTGCACCTGTACAATAGCATATGCAGCTATACCTTTGCGGCGTCCTATATCATCTAATTTTTCTGTAGTAGTTGCTTTTATACTAACAAGATTAGTATTTATTTGTAAAAGCTCTGACATACGTTTTTTCATATTATCTCTATATTGACTTATTTTAGGTTTTTCACATACAATGATAATATCAGCATTAGATACAGAATAACCTTTATCTCTTACCTGCTTAACAGCAAATTCTAAAAAATGACTAGAATCTTTATTTTTCCATTTGAGATCTGTAGGGGGAAAATGCTGCCCTATATCCCCAAGTGCCATAGCTCCAAGCATTGCGTCAACAACTGCATGAATCCCAACATCACCATCAGAATGTGCTTCTATCTCCATATCATGCTTTACAGGCACTCCACAAATTTTAATTTCGCAACTACCCATGCCATCTTCAAGTGCAATAAATCTATGCACATCATATCCTATACCAACACGATATTTTGGCATCATATTAATTACCCTTTATAGATTTGTCCTTTACATGTACCTTGCGTTCCTTAATTCTTGCTGCTTTTCCATATAAATCGCAAAGATAGTAAAGCTTAGCTCTACGTACTTTACCTAGCTTGATAACTTCTATTGATACCAATAGAGGAGAATAAACAAAGTATTGTGATACTATACTCTCCCCATAACTCACCTTTCTTAGAAAAAAAGAAGCATGCAAATTAGAAGAAAGATTACGCATTCTCCTTTTAGATATACATACCCCCTCAAAGACCTGAGTACGCTCACTTGTAGCATCAACTTTTGCTGTAACTTTCAAAGTGTCACCAACTCGAAATTCAGGTATTTTTCTATCCATAGCTTGAATTTGTTTGCGATTAAATTCCTCAAGTAAGTTAGTCATTTTCACCTCCATTTAAATTATTTAACAAATCAGGACGACGCTCTTTTGTAATGAATAAAGCTTTATCTCGTCTCCATTTATTTATTGCTTCGTGATTACCAGAAAGCAACACTTCTGGAACTGAATATCCTCTCCATTGACGAGGTTTAGTGTATTGAGGATATTCAAGTGTATTGCTAGCAAAGCTCTCATTTGCAACACTATCGCTGTTTTTCACTACTCCAGGAATAAGCCTCACACAAGCATCAATTAATACCATAGCAGCAAGCTCACCTCCTGATAATATATAATCCCCTATACTTAACTCATAAAAGGGATAAGCGTCAACTATTCTTTGATCCACACCTTCATACCGACCACACAATATCGTGATATTAGAAAGACAAGATAACTCTCTTGCAATATCATCACTGAACTTACTACCAGATGGTGTCACATAGATTAATTTAGTATCTTGATTCAAGGACAAGACATCATCTACTGCTTTACCTACCACATCAGCACGCATAATCATGCCTTGCCCCCCACCATATGGTGTATCATCAACACTTGCATGTTTATCATCTGCAAAAGAACGAATATTTCTAACCTCTAAATTCCATATTCCTTTGCGCAAAGCTTGACCAACAAGGGAATAATCTAAAGGCCCAGGAAACATTTCAGGAAATAAAGTCAACACGTTAAATGTGATCATTTTCATCAATAAATTCAGGCAAATCTAGCGTGATAATTTTTTGTTTAGAATCTATATGTATAAATATCTCTTTTGAAAAAGGTAACATGATTGCTTTATTACATTCTTTTATTAAGATCTCAATTATATCACCAGCACCAAAATTGTATACAGCTTTAACATAACCATAATCTGTATCATCTATAAGTTTCACCTTAGAGTCGATTAAATCTTCTACATAAGATTCATTTTCATTTGCCAATAGCGGCAAACTTTCTCTTGATATGTATAACTTTTTATTCCTTAAAAGATCAGCATCACAACGAGAATCAATACCTTTAATATACGCAATAACAATATTATCATTGATTATAGATACAGATTTTATTGTATAGCTTTTGTTGCCATCAGTTAATTCACCATAAATAGCAATATTCTCTGGTTTTTCTGTAAAAGTTTTTATTTTCACTGCCCCTTTAATACCATGTGGTGACAAAACCACACCTAGGCAGACCATTCCATTATTCACATTACAAAAAAATTTTTATAGAATAATTCTATTCAAGTTAACGAAATTAGCAACTTAAAGCATTACTAAATAATTAACTGATTATTCAGTAATGCTATTTTCTTTTTTATCAAGCAAAGCTTCGCTATAATTAACCAAATATTAATTTTATAGCATAATTTTGTACGAATATGTTATTGAATAGTATTAAAAAATTAGTTATACTTATTAATCATAAGTAATCAAAATGGTTTTCTGATGCATAGTGTTGGGGGAAATATGAATTTAGAAGAATTGAACGAAAACATTCACAAAATATTTAATATTGAGAACATCAAATATATAAGCTCTCAAGACAAAATAACAGGAATAAAATTCAATCTTGATCAAAAAAACGAAAATTTTAATCATACAATTATAAAATTATTAAACCTTTACATTGTCCCAGCTTTTGTTTTACCAAGCGATCAAAAGAACAAAGATGTATCGGTAAGAATAGGAAATCGTCAAGAAACATTTATAGTAAAAAGATACATTAAGCAGGATAATGCATACATAGAAAGCACACAACTAGAGCAGCAGAAAAGCAGTGGAAGATTTTTCGAAAAAGTAAAAAATTTTACTCAGCATTTTATTAACGGAAAAGAAGAAATAGAATTTATTGAAATCAATAAAAGTAATTTAAACTTTCAGATCAGTAGCGATAAAAGCACAGAAGTTGAAATTACTTTTTCTGAAAGTGAAATAGATATGCAATATATAGAAGGCGTATTAAATTGTATATCTAATTTTAAAGGATTAACAAATAATGATGTAATAAAACCACTAATTAAAATTAATTGCAACCACCCAGTAGCTGAATCGCAAGATAAATTAAACATATATCCATTTTTTTCTCAAAGAACTATTAGAGACAATAAAGATAACATTAACCAGCAAGAGACAACACTGTGCTTAACTACAACGCAAAATGATGTTACATTAGTAAGTAGTATTTTTAAAAATAACGCAGGACCACTTAAGATTAAATATAAAGAAAATAAATATTCACTTCTTAGCTATAATTTAGATAATCCTTTTTCGCAGCACTTAACTAATTTTTTGTTGTTCTTTAATGACCCATCTTGTAATGGAGAAGCTCAAATCAGCAACCTGCAGAGGATAAAAAAGATATTTAGCGAAGATATTGAGATAAAGGCTAATCAAGAAGATAAAGAAGAAAATGGCAGCAACAAAGCCAAGATTAGAATTGAAAATGCTACCTGCTCTACTTCTTCTCTTCACTATGAAGGTAAAAATTTGCAACTAAAGAAGTCGGGCTCAGAAGAAAAAATATATTTTAATTTTGAAGTGGGAGTTGAAAATGATTTAGATCAAAAAGAGTCAAAATTTATATATGACTCCATGATTTATAAAATTGTGTCCTTAATAAGCTTTTTTGCTTTGTCTTTTAACGGCAATGAATTCTCCATTTCTGCAGAAGTTGATACAAAAAATATTTTTTCTATTAAAACAAATTCATATTCAGAGCTAGTTCCTACTATCTGTGAAAAGCTAAAAAAGCATGCTATATCACTAGATTACACTAATCCCAAACCACATCACGTGCAAGTTCTAGATTTGTTTTGCAATGAAAAAAAAGTAAAATTTACACTAGAAATTGAAGCTCAAAAAATTGCGATTAACAAATTAAAAGATGTTGAAGGTTTAATTAGCAGCATATCTATATTAGACTCATGCAGAAAAGAATTTTTAGACAATATCAGCAATCCATCAGTGTATTGTCATTTGTCTAATTTTTTCTATGAAGGTAATAGCCTGTCATGCATATATGTTGTTACTTATCCAAAAAACTTAAGTGTTAAAGGTGGACTTTTAGATGAAAATTCAGCAATTGACTTTTTGCAAAATGAACTGCAAAAAAACTTTGATCGTATTTCTAACAATTTAAAGCAAATTCAAAAAAAAGAAAATTTTTCAGTCTATTCAATAGACATCAATATAGATAAATTGTTAAGCCAGCACATCGATACACTCCAAGAAGAAGCAACTGAAGTCACAGAGGAAACAAAAATTACAGAAGAAGCAGTAAAAGCTGAACCTCAAAAATATATAGAATATGATGTAGATTGGCAAGAAGAGTGCTTTGCAAAAATTACACCTACAAATGACTATACTTCACTAGAAGATGGTTTGAAAGAAGCGTGCAAATTTGTACACTATAGAGTACTACATGTTTGCAGGCAATTACTAGAAAAAATAAATACCTTACAGCTCGGTAAAGAGCAAAAAGTAGCGCAAGATGATCAACTTTCTATAGATGAGTCTACTATACAAACTACCTTAGATGATAATATCAGTAACTTTAATAAGTTTATAGATGAGAAGGTCAGAGAGTTCGAAGCTATAAAATTAAATCTTAATGTAGCACAAGGAAGCACCATAGCCTCTATTGGAAATAGTACTTTAAATGCAGTTCAACGTTACAAAGAGGTTATAAAGATACATCTCTTCATTAATAAAAATGCTAATGACTTAAAAAAAACCTTAGAAAAGAATGTTGAAGCACTAGAGCAGTTAATATTTGATGTTCAAATGAGTAATATTTGTCAGATGATAGCTAAGATAAGTAGATCGACAGAAGAATCAAAACAATCTGATCCTACGACACAGCAAGAAGAAAGCCAAAACCAAGATGCAGAGTTAAGTAATACTGAAAACGATAATATAGGAGAAAATGAAAAAGTTGAAAATGAAGTTACACTTGAGCAAATTCTTGAGCTATTTAATAAACTCAATAAAAAGTCTATTGAGTGGTACAATTCTGAAGTAGAGTCTTGGCTTATTTCAACTATAGATCAAGGTTTTGGTGAAAGCAAAGGAGAAGATGATTTTGATCTATCAAAAAGCATCACTACACCGGAGATAGATACATCATCTCCTCAAATCTATAATATTTGGGATGAGCAAGTTAACCGCTTTCTTCATCAATTTGAGTCAAAGATACAAAAGTGTATAAATGTAAAAAAACAAAATTTTGACGAAGAGCAAATTAAAATAATAACTTTAGACCAATATAAACAAATACTGAATCTTGCAGATAATATCTTCTACAGTGCTAAAATTTTACATTATTATAAAATACAAGATGGTTTTGAAAAGCTAGAAAAAGAAATACATAACATAGTAGGAATAACACATGATTACCTAAAAAAAGAATTAGATGAGCAAGAAGAAGAGTTAAAAAGAAGGGAAGTACAGTTAAAACAAGAGATTAGTGTAAGGAAAATTGGAAGTGATATTATTATAAGTGCTACTCAAAGAGTAGTACCTTTGTGTAAAAAAGTAAAAGATAAAATAATTGATTCTATAGGTCAAGTTCAATCACAAAGCTCTAATGTGCAAAATGTAGAGTATTCAAGCAGTTTATTCCATAATAATCATTATAATTACAACTATCAACAATCAGATTTCAGCCAAGCCAATACTAAGTACAATTCTAAAATAATAACGAATCAATCTAACAGCATCACTATCGACAGTACTTGCAATCATAAACGCTCTAATCTTCAAAAACTAAAAACAGGCATAAAAGATGCGTTTTCTGAAAAAGAAAATTATGCTTTCCTTGTATTCATTGCTATAGCAACAGCTGTAGTTTTAGCATACTTTGTTCCTGAAGGTTTAAGGAAATTTGTTCCTAGTGAAAAGCTAAATATTAGTGATATCACAGTTGCTGTAGGTGCAACAGCTTTAATTGCTCTTAGCGTTGCTGCTTTGGCTTATTCTGTATATACCAATATAATACACTCTAATATGACTGATCCTACAGCTTCCTCTTATACTGTACACAGTCTCAACTCATAACACAGAGAGTGGTATTAATACACAAAATAAAGTTGTTTTGTACTGAAGTTACTGTATCTTTCTAATTTATTAAATTTTAAACATGTGTAATGCAAAAACTCTTGTCTCTATCTTAGTGATTTTGTCTATAACAATTACTGACATGTCCACTGACATATACGCTGTTGCTTTACCTAAAATAGCTGAGTATTTTAAATCATATAATAGCATAGTGCAATTTACTATTGGTTTAAATCTTATCGGACTTTCTCTATCAGGACTGATCTATGGACCTCTCTCAGATCAATATGGTAGGCGTAAAGTAATACTGGTTGGCATGACAATATTTGCTTTAGCTAGCATAGCGTGCTGCTTTGCACAAAATATAATGCAATTGATACTAACGCGTTTTATCCAAGGCTTTGGCGCTGGAGTTGCAGTTGTTGTTGGCTATGCAACAATAAAAGATATGTATTCTGGATATGAGTGTTCCCAAGTTATATCAAAATTAAATATGACAGTAGCCCTTTCCCCCGCAATAGCACCAATAATTGGCAGTCATATTATATCGTATGGCTATAGTTGGCGTTTTCTTTTTGTAATTATATCAGTACTATCAGTACTTACTCTTTTGTTGCTTTTTTTTAAATTTAAAGAGACAATCGATAAATCTAAGTGCAAAGATTTAACTTTAACTGAGCTTTTGTGCAAAATATTAAAACAATATATTAAAATCTTTAAAAATTATAGATTTTTAGGTTTTACAGCAATTAATTCTCTAAATTTCATGTGGATTTGGGCATATATTGGTAATCTACCTTTTGTACTTATTAAGGGAATGAATATATCAGATAAATATTATGGATACTTAATTGCTATAATGATTATAGCCTATATGATAGGTGCTGCTATCAATAGAAAATTCGTCAAAAAAGTTGGAATAAAAAATATGTTGCTTATAGGTCTGTTTTTACCTCTTATATCTGATTTATCTTTAATCTTTCTATATTATAATATTGGCTTAACTATAATAATTATGGAGTCATTTTGGCTAATAGCGAACGTTGGCTTTGCCTTTATAATTAGTAATGGTGTTACCTCAGCATTGGAAGAAACTGAAGAATCCGGTTTAAGTTTAGCTTTGATAGCATTTATGCAAATGGTCTTTGGTGCAACAGGTGTGTCAATAGTTGGGTATTTTAGTAAGATAAGTTATAGTATTGTGCCAAACTTACTGCTAACGGTAACATGTTCTATAATCGCAATTGTGATATATATGCTACTATACTACTCAACTTTTAAACTAACTACAAAAATGAATTAATTTTTTAATTGGCAAAATATCTTCAATTTTATATTATTAACAAATCTGAGTTAGCTAGGTAGTTTATGGGTATTGTAGAAATTAAAGATGATAATAATTTTAGTGAAGTTATAAAAAACAATGATTTCGTTTTAGTTGATTTTTGGGCTGAATGGTGCGGGCCTTGCAAGGCATTAATGCCTCATATAGAAAAATTAGCCGAAAGTCATAAGGAAAAAATAACAATATGTAAGCTTAATATAGACAAGATACAAGAAGCTGCTTTATCTTACAATGTTAGGTCTATACCTACGCTAATCATATTCAAAAATGGAAAAGAAGTGGCAAGAAAAATTGGAGGTTGTGATTTTGAAGCTCTTGTTGAATGGATTGATGGTGAAATAGAAGATTAGACAAACTCAATTATATATGTTAATTTAAATAAAAATACGGGACTGTAGCTCAGGTGGTTAGAGCTATTCGCTCATAACGAAGGGGTCGTAGGTTCAAGTCCTACCAGTCCCACTGTGATTTATAAATATTCTACATGCAATGTTTTCCATTTTAGGTAACTTATTTCTATTAATAGCCTGTGTTTTAACCTTAACTTATATCTTCACACCTTTTTTTTCAGTTCCTTCTCGAGTATTAAATGCTATTACCTTTTTATGTGTGACGTTTGCTTTATCGATCTTACTTTACTGTCACATTACCGACGATTTTTCTCTATATAATGTCTACTATAATTCCCATGCAACAAAGCCATTACTGTACAAAATTTTTGGCATTTGGGGCAATATGGAAGGATCAATGTTACTTTGGTGCTGGGTTTTAGCTTTATATTTATTATTGCTAGAATTCTTTTTAAATAATGATGAATTAAAAAAAAAATCCCTCATAGTACAGAATCTTGTCTGTTTTGGCTTTTTGTCATTTACTTTATTTAGTTTAGACCCATTTGCACAAATTCAGCCTACAGCCAGTAATGGTCTAGGTTTTAACCCTATTTTACAAGATATAGGCCTTGTAATTCATCCACCAATATTGTACTTAGGATATTTGGGATTTAGTGCAGCTTTTTCACTATCAATAGCTGCACTTATAGCTAATGTGGAGGGAAATAAATGGGCAAATACCGTTCGCCCTTGGATACTTGCATCTTGGTCTTTTTTAACATTAGGAATTGGTCTTGGTAGCTGGTGGGCATACCGCGAGCTTGGCTGGGGAGGTTTTTGGTTTTGGGATCCTGTAGAGAACGTATCTTTAATGCCATGGCTGATTGCAACTGCACTTTTGCATTTGATCTTGATAGTGAAAAAATTCAATTTACTTAGGAATTTTGCAATTTTACTGTCAATTATGACTTTTATATCAAGCATTATGGGAACGTTCTTAGTACGTTCTGGTATTTTAATTTCAGTACATGCGTTTGCAAATGATTCCAAACAGGGTTTATATATACTAGCTTTGTTTTGCCTTATCATAATCAGTAGCCTCATAACTTTCGTCTTATTTGCAAATAAAGCAAAAGAAAACAACTGTCAATTCCCGTTTATATCACGTTTCACTTCAATACTATTGAACAACTTACTTTTTATTACTGCTTTTGCTGTTGTCTGTATTGGTACTTTATACCCTATAATACTTGAGTACTTAACTGATGCAACAATCTCAGTTGGTGCACCTTATTATAATTCATTGTTTAACAGCATTGCTTTAGGAATTCTGATACTCACCATTATTGGCCCTTATCTTAGCTGGAATGGTGGTAAATTGATCTCAATATTTAGTAGGTATAAGTTTTCATTTTTTTTAGCACTTTTAACCATCCCTTTTATCTTTAAAAAAGGATTTATTGCCACTGCTGCCATAACACTTGCAGTTGCTTTATTTGTTTCTATTTTAGAGAGTTATAGTAGAAGAATAAAGTTGTTTTCGTTACCTCTTCTAGAATCAATCGTTCTGGCAAAAGGTGTTTCAAAAACTTATTATGCAATGATGATATCTCATATAGGTGTAGCAATTTTAGTGTTAGGAATAACCATAGCAGCAAATTGGCAAGAGGAAAATGAAAGCTATATGAGAATTGGGGAAAGCATTAGTATAAATAAATATAAAGTAAATCTAATTAATGCTGAATTTATAAAAGACAAAAATTTTAATGCAGTGAAAGGAAGCTTCATTATCCAAAATTTAAGCAATAAACTGCTCACACCTGAAAATAGATTTTATTCAATTGAGAAGCAAAAAAAAATTAAAAGTGATATTTATCATCACCCTTTGTTTGATATATATGTCACTATCGGTGATATAGATAAAGATAAGGGGATTGCAACACGTGTATACTATAGACCAGGAGCGATAGCTATTTGGCTTGGGTGCATAGCTATCACTCTTGGCGCTGCTGTTTCAGTATTTGGTATTCTAATTAAGCAAAAAAAACTAAAGTAGTATAGTAGATAAACTCCTCTTAAAAGTTGAATAACAGCTATTATAAATTCTTTAAGAGGGCTGAATAAACCATCTTTTCTGTTTCCATGAAACTAAACTTTGACTTTTACATTATCAAGACTTTGCCATCTCTCTATCTTCACTGCACTTGAAACTTTTCTAGATGGAGAAGGAACACTTTTTCCACGACCTATATTACGAATAAACTTACTTTTTACCTTATTAGGATTTTGTTCTAAATTATCAAGATCTGTTACGTTACCTATTGAGCTCGTTTTACTATTTTTAGGTATAACGGTAACATCAGAATGCGTAGGTGACGTAGTAGGAGTTGACTTATTGCTTTTGTACTTTTCAGTAGGTGAGTTTACGTTAGTGCCATGGCCAGAATCAAAAGAAACAGCATTAACATGTAATTCAGAGCTAGTACTGCAATAACTAGGATTAACAGGAGATGTTCCAAGTGCTGAATCATCACTCTTATTACTTTTAGTTGAATTTTTACGATTTGAAGACGCACTACTTCTTGGAGAATCATCAGATTTGCCAGGTATTAGTAGAAAATTTTGTTTACTACTTGAAGGGATGGTATCATTTGCTACCCTAGGCATTCTACTAGAACCCATTACACGAATAGGGCGAGCAATACCGTTATACTGCTTAACAGCATAGTCTTGAGCATTCTCAATAGAATCTACATCACAAGGCACTTTATTCATAATAACACTCATATCGTGAAGGTTAAAATTGAATGATGCCGTAATAGTAGTAGGATCCTTTTGTGTAAGATTTATAAAATTAGAAAAAGTTCCTTCTCTTGCCCGACCTTTATATAATTCATTTATTTCATATAAGATTCGTTCATCTAACATCAAGTTGATACTATCTCCATCATAATTAAAACTTACAATATTGCCCTGAGCTTTTGCTGTGTTTACGCATCCAGCCAACGTTTTCCTTACAAATTGTTCACAGTCTGGACTCATTCTTTCTTTAGCACTTAGATCATGATAAAAAACGTTAAACAATGTAAGTAATTTTGTTGGATATTGTATTAATATTTTAGCGGGAAAGTCTTCTATTGCTCTTTGTACTGCTTCGTTAGCCCTGTCTTGGTGGATGAATATATAATTATTCCTTATACCACTTGAATTCGTAACACGTTCTGTTCTTATAGAAAAATTATATTTATTTAAAAGAGACTCTATCTTTCCCGCTTTTTCTAAGTCAGGGTGACCAGTTATTTGGAGAGGTACCCAACCTGTAATATATTTTTTATTGTTTCTATCGTCATCATCTAATTCAAGATTATTTGGCATATTTGTTACACCAAACTCAAACGATAAGAGCTGATTAATAAATATGTAATACAAGTTATTCATTACCCTTTTATTTAAGGGAACTTTAAACTTAACTCCTCTTCTACTGCTAGTGCTAAATCGGCCTGGATCTATGCAAAAAGGAAAGCTACTAGTACACATAGTAGTATCTTCAATCGAAGTTATAATGCGTTTATATTGCGCTGTCACTTGTTCCAAATATTCCTGACACTTTTCTTGTTCATTATTAGAAAATAGTATACAAATCTCATCTCTACTTCGACAATTTTTTGCTCTTATATACTGAAAATTAGTATAACTACCTACTGTTGTTAAAAATTTTATATTTAAAGCTTGAGTAAAAGCTTCTTTACTTTTTGAGCTCCATTGCATATCTCCCCCGCAGTATAACCATGGCTAAATTATATATCAAATATGATATATCTCAATCATATTTTTTTTCCACAAATTCTACTCTGATTTTGCTTTAATTCTTGAAGATTAACTTCTTGCATCAATGAATTTGGTTGCTTTTTTGATATTTGTAACCTCGCATCTTGATTTTCATTATAAGCAGATAGAATTTTTCTTTCTTTTCCATCTCGCTCCACTGGAATTTGCTTTTGGGTTTGACAACTTGCTTTTACAGCAGTAAATCCTTTTTGAGTAGTTGTTTCAGTTTCACCACCCATTCCTAGTTCCATATGCTTCGCTGCATAGACATTTGCAAGTGCAAGAAGTGTATATAGTAGTTTTAAAAAGCCGCTGTTATCTTTGGCAATGTTTTGTGATAGAGGAATGAGATTTAAATTGTTGTTTTGTTCTTGAACAGGCATGAAAGGTTTGGTTTTGATGTTTTCCACACCTTTGTTATTTTGAGTAATACCACTAATTTGCCCAACAAACTTACCATAGCTTAATAAATCGTCAACTTTTTTCCATTGTCCTTTTGTTGTTATTATTTCTTTTGCTCTTCCTGCCATTTCAGTAACGGTTTGCATCGCACCAATTGTCAAAAGCCATTCCGTAGTTCTGTTTAAACTTTGCTCCAGCGAAAGTTCAAAAAGCTTATCCTTAAGTTCCATCAAGAATTCTAATTGTTTTTTAATTTGACTAACAATCTCTGGATCATTTTCACTACTTAACTGCTCCTCTAATGCTTCTATTTGTAGTTTTAGCATTTCTTCTAAAGTTAATTCTTTTTTGAAAAACTTTTTTCGAATGGCATCAAGAAATGAAAACAGTAAATTTTTCCTTTTTTGTTTTTCTTTTGTAAGAACTAGCTCATCTTCTAGCTTTAAATCCAAATTTAAATTCAGTGCTCCATTGAAAAAGTTTAGTAGTTTTAAAACTTTCTTCCAAAATACTTCATTAATACCTAGCTTTTTATCAAATTCTTTGTCTAATTCATTGTCTATTATATCTACTGAATCTAAAAGTTCATCTAACTCAATTTCAGATTCTGATTCTTTTAGAAGATTTTGTTTTAATAATTCATCACACTTCTCCTCTAACTGGCGAGTTAGGTCTTCATTCTGTAGATCTTCTAATCTTATTTTACCTAAAAAAATGCTATCTCCATCCTCTTGAGGTTGCGATATAATACTTTTACTTAGACAAACTTCACTCATTAGCCCCTACTTAAGCAATCTAATAGAAAATATTTTAATATATAAGGTTTAAAAGTCATTAAATATAGAAAATAATAATTAAATTATATAGTAATTATGTACATTACTTTTATAGTTAGTACTTTAAATTATTTATAGCATCTCTAACTTTTGTAGCTTTTTCAAATCCCAAATTTTCTGCATACTCCAACATCTGTTTTCTTAATACTTCTTTGTTTATGTAATTAGGTACTCGCCTTCAGCTTTAATATTTTAGTATTAGATCTACTTTAGAACCTGTCTTGAAAGAGAATGAAGAAAAGGATAAGATGAGGTAAACAAAAAATAGTAGGTAAAATTGTATCCAAGTGATATAAATGACAAAGAATGGGAAATTTTAGAGCAACATGTTGAACAAGGGGCAATAGGGCGACCAAGAAAGCATAATATTAGAACAATTATTAATGCGATAAGATATATAATGAGAGGTGGTTGCCAGTGGAGAATGCTGCCAAAAGATTTTCCGCCATGGAAGACAGTGTACGACTATTTTCTTAGGTGGCGCAATAGTGGCAAGTTGGAAAAAAT
>BNGT01000029.1 GCA_016860565.1 Candidatus Mesenet longicola | reverse complement strand
AAAATTACTGGTACATAATTAAAAGTTGGCTAAGATCTAGAATGTATCAATAATATTACTTTTTGTTGGTAAAGCTATGATTGAAGTTTGTTATTTATTTTAGTATATGCTATAAATGTAAGATCATCAATGCACGACGTGTCAGTTCAAGGTTATGGATATCTTTAAACTAGGTGCAAGAGCTAGAGTTAAAAAGTCATGTTAAGGACTCTTCCAGTGTAGAACTAGCAATTCAAAACAAACTAAAGGAGATGCAGTATGAAATTATCATGTTATCATGAATATCTGCTCCATGTTGCAATAATAATTTGACTGTCCCTAATCCATTTTTAATATCTTCTCTTGAGATAATTTTTTTATTTTTTCTTGAATCTCTTTGATAGATTTACTTTTTAAATCTTCAATTGTAATATCATCTTTTTTTAATAAACTAGATGCTAATGGATAATCTCTAATAAAATTTAATTTGTCTTTGTCAAAAGTTATTAGCTGATTCTTAAGTAGGAAGTTTAGTAACTCTTTATTATCATTAACTGCAATTTTTGTAAAATCGTTTCTATTCAGTAAATTACCTAAGGTATCATTTGGAGGTTCATCCATATTGTTTGGAACCACCATATCAGACATTGTTCCTATACCTTGAATGCCATTTATCATTAATAAACAAAATAGTTTTTAATTACTCATACAATTTTTTAGCTTAGACCATTCACAACTTGTCATATATAAAAGGGCACCCTAACAATCAATTGAGCATGGAAAATATTTTAGAATTGTAATGTGAACTTCACTATATTTAGTCAGTTTCTCACTCAATAGCTTATATCTTAAAAAATCGTCATACATTTTGACCATTGCCATAGCAAAATGCAGTATTGACTACCTTGCTATCATAACTATTCTTTACTAATGCAGTTAACAAGTCAGGTTGTTTTACAACTCTTTTTTTTAAAACAGAAAAATCATTAAACTCTAATATTCCATTGGTAAGTTCACTTGAACACCCTTGCTTTTTTAACTAATCTACAAAATCTTTGTTATTTTCTAATCTATTAATAAGTTAAGGGTATTAATTGTAATATTGCTTATTTTTAACACCTTTGCCTTTATACTTTTTACAATAAAGCAGTGCCGGCGTAAAAAATAAAGTAAGTGCTGTAGCAAGGACCAGGCCACTTGCTATGGTAATTGAAAGATGGGTCCACCATTGACTTGCAGGAGCATTGTACGTAATTTCACGTTTAAAAAAATTGATACTAATTTTTGTAATCATAGGCATTAGACCTAAACCTGTTGTTGCCACCGTAAGTAGTATTGGCCTAACTCTTGAGATACAAGCTCTAATTATAGCTTCTTTTACACCATAAAGTTTTAGTTTATTTTCAAAAGAATCAATCAGTAATATGTTATTATTTACAATAATTCCAGCAAGAGCGATAATCCCTACTCCTCCCATAACAATGCCAAATACTTGTTTTAGCAGCAGTAAACTGCAAAAAATACAAGTTGTAGACAAAAATACTGCGGTCATAACAATAAAAGTGTTATAAACACTATTAAATTCTGTAACGAGCACTAAGATCATAAGCATTATTGCAAGTATAAATGCTTTCAGTAAGAAAGCTTGAGCTTCATTTTGATCTTTACTCTCACCTTTAAAATCAACTATAACCTCTTTATCCCAATCTTTTTGCAGTTTAATAAATTTTATTTGCTCACTAGCTAAATACCCAGGAGCAACGTCAGCAGAAACTGTGAGCGTACGCATTCCATCTGTTCTGTTTATTCTGCTGATTTTATTTTTAGGGCTACGCTTAGTAAATGTGCTGATAGGAGATAGACCGTCTTTTGTGCTGACAAATAAATTGTCTAAAGTTTTAAGGTTACGATTTTCCTTAGGAAAACGAGCAATGATATCAACTTCTTCATCAAGATTATTTGGCCTATATTTTCCAATTATCACACCACTAGTTACCATTTTTATAAATTCACCAACAACTGTAATGTCAGTTCCAGAAAGGATAGCTTTGCTACGATCAATATCTATATCCCATTCAATTTCTGGTGACGATCTACTGTCTTGAATGTTGATGAAACCTGGTGAATTATGCATCAGGGTTAAAATTTTATTTAATGCTGCTTCCATTTTTATCCAATATTTTGAACTTAGATTGATTTGTATTGGCTTATCTCCTTGTGGTCCCATTTTTTCTTCTTGAACTTCAATTACGACTCCTTTAATGTTCTGCATACGATTTCTAATATCATCTATTATATCATAAGCTTTACGACGCAGGTGCCAATTGACAAATTCCAATTGAATTTTAGCTATTAGATCATCTGACTTTTCTTCTGATGTGAACAGCCCAGATCTTGCATAAAAAATCTTAATTTCATCCTTCATATCTAAGATGTGATTCTCAACCTCTCTAAGCATAAGATCACGTTCTTTAACTGATAGATTACCTTTAGCTCTAACATTTATTACTGCATTGTCTGGTTCTACGCTTGGAAAGAATTCCACACCTGGACCAAATTTAAAATAAACTATACTCACTGATATTAAAGCAGTTATGGTAATGAAAACAAATCTCTTTGGGTTATTTAAGACTTTATTCAAAACACTTACGTAAGCTTTAAGAAAAGTGCTAGTTTTTTCTAGGCTACCACTTTCTATGGCGTTCATTTTTTCAATTTCTTCTGGCAGAGTTGTGGACGGCTTGCCAAATATTGCACCTAAAGTAGGAGTGAAGATTAAAGCTATAACTAAGGAACTACTTAAAGTTGCAACTAAAGTGACTGGTATATATTTCATAAATTCGCCAGTCACCCCTGGCCAAAATAAAAGTGGAATAAACACAGCCAATTTTGTTAAAGTAGCGGAAGTTACAGGCCAGAACATATCGATTGCAGCTACCCTAAATGCCTCACTTGGGCTTAGTCCACTAATCATTTTTCTGTCAGCATATTCATTCACTACAATTGAATCATCAACTAGCATGCCAACAGCCATAATTAAGCTAAACAGCACTACTATATTGAGCGTGATTCCCATAAAATGAAGTATAATAATACCAAGCAAAAACGATCCTGGAATTGCTAAGGAAACCAGCATAGATATCCTTGTACCCATAGTCAGCATCATAACAATAAGTATAAGCAGCACAGAAAATATTATGCTGTTCTCTAAATCATTGATGGTATCTGCGATTTTATCTGATTGATCTTGCATATAAACTGCAGATAAATTTTTTGGAAGTCCTGCTTTACTAACTAGATTCTTTACTTGATTTATAGTTTCTATAACATTTGCACCTGTACGCTTTGAGACTTCAAATACAATAGCTGGCTCGCCGTTTATACGAGCAAACCCTTTTCTATCCTCGAATTTATAATATACTTCCGCTACATCTGCTACTGTAACTACTGCATCTCCCTGCACTCTTAATGGCACTTTTAGTATATCTTTTACATCTTTAAATGTGCCTGATATTTTTATTGAGTATCTACCAGTATCACCTTCTAGTACTCCAGCTCCTATTAATCTATTATTGCGCGTTATTGCACCTAAGATTTCATCAAGCTGCAGGTTATAGCTGTTAAATACGCTGGGCTTAATTATAACCTCAACTATCTCTTTGCGCATGCCTGCAACTTCAACGCTCAAAACGTTGGGCAGCGTCTCTATAGCATTTTTTAAATTACGTGCTATTTCATTTAACGTTCTCTCTGGCAAACTTCCAATTAAACCAACATTTATAACCGGAAATAAGCTTAAATTGACCTCATGCGCTGCTAGATGATCTGCTTCATTTGGTAGTTTTGAGCGTATATCATCCATCTTTGCTCTTACGTCTTCTAAAGCTTTTTTGCTATCGAATCCGGCTTTAAATTTAAGCGTAACATATGCACAGTCATCAGTTGCAACTGATGATACCTCCTCAATGCCTTGAATTGACTTAAGTTCATTTTCCATAGGAATTGCAAGTATACGTTCACTGTCCTCAGGAGAGATGCCTTGCAAATTTACAGAAACATTAATAATGGGTATTTGGATATCTGGGTTATTCTCACGTGGCATCTGCACGTAAGAATAAATACCAATAAAAAAAATCATAAGCAGTAGCAGTAGAGTTGCTCTATTACGACCTACAAATACTTCAATTATTCCTTTCATAGTTACATTATTATGCCTTCATAAAATACAACAACAAGCTAAAAATAATTTAATTAGTAGATATTATAGGAATAGATATCCAAATCTTCTATACAACAATTGAATGTTAATATTGGTAACCTAGCCATCCCAATTGGACATAAGATGAGCTCATAAAAATGTTGCTGAAGCTAGATATTTGAGATATTTGTGAAGGAACGTTATTATTTGGTAATATTAACGGATTAGCCACTGCTTTAGTGTATACACCGTTTTTTATTTTTTCTGCTATTGCCCTTCCTAAATATTTAGAAATTTCATCTCTAAAATAATGCGGATAACTATGTGGATTAATAAATTTTTCAGCCTGCTCATTTAATTCTTCTTCTGTACAGTATGATAATTCCTCATTTTTAAATTGAATGTATTTTTCAAGGTCATTAGTATCAAATTTTAATTTGTTGAATGCACATAAGTTGATTAACGTTAATTTAACGTCACTTTGCAATATATGATTATGCCTACAGTATTTATTAATTTCCTCCTTTAATGTACCATAAATGCACTTAGGATCTTCTTCTCTTACATCTTGATTACTTTTATTACTACATATTGAATTAAATTTTATTAATGAATCATAGGAATTTTTTTGCCCTTTAATGGAACAGAGACGTAGTAAGAATACATCATTCTTTCTATAGGAAGCTTGAGTGAATACAGGATCAAACGAATTAGCAAATTTCTGTAGAGATTTTCCTTTTGCTAAATCTATATTAGTAATCTCAATATGCAAATTTTTTTCTTCACGGCTATTAATATAGATAAAATTAGTGGAAACTTTAACTTGTTCATTAATGTCAGTATTAGAATCACTATAATTTATAGTAGTGGCATTATGCAATATAGGGATATTGTATTTATCTTTAAAATAAGAGGCTAAATAGCCACGAGAATCAAAACCTATATCATAACCTAACATGGCTCCCCCTAAAGAATATAAATTTTACTAACATCGTCAGCAAAATCAAGGAAGTAAGTTATAGATTATAATGCGATATATGTATTTAATATTTACACTACCATAGTAAAAATTTAAGAAATCAATTCACTAGAATCTAAACCATACGCAGTATGTAGTGCCCTGACAGCAAGTTCTGCATAATCTTCCGGAATTAGAACACTAATTTTTATCTCTGACGTTGTAATTGCTAGAATATTAATCCCCTTCTCATTTAGAGCTTTAAACATTTGATAAGCAACCCCAGAGTGTGAAAGCATTCCTACCCCAATTATAGAGACCTTAGCTACAGATTCATCTATAGATAAGCTATCATATAAAATCTTATCTTTATTTTCCTTGAGTAAGTTTTTAGTTTGGCTTACATTTGCTCTTTGTATTGTGAAGGTAATATCGTTTTTTTCGCTATTCATATTTTGTGATATCATATCAACGTTGATGTTAGCTTTAGCTATAAGCTCAAAAACAGGTAAAAGCCCAAAAGGAACCTTTTTTAAAGTAACACTTGCTTCATGTGTATCACACGTAATTCCTGTAATTAAGTTTTTTTCCACAATTTCCTCCTTACTTAACAAAAGTGTACCCTTACTTTGCGTAAAAGTAGATAATATATTTATTTTTATATTGTATTTCATCGCCAATTCAACGCAGCGTATTTGCAAGACCTTGGCTCCTAAAGATGACATCTCTAGCATTTCTTCATAGGAAATACTATCAAGTTTTCTTGCCTTTGAAACGACATTTGGATCAGCAGTGTATATCCCATCAACGTCAGTGTAAATTTCACATATTTTTGCACCTAAAGCTCCAGCTATAGCAACCGCAGATGTATCTGACCCTCCTCTTCCTAAGGTTGTGATTCTGCCGCTGTGTGCTCCCTGAAACCCGGCAACAATGGCAACTGAGTAATTCTCAAAGGATGCTTTTAGTTTATCAATCTGAATGTCTTTGATTCTTGCTTTACCGTAAGCATTATCAGTATTAATAGGTATTTGCCAACCAAGCCATGACTTTGCTTTTATGCCTAAAGATTCAAGAGTAAGAGCTAAAAGACCACAAGAAATTTGCTCACCAGCAGAGAGTACAACGTCACGTTCTGATAATTCTTCTTGACTGTAACTTAGGTTTGGAATTTGAGTTATTTTGCTGATCATTTCATTTGTAAAACCAGCCATTGCTGAAACTACTGCAACCACACTTTTGCCTTTATCCACATCATCTTTTATCAGCTTAGCAACATGCAAAATACAGTTTAAATCGGCTACAGAAGTGCCGCCAAATTTCTTAACAAGAATCATTTAAGAGCTTTTAATAATAAATTATATATCTTAAGGCTATTTGAAGATACAGCACTTATAAAGTATAGTATTTAATATACTTATATATTTAACATGAATGAAATAGTAACATTTGGTTGCCGTCTTAACTTTTATGAAAGTGAATTAATCAAGGATGCTCTAAAAAAGGCAAGTAGGGATAATGTCACTGTGGTTCATAGTTGTGCTGTGACAAATGAAGCAGAGCGTCAAGTAAAACAAAAGATACGTAAAATTCATAAGCAAAACCCAACTGCTGAAATTATAGTAGTTGGTTGTGCTGTCCAGCTTGATCCTACATCTTACATTAAAATCCCTGGAGTTGCTCAAGTACTTGGTAATGATGATAAATTAAATTATGAAAACTACTTACCAAGCAGTGAAAAGGTTATAGTCAGTGACATAGATAACGTACGTAAGCTCAGCCCTCCTCTTATCAACAGTTTTGCAGATAAAGCAAGAGCTTTTATAGAGATTCAAAATGGCTGTAATCATAGCTGCACATTTTGTTCAATAACCCACGCAAGGGGTAATAATCGCTCTGTACCAATTGGCAATATCGTAAAACAAATAAAAATATTTCTTGAAAAAGGGTATCAAGAAATAGTATTTACAGGTGTTGACATCACAGACTTTGGCACAGATTTATTTGGTAAGCCTTCTTTAGGTTTAATGACAAATAGAGTATTAAAAGAGATACCAGAACTTAAAAGGCTTAGGTTATCATCAGTAGATATAGCAGAGATTGATGATGAGTTGCTAGAACTTATAACACAAGAGTCACGTCTTATGCCGCATTTACATCTAAGTTTACAGTCGGGGAATGATTTAATACTTAAGAGAATGAAGCGTAGACATAGCAGAGAACAAACAATTAAGTTTTGCCAGAAGATTAAAAAATGCAGAAGTAGCATTGCTTTTGGAGCTGATATTATCGCTGGCTTTCCAACAGAAAATGATGAGATGTTTGAAGACACTGTAAGTCTTTTAGAAGAAATTGATGTTGTTTATCTGCATGTTTTTCCCTATTCAAACAGAAAAAATACACCAGCTGAAAGAATGCCGCAGGTACCCATCCATGTGCGCAAAGAAAGAGCAAATTATCTGAGAAACTTAGGCAAAATCAGACTTGAAAAGTTCAACAAATCACTTACTGGCTCCTTACAAAATATCTTAATTGAACAAAAACATATAGGTAGAGCAGAAAACTTTGCTCTTGTAAAATTTGAACATGATGTTGCAATTAAGAGCATTGCGAAAGTTAAAATTATTGCTGCAGACGATAATTATCTATTTGGAATCAAATGTGACTGAAAAGGAAATATTCAAAAAACCATATATGCACTAAATAAAACAGACTATTGAAAAAGTACAAATAGTTAAGATTAGGCAAAAATGGTATACTTTTGAGTAGCAATAAATAAAGATATAAAAAGATAATTTTCATTTAAAATTTTGAACTATCGCTATCATATAAATTTGAATTTGAAATTTTTGAGTGTTTCTAAATTTTGTTCTTCTTAAGCAATGACTTTGTTTAGCTTATTTGCACCAAATACCACATAATCTAACAGACAAGAATTAGAAGAGTTTAAATAACAATTTAGATTTAGTATTCTTCTAGGAAGCAATATATCAAGTGCAACGAGAATAATTGCTGGTAAATTCGTCCATTGATACGTAATAAGTATCTTAGATAACTTATTCTTTCACTTTTTCTAAATCTATCAACCATCTTTTTAAGTCTTTTCTTAAAAGTCTCAACTTTCAGTTTTTTCTCAGCTCATTTTTTATATGCTATACTGCTCTTTCTATATCCTCTATTTGCTTTACTTATTTCATGTAATTTCCCCATTTTCATATAACTCCTTGAATCTGTAAAATTTCTTTGCATGCTTGTGACACATTTCTTATTTCTAGTTCTAATAATTTGGTTTTAGTATTTTTTTTGTATCCTATTCATTTCTCTTGTTTTTTTGTTCTAAGTTCACTTTAAGTTTTGTTTAGTACAGCTAAGTAAACTTCCAGTTGATCCTCTAAATTGCTTCTCTACTAATTCTTCTTTTTCCTTCTCATCAAGTTCATAAAATTTTTCTTTTTCAATTCCAAGACGTGTATAATGATCTGTAGCCATAATGCTATTTATTAATAAAGCTTAGCACCATGATTATTAACTTATCTTTATAACTACGACTTATTAAGCAACTTTATCCTTTCAATATATTGATCCAATAAGTTTTTTATCTTTTTAAAGTCTTCATTACTTTGGCCTTCGCACCGTGCTGTAATATAGTTTTGTGTGTTAGATGCTCTAAGTAAAAACCACCCCTTTTTTAGGATAATTTTTATGCCATCAATACTTGAAAACATAATGTTTTTTTGTTCTAATTCTTTTTTTAAAAGATCGATAATCTGAAACTTTTTTTCTTCTTGGACTTCAATTTTGATTTCGGGACTAATGTATAGCTTAGGTAATTTACTCATTATGCCACCTAAATTTTTATACTTTTGCAGAATATTAATAAGCTTAACAGCCGCGTACATACCATCATCAAAGCCAATTTCTGCAAAGAAAAAGTGGCCACTAAGTTCTCCGGCAAATTTTGCATTTTCTTTTATCATTATTTTTTTAACAATAGAATGGCCAGTAGCAGATGTTATTGCTATTCCACCTAATCTTGAAATGAGATCAGAAATTTTCATGCTGCTTTTTATGTCAACAATAACTTTATCGCCTTTAGTTAATGTTTCTTTGATAAACATCATAAAAAGGTAGTCATTAGGAACAGTATGGCCTTCACTATCTACTATACAAACCCTATCACCATCGCCATCTAAAGCGATGCCAATATCACATTGATGCTCTCTTATAGTATTGATTAGTTTATTGAGATTTTGCTGCTCAATAGGATCAGGATTACAAGAGCCATCTATTGTGTTATTAATTGCAATGTGTTCATGGTTGGGCAAAATTTTTTGAATATGCCTAATAATACTACTTGTTGGTCCATTAGAACAGTTCCATGCTATTTTAAGCTTTTTCTTATTTCCTACACCTTTGTCTGCATTCCTCAGTATTTCTATATATTGAGTATATATATTACAATTAAGCACAGTATAATTACTTATACTACTTTCAGCATCAATACTCATAAACGTAGTTATTTCTTTTTCACCAAATACTATCTTGTTGCTATAAAATTTAAATCCATTGTACTGTGCAGGGTTGTGAGATGCAGTAATCATTATGCCGCCATCTGCATTGGTAAGCTGAGTAGCAAAATATAGCATTGGAGAAGAACACAGCCCAACTCTTATAACGTTTGCTCCGGAAAAACACAGCCCTTCAATTACTTTTTTCTCTATTTGAGGTGAGTGTACTCTACCATCATAACCAACACAAATCTTAGCATTAGTGCCTAAAAATTGAGCGAATTTTTTCCCTATTTTATAACCATCTTCAATTTTTAAGTTCTGCCCAATTATTCCTCTGATATCATATTTTTTTATTATTGAAGTATCTATTTTTGTAGTTAAAATCATTAACTTATTGACATAAATTATTAATTTATATAATATAAGATATAACATTTTTATTAAGAATTAAATATGAATATATTCAAATATTTTAAAAAGCGATCTGAAAATCAATTTCAAATCAACAGCAGTATAAATACAGTAGAGAAAAATAATGTGGTGTATGCTGCATATTACAATGATATAGGTGATGGATACAGTAACATTGAATGCACAATTACTACTCCTTTTAATAGTCAAAAACACTCTTTCAGCATAGATGCAAAAATACCAAACAAACTAATAAAAGATGATAAGCCAGTTATCCTGCCAATTAGTGATAAAGAAAAAGATTTTGTTATTTTTTCCTTTCCTGAAGAACAAAAAAAACTCTCTGTCGCGTCATATACTCGATACCAAGTTGATTTAAAACCAAATTCTATTAAAGCTACACCTCACGGAGAAAAAATATCTCTGTCAAACAATGCAAAACTTTCTCACTCTAGTAATAAGTACCATAGCTATAGCAAGCCAAAAGCTATGGAGTTACCAAATGGTGACATCATAGTTGCTGCAGTAGATTCATATTCTGAATCTTCTGAATTTGATAGACCTGACAAAAAGTACGTTACTGCATGGCTTTTGGAGAGAGGACAAAATTTAGAGTTTAATGTTAATGAAGGGTCAAACAAAGTTACCAATAGGCTATTGTTTAAAGTAGGTGAAAATGTGGAAAGCAGTCTTCAACTTCTGCTAGCAAAACAAAATAGTAATGTAGGAAAGATAATTTATTCAGATTCAACTTCTTTATTTTTTTTAGATATCACTGAATCAATGATTGATGATATTAGAGAGGGAAAGTACGTAAATAATGAAGATGAAGAATGTTTATTTGCAGTAGGTAAAGAGCGCTGCGATCAATTTGATAAAAAAATATCAACCCCATTTTTAACCAGTAAAGGTATAAGCAATTTAAGTGCAGTAAATACTGAGAATGGAGCGGTAGTTGCTTTTCTTGAAAATGAGCAGCAGTTGTGCCTTGCAAAGCTAACTGGTAAAAAGGGAAAGAAACAAATAGTTCATAATTATAAGGAGAAAATAAAATCACTACAACTGAGTGTTGTTGGTGAGAATGATATTATAGTATCAGCAGTTGGTGAGAAAAATATTATTCAAAGTACAATTAATTCAGAAAATTTAAAGGTGATTACTACAAGAGATTTTCCAGCTGATGGGGTGAAAACTTTGGCTGATTTTATGGATATCGTTTATAATAACTCGCTGAAGCTTACAACATCTTTTCCATATACAATTTTTTCAAGTTCAGATGCACCTCAAATCAGTTCTGAAGCTAGTACAGTACCTGTAACTTCTCCTTTATCTACAACTACTACCGAAGAAATAACTACAAAAGAAAGTACAACTACTATAGAAGGTGATACAACAGGCGCTGCAACTACGGAAGCAACTACTCAACGCACTACTACAAAATCAGAAACTACCAAACATACTACTGTCACAACTACTGCATCTACTAAACAACCAACTACGACAACTTCTCTTCAAACAACTGCTTCGACAGAGAGAGCTACAACTACTGCTAAGACAACAGCAGAAACTAGTACTGCACAACATACCACTGCAGGTCAAAGTACAATATTCACTACTATACCTACTACACAACCACCTAAAATTACTACCCTAGTAGAAAAAACTACTATCAGTACTAATCCAACTACTAGTCAGACTGCAAAGGCAACTTCGCATACAATTTCTTCAACACCTAAAATAAGCTCTAGTATAGTATCCATAACTTCTCCTTTAGCTACTGAAGAAATAACTACAAGAGGAAGTACGATCACTGTAGAAAAGGATACAACAAATGCTGCAACTACGGGAGCAACTACTGCATCTACGACACAGCCAACTACTACAGAGAGAGCTACAACTACTGCTGAAACAACAACAGAGACCAGTACTACACAATATACTACTACAACAAAAACTACTCAACCAACTACGGTAACCTCATCTAAAACTACTACTTCAACTGAAAAAACTACTGTTAGTACTGAACCAAGTACTAATCAAACTACTAAAACTAGCACAATAAAGATTACGTCGCCTACCACTAAACCCACAAAAGCTACTGAAAAAAGCACTGCAAGATCAACGAGCCGTTATACGACAAGCACTAAGCAAGGCAGTACAACTGTTATAAGCACTAGTTCACCTAAAAGCACAACTACAGAAATGCAAAGCACAACAGTCTTAGGACTCACTACTTTAGCTTCAACAATAGGAAGTGCAGTAGTGACTACTTTAGGATTAGTAACGCAGAATGTTACTAATATGATCACTACAAATTCAATGATAACAGATAGTTCACCTAATTTAAATCAAACAGATGTATCATCAAATTATGAAGAAAAGTCATTAAATACTGCTGAGATTAGTACAGCCATTGTTATACCTATAGTGGTAATGATAGGGATGTCTTATCTTATATATAGAAATTGTTGCCGTAGTAATATGCGACTGCCAAGTGATTACACAGATGATATTAGTTGCTTGCAACATTTAAGACGTTATTTTAGAAGCTGCTTTAATGGACAAGTACCTGAACTTCAATTAGATTCTTTGGGTTATAACGCTAATCAAGTAGATAATAGTGAGCATGAGATTAACCAGAATAGTCAGTCAAACTCAACAGAAGATCTTTTAAAGCGAAATCAGAACGGAGGAGCTTATTCTACTTTTACTTCAACAAATAATACTGATTTAGAAGCAGGACAAAGAGATAGAAGTAACAGCCAAAAAAGCAACGATTCTATGGAATGGGATAGTGAAGGTGATACAGGTTCTGTTCGGTATAGAGAGGAAGATGGAGCTACACAAAGCAAAACCAATGTGAATTTAGAGTTAAATAATGTTAAAATCAACGACGGTATAGATCAGAGCCGTCAAATTGAGATCAGTGATTCACCAGTATAATAAACTTGTAAAAACAAAAGAACTATTTTAGAGTAATATATTAATTAAATTAATGTTTTAAAGATGTCGAGTGGTAGTGTTAATAAAGTAATTTTAGTTGGTAATCTTGGTAAAGATCCAGATATAAGAGCAATGCAAAATGGTAAGGAGATGGCAACGTTTTCACTTGCCACTTCTGAAAGTTGGTTTGATAAGGCATCTGGTATGCGTTCTGAGAAAACAGAATGGCATAATATTGTTGTGTTTAGTGAAGGGCTGGTAAAAATTGTAAAAGATTTCGTACGCAAAGGCAGTAAAGTCTACATTGAGGGCTCTCTAAGAACTAGAAAATGGGTGGATCAAAATAATAATGATAAGTATACCACAGAGGTAGTGCTGCAAAATTTTAGCAGTGCCTTAACTCTTTTAGATTCTAAAAATGCCACAAGCGCTGAATATACAAACAGTGAACGTAAAGATTATAAGGCCAGTGGCGAATATAAAAGTTATAATAAAGAAGACGAGTTTGAAGGGATTATTGATGATGAGATACCATTTTAACTATGTTTAATCTCGAAGGTAAGAAATTCTTAGTTACAGGTGCATCTGGGGGAATAGGGCAAGCTATTACGGATGTACTGTATGAGGCTGGAGCTACTTTATGTATTTCTGGAACAAAAAAAGAAATTCTAGAAAAAATGGCAGAAGGCAAAAATAATATGTACTCACTGCAATGCAACCTAACGAAGAATGAGGAAGTAGATGGTTTAGTTGATAAAGCTAGTGATCTAATGGTAGGTTTTGATGGCATTATATGTAATGCCGGAGTAACACAAGATAGCTTATTGCTTAGAATGACAGATGAAGCATGGAATAAGGTTATTAATATAAATCTTACCTCAACTTTTAAATTGAACAAGAAGGCATGTAGTAAAATGCTCAAAAATGGCTGGGGAAGAATAATCAATATTTCTTCCATAGTTGGTTTTACAGGTAACCCAGGGCAAGCAAATTATGCCGCATCTAAAGCAGGAATGGTTGCTATGAGTAAGTGTATTGCAAAGGAATTTGCAGGCCGCAATATAACAGTGAACTGCATTGCACCAGGTTTTATAGAAACATCAATGACTTCTTCTCTTTCACAAGAACAACAAAATAATATAATGAGTAATATCCCTCTAAAAAGAATGGGCACTCCAAAAGAAATAGCATCAGGAGTTTTATTTCTAGCAAGTGATGAAGCTAGTTACATTACTGGTCAAACTCTCCATATAAATGGGGGATTATTAATGTAATGATCATTATATATAATGATGCATATTGAAAAATATAAAGCTGTTGATATTAGTTTTGTTGAGTTATTGGCAAAAAAAATTGCTAAAGTTGTAAAGCCTCCTATTGTTATTGCTCTGCATGGAGATTTGGGAGTTGGAAAAACTGCTTTTGCTAAATTTTTTATAAATACTTTGTTGCCTAATGAGGTAGTGTCTAGCCCTACTTTTAATATCATGAATCGTTATGATGCTTGTGATTTTACTATCTGGCATTTAGATTTATATAGAATAAAAGGCCTAGATGAGCTATATGATATTGGTGTGGAAGAGGTGTTGAATGCGGGTATTGCTATTGTTGAGTGGCCAGAATTAATAAAAAAGTTAACCGTGCCTGATATAGAAATCAATATCAACTATAATGATGATAAGAATGATTTGCGAGATATAATAATACAAACTAAATCTGAGAAAAGGAGGAGTTATGTCACAAATATTAGATGATCTGAAGAAAGGTTTTAAAGCCGTTGATGAGTTTTACACCAATAAAATAAGAGAGCCTGTCGTAAATCTTATAAAATCATGTAATAAAGTTTTTAAGCTAGCTAAGCAAGGTGAGACTTCGCATGACGATAATGAACACATGATAAAAACAGCTTTTGAGCAAAATGAATCTACATTCAATCAGGTTTCTACAGTAGAAGACTTAATCGGAACAAGCATAAACGATAATGACATACTATAATCTATATACTACAAATAATGATAAAATGGATAATACTTTTAATAATAATAGCTATTGTAATTGGGGTTGGTTGCAAGTGGTTTTATCAATGGTTAAGTCAGAGTTATTTTTCAGGTGATGCTAGACTTAAGGATGTTAGCTCTGTAGATGATAAGCCTTCCTTAGATGTAAGAGATAAAAAATTTGATAATAAAAAGGACTTAGGTAAAATTCCATATGATATTAAGAATAAAAAAAGTAAGTTACATATAAAATCAGTTAAATCTGCGTTGAAAAATACAAAAAAAGGAAGGAATTTATAAGTGCATCTAATTTTATATAATCAAGTATGTAACTCTCACATTAAATTTTAGTATTTTTTATGAAATGGCCTCTTATATCGTATTTGATTTAAATTGTACTAAATACAGATATTTACAGGTGAAATAGCTGTAGAGAAATAAATTACGTAGATATTGTAAGTTTGGATATTCTATAACATCCAACAGTATATTAAAAACAAGAATTCAAACAATTAAAAAAAAGATATTGGATCTATTTGCTGTCACTGTTAGTACAGAAATATATTGAAATTTCTGAGTTTCAAAACTTGCTTTATAAACCTGCTTTAGCTGGTTGTAATTGATGTATGTTAATATACTATCATAAAGCATCAATTTTTGGGCTGTTTGTTTAATTTACACAATTCAAATATTTGCTAAAAATGGGTTAGCAAAAAAAGTTACGATCACAGAACTAGAAATTTGATAGATGTGACAGACATAGCAGGAAAAAGGTATAAAAAGAGAAAGAAAATATAAAAACTAAAATGAAGAAAACGGACAAGGTTTCAAAATCTCATCATGTTTAAGATACGAAAATAGGAGAAGCTTCTATTAGTCAATAGCATTGAATACGCTAATTTTAGTTATTAGGGTTGGCAAAAATTGCAGAAAGTATAAAAAATATAGTAAAAAACCCCTAAGCAAAAAGATCATAGCTTGCGCCGTTTAGGTGGAAAATAAGATTCAAAGATATTTGAAATTATGTTTACTGTAATTTTCAGAAAAATGAAGCTTAATATTATTTCTGGTATTGTCAACATGGTTTTTTTGCTTTTAAAAGTACTATATTCGTCGGGGAGCTTATGAAAGATGACAAAGAAATTGAAAATGCAGATTTTGGATGCATAAAGATACACCATATGAGCTATTACCAAAAGTAGAGCAAGGACTCAAAGTACGGATTCAAAGTACAGCCGAGAAGGTAGAAAGAACTTTTGCTTGAGAAATAGGAGGCTGTCAAAAGAATATTCTCCACATCTACTGAATTATATTAAATAAAACTTGATCTGACACTTAGAATAAGTAAATTAAAAACAAAATAAAAAAGGAGTGTTAGAAATGAATACAATACAAACAAAAATACTAAAACCAAATTATTAGAACTAGCAAAACAACTAGGAAATGTATCACAAGCATGCAAAGTGATGGGATACTCAAATTTTACAGATTCAAGGAGTTATACGAAAATGGGGGAATTACATGAAATAAGTAAGAAAAGACCACTGTTTGCAAACAGAGTCTCTGAAGATGTAGAAAGAGCCGTGGTAAATATCGCAATAGAATTTCCAGCATATGGGCAACAAAAAATGAGCTGAGAAAAAAGGGAATTCTGAAGGTGGAGTAAGATCTGTATGGGTTAGAAATGATCTTGAGACTTTTAAGAAAAGACTTAAGAAACAAAAGTCATGCAAGATGGAATAATTTTGACAGAGGAGCAGCTTGCAGCTTTAGAAAAAGTGAAAGAACAAAGAGAGGCTTATGGTGAAATTGATACTGAACATTCAGGTTATTTAGGTTCTCAGGATACTTATTACGTTGGTAATATAAAAGGTGTAGGGCGAATTTATCAACAGACCTTTATTGATACCTATTCTCGAGTAGCCTTTGCTAAGCTTTATGTAGATAAGACAGCTATTACGGCTGCAGACCTTCTTAATGACAGAGTATTACCGTTTTTTGATGAGCAGAAAATACCGTTATTACGCATTCTAACTGATAGGGGTACAGAGTATTGTGGTAAGCCAGAAAATCACGCTTATCAGCTATATTTAGGAATTGAAAACGTTGACCATTCTAGAACTATAGCTCTTCTCATAATAATCCAAACAAGTTAAGATATGGATTTATGGTAGTGGGGTTTGTATGCCAGCAGCGTATAGTTACGACTTAAGGAAAAAAGCAATGGAAGCATTGGATGAAGGAGAAAGTAGAGC
>BNGT01000028.1 GCA_016860565.1 Candidatus Mesenet longicola | reverse complement strand
TCTTTATCTTCCTCCATATTCTCCAGACTTTAACAAAATTGAGCATCAGTGGTTTGCTATAAAGAACAGAGCTAGAAAAAATATCCCTATTTTTAAGTCTTTCCGTCAAGCTGTTGATTCTGCTTTTTTATTCTGACTATTATGAGAAGAGCTATAAATGTTGTTGTAGGAATATCAGTTCGAGAAGGATATAATATTCCATCAAGTGAATGCTCAATATTATCAAGAGAATTCTGGATATCACTATATAATGATTTACGAAAATTATCTTTTTGAGTGCTTAAGTTGTATACCCAATTATAATTTTCAGAAACGTGAGAAGCTATAGGAGACTTGCTGCTAAGATTTTTATTATGCAATAGAGGAGGAAGAGCATTGGAGCTACTTATAACTTCTGGCAATTTAGGAATATCAATTTGTAGTGTAGGCGAATACTCTATATCAGCTAGTTTTTCCTTTATTTCAACATCATTTTCTTTCGTGCTGTTTTCTTTGTCAGTAGTAGCATGGGCAACAGCATTATAAACAGCATGGCAAGCCTTATAAACAAAAAAGGTTGAACATACAGCAAAGCCAATGTAACATGATAAAATTAAACTACTAGTGCTTGCTATTACAAGACCATAAATACTACCTGCAAAGGTAAGTGGAGAAAATATAAAAAGAGGAATATAAAAGTATAGTTTATAATTTTGTTTTTCCATATTTATTTTCTTTAATAAATTAATTATACTTATTAAAATATAAAGAAAATTATAAATAATGTCAATAATTTGATATAAAATCGAAAAAATTAGACTTAGATGTATAATTAAGTGATATACTTAAAAAGATAAAAACCCTTCTAATGAATAGATTGCAGGAATTGAAGGCTATTTACAACTTTGATAAAAAGTACTAGAGTGAAATTACTATAAATTCTCAAAAAGAAATAATTCTTAAGAAAGTTCATTGTATTGAAAGTTCCCTGTTTTCTTACGTCTTTGCTGCTACTCATACAAATTAAACCTCTGATCAACCTATTTTCTCTTTCATCCACATTGCCTTTTTCCTTAAATCATCACTGTATGGTGCTGGCCTCCTAGATCTTTATCTTATCTCATTCGGGTCTTTAATGGTAGGGCTATAACTTCTACAGATGTGCAGAAATATATTAAAAATAAATCTCTGAGTTTTATAATTTATTTTATAAGCGTTACTATCAGCTTTAGCTGATTGTTATTGATAATACTAAACAAAGGTATTAGTCCATTCATCCAACTATATAAAAGAATGTAACGCAGCATAATCATTTACATAGTTTGCAATGTATTCAACTAAGTTGCAGTCCACAGGATTTAAATGATTAGCGTTTAAGATATCATTACCTTCTTTTATTATGTTTGACTCACACCTATTATCTCCTACAGCAACAGTCAATGAAGGATGATCGTAAAAGCGATCCTTAATTCCTATTTGATTATTAGTATAATGAAATCCACCTTGACTATCATAATAGCCATACTCATCTATTAACGATCCAACTTTTATATTCTCATTTTCAATTTCATATAAATCTATCTTATGTTGTTTAGAGCCTACATAATCTTTAACATTTGGTTTAGCAATAAATGATGGAAAAGAACCATTTTTGACATGATATTTTGCAAGATCTATGTTTTTGACACCTTTAATATGTTCGATATTTATTAACTTATAGTCATCTGGCATTGCGTGATATTCATGACCATACCTATTACAAAAAGCCAATTTATAGTGATCTTTTTCATCTTTTATTACTTTCAAAAAATGAAAATGTTTTGGTAGACTAAAACTATCTTTTGCAAAGTGATCATGAATATGAATTGCATTATCATAAAAGTAATATCCCACCTTTGAAAAAGCACCAGCTATATCTTTATCTTCTAATTTTATATTAGCTGCATATTTACCAGAGCTTATCTCATCCCCTTTCACCATCTCTGCATTAAGTTTCTTGAGTGGCGCATAACTATTGGCTAGTTTTTTAGCACTACCTGCTACTTTATTAAGTTTATCAGATAAATCTTGCTTATCTTTTATAAGATTATCTACTGCTGCTAAAGCATCAATAGCCGTTAATTTAAATTGATAATGTTCATTGCTGCCATACATAGACATACAAATTCCATTTTTATCTGAAATGCAAGTAATTTCAGAACAACATATGCCTTCTTCTTTTGTTGTCAAATAAAGCCCGCCTGTTTTTTTTACAACTTCTTGCAGTATCTGATCATCTTTATCATCAAAATTAATAAAATTCAAAACTCCAACAAGCGTACTGCCATCATCCATAAGAACTGAAAGACCAACACCATGATCTAGACTACCTGCTATATCTTTTAATGTGATCTTTACATCATTCGTTCCCTGCTTTATTTCCTTTATAATATCATCTTTGTTTTTACCTATTATTGCATCTTGATCTACTATGAAATCTTGCCCGTTTAATTTTAAAGCTGAAGACCCATCATATAAAACTATCTTGTCATGCTCCCATTTTAATTTCAATTTATCCTTATTCTTTATTTGTACATTTCCATCTGGCGCATGAATAGTGTATTTATTACTACCATTCTTCTCCAAAAAATAACTTACCGATGGTAGCCTAATTAATTTTCTATAATCTTCATGAAGTGGATCTAAGATGTTTTTAGATATGTGTTGTACCACGTAAATCCCCCTTCTTTTTAATTTAAATACCTTACTGGCATCTGATCAACAGCATATCCATTGCTTAAGTTAGTTACAACCAGATCACTAAAAAAGCTCCTAGGTTGTTCATGATTTATTGATACTTTTTTAATATCTATAGCATTTCTCTGTTGCAACCTATCTGCTAATGCCTCTCTCATGTTATTTTCAAAAAGGCTGAAAAATTTATTAGGACAGTTTGGATAAGCTTCTTTTGCAGCCATACATAAAGCTTTTAGTAGCTTTATCTCATCATTTAATAATTGCTTATCTATAATGATTGATTGCAGCTTTATTGGGTTAAAATTTAGGTTTTTCTTTTGTGTATCACAATTTTTAGCAGTTTTTTGTAATATCTTTTCAAATTTTCTAACAATCTCTGCAGCATCTACTGCTTTTGCTGCTTGCTCAAGTTCCTGTATCTTATTTTCTAGCCTATATTTATCTTGTCCTACAATAGGATAGAAGAAATTTATTACGTTAGATATGAATGAAGCTGGCTTACTTGCTCCACTTGATATCAGTGAATTATAATAATCTTTTTTGACCTCTCTTTTGCGTCTAGATACACTACAAACTTGATCAGCAGGTTCTATTTTACAAAAAATTTCTTTTACGTTGCTACTTAAAGCTTCTGCATTTTGACTTGATTGTAATGCTTCTCCTGCAAATTCTTTAGCCTTTTTTCTTGCAATTTCGGTCATGTTTTGCAACTTTATTACACTGTCATGTAATAATTTAGTTTCATTTTTAGCGTCTTGTGCTTTTTGAGCAAAGCTTTCAGAAGCGTTTTTATTTGCTTCTACTTCTTTTTGAACATTTTGTATTTCAATTTTTGTTTGATTTATTTCACTGAAGAATTGATCAGCTACTGCAGCATTTATACCACCTGCTCCAGGCAAACCAACATCACCCATTTCTCCTTTCAGGCCTGGCTCTCCCTTGTCACCTCTTAATCCATGTGACCCAGCACGACCTTTAGTACCTTGCATTCCCATATTTCCTACATTACCCTTTTCTCCAGGTAACCCATCTATTCCTGGCACCCCAATTTCTCCTTTTAAACCTTGTTCACCTTTTGTCCCTGGTTGCCCAGCAATTCCAGGTAATCCTATTTCTCCTTTACTTCCTTTCTCCCCTTGTACTCCAAGTTCGCCTTTATCTCCCTTGTCTCCTTTTTCACCGCGTGTACCTTGTATTCCATGCTCTCCTTTTGTTCCTTGATCACCCTTTACTCCAGGTTGCCCATTAATTCCTGGCGGCCCAGCTTCACCATTATCACCTTTTGTTCCAGGTTGCCCAGCAATTCCAGATAATCCAGTATTACCTTTTTCTCCCGGCTCACCTTTTATTCCAGGTTGCCCAGCAATTCCAGGTAATCCTACTTCTCCTTTACTTCCTTTCTCCCCTTGTACTCCAAGTTCGCCTTTATCTCCCTTGTCACCTCTCAATCCACTTTCACCTCGATCACCCTTAGCTCCTAGTTTACCATCTATTCCAGGTAATCCAGTATTACCTTTTTCTCCCGACTCACCTTTAAAACCATATGCACCAGCATGGCCTTTAGTACCTTGCATTCCCATATTTCCTACACTACCCTTTTCTCCAGGTGTGCCATCTATTCCTGGCACCCCGATTTCTCCCTTTAAACCTTGTTCACCTTTTGTCCCTGGTTGTCCAGCAATTCCAGGTAATCCTATTTCTCCCCTATCTCCTTTCTCCCCTTGTACTGCAAGTTCACCTTTATCTCCCTTGTCTCCTTTTTCACCGCGTGTACCTTGTATTCCATGCTCTCCTTTTGTTCCTTGATCACCCTTTACTCCAGGTTGCCCATTAATTCCTGGCAGCCCAACTTCACCATTATCGCCTTTTGCTCCAGGTAACCCATCTACTCCTGGTGCACCTGTTTCTCCTTTTGCACTTTGGGTACCTTTCTCTCCTGGTAATCCAGGCTCGCCCTTATCTCCTTTTGAGCCTTGAATTTTTCCTGGATTTTGACTTAATTCTTTTGCAATGCTCTGCATTAATTCTGCATCACTTGCAAGCTTCTCTATTAATGTTTTACCATCCTGACCAGTAGCATTAGCCAAAGAATCTACTAATTCTTGGTTTTTATCATAAAATAAGCTATTGGCTACTTCCCTATGAAAACCCTTATCATCGACAAGACTACCCATAATTTGCTGTTCTAGTAGTAAGTTGTCGCCTTCATCACGATATTCAAGTATCTTATGTATAATAGTCTTATTACCAAGCAAGTTTTGCACAATTTTAGTTTGTAGATCAGAGCTATTTGCAAGTTTCTCTACTAATGTTTTTCCATTGTAGTCAGTTGCATTGAGCATAAGATTTTTTAGTATAGAAAGTTTATCAGTAGTTAGCTTATTCACAACTTCCTCAGCGCTTGCATCTTTTCCTGGCAGCCCAGGATCTCCCATTAAACCACGTGGGCCGATATCTCCCTTGTCTCCTTTATCACCTTGCTTGCCAACTAATCCAGATACACCTTTTTCGCCCTTCCAGCCTCTATCTCCTTTCTCTCCTCTTGGACCTGCATTACCTTGATCACCCTTAGGCCCTGTTGTACCAACCTTACCTTCTGGTCCTATAGGCCCAACATCACCTTTTTTACCCTTTGTACCTGGTGACCCATCTTTTCCTGATGTACCGCTATCTCCTTTTAGACCTTGTTTTCCAGTATCACCTTGCCTGCCAATCAATCCAAGCTCACCTTTTTTGCCTTTCCAACCTCTATCTCCTTTCTCTCCTCTTGGACCTGCATTACCTTGATCACCCTTAGGTCCTGTTGTACCAACCTTACCTTCTGGTCCTATAGGCCCAACATCACCTTTGTTACCCTTTATTCCCGGTTTGCCATCCACTCCTGATGCTCCAGACAACCCTGGGCTGCCTTGTATTCCTTGCTCTCCTTTTTGACCACCAGCTTCACCTTTATCACCTTTTTGTCCTCCAGGGTGTCCATCTAGCCCGTTTTTTCCAGGCGTGCCAGGAATTCCATCTATTCCAGAAGCTCCAGGCTCACCTCTAGGACCTTGAGGGCCAATAGGCCCTGTCCATCCATTTGTTCCCATTTCTCCTCTTGCACCAGGTAAACCTCTTGGTCCTTGCTCACCTTTCTCTCCTTTAGTTACTTCCCTTTTGATCTGATCTATGCTTAACCGTAGTATATTGATATCACCTTCTAAACCTCTGATCCTTCTTCTCAAATTTCTATTTTTTGTAAAACTTTCTCCAATATCTAAGTCATATCCTTCTGTTAATTCCTCCAATTCTCCAATTGATTCTTCCAAACTCTCAACTCTTTGTTTTAATTCCTCAAAGTCTTTAAAATTCACATTAACTTTCATATTATGGAAGGAGTCATACATGTTTTCCATGTAATAGTAATACGGATGTAAATTAGAGTTATCGTATGTAAATGATCCTGGAACAAGGGTGTAAAAGTCCTTGCATTTGCTGCTTTCATCTGATAAGCACCCTACATAACTACCGCCTGACTTTTCTATCAAAAAATAGTTGAAAAGGCTATCATTAAAGACTTTCGTTTCATTTAAAGCTTGAGAAAACAGCTGTAGTTTTTGATCATTATTGTTATAGGCAAAGATGATATTATTTAGTATTCCAACATTACTACGAGAGGAGTCGAGTATATTAACACTCTTATAATTATTGAGCGGAGATTCTCTTGAAAACCTCCCTCCAGCTTCTATTTCAAGTTTTTTGTCAGGAGAACTTCTTAAATCATCCAAAATAAAACGTATATCTTTATTACTTATTACATCCTTTGGATCTATTAAAACTTTATTATCTTCAAATGGCACATATTCTTGATTACATCTTGCAGCACTGTATGAAAAAAGATTTTCCCCATACACAAAAGCAGTTTTATTCAACGTATAACGAATAATAGTTGCTCTAGTAGCTATATTAATGAAATTACTATAGTTAGAATAATAGTAATAATATTGATTACTATTATCAACTAAGGCAAGTTTCTCTTCATTATTCGTTTTTTCTAATTTTAAGAACAACCCTATGTTGTTAGAAGAGGTTAGTATCCTTTTTTTAAAACCATAATTCCAACCAAATATGACAAAATCATCATTATTGGCAAAAGTATAAGATGTTGTAGGCAAATCAATTGCTTCTGTAGAATTGATCTTCACTCTTACAGTAGAATAACCATCTACATAATTACAGGTCAATTCAGATGATGAATCACCTTTTACTAAGTCAAAATGCACTTTTCCATCCCCCCTGTATATGATTAATACAACTGATATAGTATGCTAATTTAAAATTGACAAATCTTTTTTCTAATTAAAGTAGATATGGTTACTAAATGTTCCTACTCAATATCCAAAAGATAAATTTATCTCATAACTTCTATTTTAATCAGACGAAGTTGTTTACTATCGTGATAGTACAATATTAGTGAATTGGTTATGATTTTGAAAGAATATAAACATATCAAATCTTTCTTGTTAAATTAAACTCCGACTTTGTACAGTATTTTAGCTGAAGCTAGAGGCAGTTTAAAATATCATATTTATTGCATTTTATCTGTTATTATTCTCCTTTTTTCTGAATGGTAAATACCTTTATACTACTATAGATCCTTTCTTACAGTTTTGAGAGTAAAGTAAATATTTGAATTTTGGTTGATGCTAGTGAATGTAGTGTAATACTAAATCTCATAAACAACAAGAAAACAAATTACAGAGTTTTCTTTTCGTAATATTGCAAATGAATCTGCATACTCAAGTAATTTAAAGGACCATATTCTTAATGACTTTAAATATTGCCATAACAGGATTTAGCTCAGGTGAATTAAGTATATAATGGTTGTGGTATTTTTAGACCTTTTGACTTATAGCACAATCGATCACAATTCTCGAATTTCTAAGTATTTGGACATTTGCTCAGTATTTACATTTATTACCAGTCTTGATGCACTATAAACTGCCTATTTAACTAATACCTTTTTTAAACCACCAATTTTGAATAAATCTCGATTCATCAAATTTTGAGTGACTGTTTCATTAATTTTAAACTCCTCTTTTTATCTTGTTTTTTGTTTGGTGTAATATAGGAAAAACCTAATTTAATCTATACGTTTTTTTTGCAATTTTTTAGCTGTTTCCAACATTTTACTTCCTGTTCAATACTTAATTTTATTTTGGATCACGTCCACTGCAAAATTGTTTAAATTTTATCTCATTAGTGTTTCTATGCTAATATTGTATATTTTGGATACTTTCATGTGTTTTTGCTGAAATTATTGCCTCTACCATTCTCTTTTCCCTCCTTTTTTAGCTTAGCTTTGCATGCTGCCATCATATTTTCACTCTTATGTCTTGTTTTTTATGAGATTGGGTCTTACAAGTGCTACAAAAATAGCGTAGAAATGTACTTGTAATGTAGCCATAGAGAAGAAAATTTATAAGAACCGTATAATTCACAAGTACTTAATAGTAACATTTGGGCTTTTCAAATATTCCTTATTATAGTATATTAATTATAGAATAGTTTGTAGGGGGATAAATGAATAGTGATCAAGATGATAAACGAAAGTATTGGTCAGCACTTGATAAAGGCTTATTTGCTTACACTAATAGAGAAGTATCTTTAGGCCTTAAAAAAAATGATATATCAGGTATAGAAGCGCGAGTAAGTAAGTGTGCAAGTGACATGAACAGTAGTCCTCAAGAAGTATATGGAAATTTATTGTGTGCTGCTGCTGGCCGTGGTGATGTAAAAACTGCCGAGTTCTGTATGGAGAAAGGGGCAGATCCTAATCATCTATATAGTGATAAAGGGAGTGGTAGTATAACTCCTCTAGGATATGCTAAGAATTGTGAAAGTAGTAATAGTGAAACAGTTAACTTTCTTAAAAGTCATGGAGCAACTAATGATACTTATAGGAGTAGATGGGATGAAGTAAGTTCTAGCTTGGATAAGTGTAGTCATAGTAATCAAGAAAAACAGGATAAAGGTAAAAAGGACAAAGGAGAATGTAAATCAATGTAGGTGTTTTAGATTTTGCTACATTTTTTAGAGCTTAAGTTATTATATTTTATAAGTTTTACTTCTGATGCTCTTTTTATAACTTTAGGAGTAAAGCTTATAGTGCTAATCGTATCTAAGTTTTTCGGTTATAAATTTTTTACTATATTTCTTACTCATGCATATGTTTTAAAGTAAATAGTAAATTTTTATATGTAAAAATACTAAAATTGATTAAGCAAGTGTGATTCTTTTGCTGCAGCTAATACTGCTAACTTACTAACTAAATTCCAAACCAGTAGAGTCTTTTCCTCTATGATCGAACTAATATCAATAAAGCCACAGCCTGAGGAATTTAAGTTGGAATATTTATCTTTATTGCTATTATAGCGAAATAAATAGCATGCTGGATAATTCCCTATGTAATATATCAAAGGCTCTGCTACACTTTCATGAAAGCGATCAAAGGTTGGTATTCCTTCTTGAACGACCACACTATTGACTTTAACACCCTCTTTTATTTTATTCATCTTATTTCTATTTTTTTTATTAATTCGTAATATATCTTCTGCACTAGTTACCGTCATAATACCCATGCCATAGGTTCCCTTATCAGCTTTTATCAATACATATGGCTGCTCTTTTATATTATAAATCTCAAATTTATCTTTTATTTTAATTATCATATCATCAATAGCTGCAGCTACTGCTTCTAATCCTTGATTTGTAGCAAAGTCAATATTCTTGCAGCCAGTTGTGTAAGCGGATATTAGCCATTCGTCTAATTCAAATTCACTACAAAACTCCGAAACGACTTTTTTGTAAATTTCAAAATATCTTGACTTATTTCTGTTGTACCACCCAAGTAAAGGTGAAGGTATTATATCTTGTGTTACATTTTCTAAAATATCTGGAATGCCCTTTGTCATATCGTTATTGATTATAATCAAATCTGGTGTGAAACCTGCTTCTGTTATAAGTAGATTGTCATCTTTTTTGAAAGCTGAAAAGCTTAAATCTACATCTTCGTGATGTACGTACGTTTCAATTCCAGCAAGTTCAAAAATATTTTTAAGAGCAACTAAATTAGCTATATATTTAGTATTGCGCGTATGATTTTCAGGTAAAATCAAAGCTTTTTTATATTTTAATAAATGTTTTCGCACAAGTTCAGAAGTAAGGATCTGCGATTTCTTATTTAAATTATTGTACCCTGCTGGAAACAGATTTACATCTACTGGTGCAATTTTATAACCAGAATTTCTAAGATCTATAGAGCTGTAAAATGGGGGTTTAAAATTTTTAAAACTTTCCTCAAACCAGTTATTTATAGTAGATTCTTTTTTTTTAATCAAAGAATAAATCAAGTCGATAATGTTTTGTATCAATTGTAAACCTTTTTTGAAAAAATAGACTATAATATTATCTCAAAAGAGTTAAAACATAATTATTTAAATTATTAATATGGATTTTCATAAAAATCTCTATATAGTAGAATTGTCTTTTGCTTAAGGAATGAATGAATCACGATTATAATAAAATATACGGTACAACAATTCTATCAGTAAGAAGAGGAAAACATGTGGTTATAGCTGGTGATGGACAAGTGTCACTCGGTCATACTGTTATGAAAGCAAAAGCTAGAAAAATTAGAAGCTGTGCAAATGGTTCAGTAATAACTGGGTTCGCTGGAGCAACTGCAGACGCATTTACACTTTTTGAAAGATTAGAATCCAAACTTGATAAGCATCCAGGACAGTTAATGAGAGCTTGTGTTGAATTAGCTAAAGATTGGAGAACAGATAAATATTTAAGAAGACTTGAAGCCATGATGATTGTTGTAGATAAGTCTATATCACTTGTAGTTACAGGTACTGGTGATGTTCTCGAACCAGAAGATGGTATTGCTGCTATAGGTTCTGGTGGTAATTTTGCTTTAGCTGCTGCGAGAGCATTAATTAGTATTGAAGGTATGGCACTAAAAGATATAGCAGAGAAAGCAATAAAGATAGCTGCAGATATTTGTGTTTATACTAATAATAATATTACTATCGAGGAATTAGAAGAAAAATAGAGGTGATATATCTTTTAAAATTAAATTTTCTCACTTATTATATAATACTTAAAATTATTTTTGTAGAAATATGCTTATTCAAATGCAACAAGAAGAAAATAAAACAGATACAATAAAAAATAAAGATTTTGAAGAAGGTAAAGGTTTTTATGATAAAGATAAAATTGTAGAAAATAAAGATCTTGAAGAAGATGAAAATTTAAGAGAAGATAATGCTAGTGATGAAGAACAGAGCTTATACTCTTTATCTCCTAGACAAATAGTACAAGAATTAGATAGGTTTATTATAGGGCAAGGTGATGCAAAACGTGCTGTTGCTATTGCTTTAAGAAATCGCTGGCGTCGCAGTAGGGTGTCACAGCCATTGTGTGACGAAATTATACCAAAGAACATCTTAATGATAGGTCATACTGGTATTGGAAAAACAGAGATAGCTCGTCGCTTAGCAAAGCTTGCTGGAGCTCCATTTATTAAAGTAGAGGCAACAAAATTTACTGAGATTGGGTATGTTGGACGTGATGTAGACTCAATTATTCGTGACCTGATGGATATAGCAATTACTTTGGTAAAAGAAAAGTTTCGTAAAGCTTTTATTAAAAAAGCAGAAGCTTCTTGTGAAAGAATAATATTAAATGCGCTAGTTGGTGAAGATGCTAGCAAAGAAAGCAGAAAAGTCTTCCGTAAAAGACTTAGGAACAAAGAGTTTGAGGATTGGGAAATATCGATCAGCATTAAAGAAAATAAAAATATAGTACCTACTTTTGATATACCAGGGATGCCAGGAGGACAGCTAGGTGTTATGAATATTAGTGAAGTTGTGGGTAAAATGTTTGGTAGCAATAAAAAATCAAAAACTATAAAAGTAAAGATTAAGGAAGCACGTGAAATACTTATAAATGAAGAAAGTGAAAGATTAATAGATGAGGATAACGTAATAAAAGAAGCTATAAAACTTGTAAGTAATGATGGTATAGTATTTTTAGATGAAGTTGATAAGATTGCAGCACGTACAGAAGTGAGAGGAGAGGTAAATAGAGAAGGAGTACAACGTGATCTTTTGCCTTTACTTGAAGGTACTACTGTATCTACAAAGTATGGTACAATAAAAACAGACCATATATTATTTATTGCATCTGGCGCATTTCATTTATCTAAACCTTCAGATCTTTTACCTGAACTACAAGGTAGGTTGCCTATTAGGGTAGAACTCAAACCTTTAAGTCAAAAGGATTTAATTAGAGTTTTAAAAGAACCAGAATCAAGTTTAATTAAACAATATATTGCACTTATGAAAACAGAAGGAGTAGAGCTTGATTTTACTGATGATGGCATTGAAACTATAGCTGAGGTTGCCTATGATGTAAATACTAAAGTGGAAAATATAGGTGCAAGAAGACTTCACACTGTTATGGAAAAGCTTGTAGAGGAAATAAGTTTTTCTGCATCTGAGAGAAATGGTGAAAAACTTACAATAGATTGTCAATATGTAAGGAAGAAACTTGATACAATCTCTAATCAACCTGATCTGTATAAATTTATACTTTAATTTATAAAATATTTAATAAATAAAATAACAAATATTATAATTATAAAATTTTTGGAGTATTAGCTTCCAAATTAGTAGATTTTGTATTTTGTAATTTTGAATTAGGTATGGAATAACTTATATTATCCATATCATCATTATATTGTTTTGCATCGTCACAGCTATTTAAGTTAAGTGATCTCTCTTAGAACCTGTTAAAAATCTTTTCAGGAGTAGAGCAAAAGTGTGTAATTCGCTGTGCTTTATCACCTTAACAGTTGCACCAATGGTTGTTTCTATCTGTGCTGCAAAATTTTCTCCAGTGCATCAATTAATATATTTTTAACTTCAGATAGTTTAGCATTTACAACCATTTTTACAACACTGCTACGGTCAGTTACTTCTGCAGTTGTTACATGAATTGCCTGTTTGAGTATCAATTGCAATATGGCGTTTTATACCAGAAATCTTTTTGCCAGCATCATAGCCTTTCTTTTCAGCAATATCTGTGTTCTCTACATTAGACTTCTTTCAAAATTCATGTGCGGAGCTCAAAATTATAAATAGCAGCAATAAGATTAAATCTCAGAGCAAAACGCTTTCGTCGATTTCTATATCTATCGGATTAAACCTTTTCAACAAGCCAATAACGTTTTCTACTACTACTCTTTCACTCATAAGTTGCTGATTTTCTCTTTTTTGTTCCCTATTCAAAGGCTTCTTTTTCGTCTTCCTGTGAGGCAAATACGCATTTTTATGCAGCTTCTGCCACTATCTGCCAAAACCTTAATTTCTGTTAATATATGTACTTTTGATTCCTTAAACATTTTAAAATCATGTTTCCTACCGTTTGCACATGATGTACATATAATCTTCTTACTTTGCTTTCCTATAATTAATTGGGTTTTGAAAGTATGTTTTTTCTTCTTCCCTGAATAAAACCTTCGTTGCTTTTTTTGGGCCTTTCTATTGGTGTTTCTGTAGAATCTATCACTAAAACTTCATATTCCATATCGCTTTTTAATTTCTGCCTGGAAGTGCAAAATCAGAATGTTTAATTAAAACATCTTCAACCCATTTTATTATTTTATATGCTGTGCTTTCGCTTAATCCATAACCCTGACTAATGTGAAAATATGTTCTCTTATATATTCCAGTGTCATAAGTATTCTATACAAAGCTTACTTTTACTTTGCTTTTTTACGTCTATCTTCTTCATCCAAAATTTCCACCATTCGTTCAAATGTTGCTTTTTTTACCCCTGTCGAAACTTTTCTCCTTCTAACTCTTTTATTTCCTTATACTTTCAAATATTCGATTTACACTCCTTATGACAATTTTAAAAGAGGTCTATTCACTTTGCTGGATACATATTTTTTTCTGCGTTGGTTGTTTGTGGCTGTAGGAAAATATGCTATTTGAGATTATTTCTAACCATCTAGATAAAAACCTCTTTCTTCTGAATATATTATTTGCTTACTTTGAAAAATCATAAAAATTATTGGCACTCATTGGTAATAATTTATATTCTATGCTTTCTAAATTAGTTACTTTTAAGACAAGTTCTAAGAGTTTTAAATATTATATTAAGTGAATAATCATCTGACATATTGTGTTGTGCTGACTTAATTAGGTGTATTTCTACATCATTTGATGTTATTTTCTCTGCTAAAGTTATAGAATAATGATATGGCACATCTTTATCGTTCAAGCCATGTAACAATCGCACAGGACAACTAATGTTTATATTACCTTTATCTAATAATAAATTCTTTCTACCATCTTCAATTAAATCTCTGGTGATTTTATAGCTGCAATTACTAAGCTTCTCTTGAGGTTTTATTTCTTCAATTGAAGGAAAATCTATTATTCCCAAAGAAGATAGGTCGTTTTTCTGCGTATCTGATAATTTTTTAAATATTAAATCTTCTGTAAAATCAGGAGCAGCAGCTATTCCAATGAGTGCTGATACTCTTTGAGGCATACTTAATGCTGTCATAAGCATAAGCCACCCTCCCATGCTTGAACCAATGATTATCTGCTTACCATAAGTGAGATTTTCCATGACTTCCAAGCAATTCTCATGCCAGTCACTTATTGTATAGTCGATAAAATTACCACTAGAACTTCCGTGCCCTAGATAATCAAATAGTGTTAGCTCTATGTTAGATTTTTGGCAAAAATCATATAAAGCATTTGCCTTCGTACCATTCATATCAGAGGCAAAGCCACCATAGAAAATTACAGATGCTCTTGTTCCTTTAACTTTTTTGTATGCTATGCGGTTGCCGTTTTTATCAATATGGTACTTTATCATTAACTTAATTCAAATCTTATCCATACTATAATCTTGAGTGATGATATTATCTATAGAATTGCCACTTAATTTTTTAGGTAATTCTAAATCTGCAACTGATTCTCTATAGTAACTATAAAGAGTTACTGCAATAAGACAAACAATAGCTAACGTAGAAAACGACAACCCTACTGACAGAAAAATAGTATCATTTTCCGTTGATTTTATTAGTGGAATAACCGTTAAAGACACACCTGTTAGAGCAAAAGGAATAGTAAAAAATACTGTATATTTCATACCTCTGTTGTGACTTTTTTGTGTATTTAATGTTTGAACTTCCTTGTCTGACATCTCTTGTGTTGTTGAGCTTATAGTATTATCTTGTAAACACTGCATATCATCTTCCCAATATGAATTTTCGTCTTGTGATATACCTTCTTGTAACTCATTGAGCTCATCTTTTAAAGATATGAAATTTTCTTTTAACTGTTTAGTTGCAAATTCCTCTGATTCACTATCTGAATAACTGTTAATCCTTGATTTCACAAATATAATTTCTCTTAACTCTGCTTCTGCAGCACTTAATCTATTTTGCACTTCTATTGTTATATCAATTATTTGATCATTTTTGTTTTCAAGCTCCTGATTCAGTTTTCTTAATATTTTTTCTTTTTCTATCCCTTTTTCTATTGCTTTTTGTAGTTTTTGTTGCATCAAGCTCATTTTTCTTTCTATTTCTTCTAGCTGATCTTGCTTTGATAATATCTCATTATTCAATTCTGCTAAATTTCTGTTTTTATTTTCTACTTCTTTGTGTAATCTTCCTAACTCTCTATCTTTATCTTGTATCTCTATTTCTTGCTCTTCCAATATTCTGCTTCTCTCTTCTAATTCTCCATCAATTGTTACTTTTAATTCTTTTAGATTTTGCAATTCATGCTCTTTTTGTTTTTTTTCTTCGTCAATATGCTTTAATTCTTCTAAAATTTCATGACCCCATATTTCTCTCTCTTCCATTTTTTTACCTAATCTTGAAATCTCCCTTTCGATGTCAGATAGTGCTTAGCCATCTACTTCTTCTTTAAAATTAATTGAGTAATTAGGATTTCTTAACTTTTGAATATAATCATTAACTTCTCCTTCTCTTCCTTCTAAAATTTCTATGAGATAAGATACTTGGCTTTTATATAGTAATAGTTTTTGCTTTAGATGCTTATCATTCTCTTCTATGGCACTATTAACAAACAGCAAATGATTAAGTAATGTAATATCATGTTGTATTTGATTAGACATAATATTTTTTAAATCATTTATAGTGATGCTTAACTCTCTAAGAAATGCTTGTCTTTCTTCTTCTATACCCATATTCCCCCCTACCAATCGTTAATACGATGTTCTTCTATTAATGAGAAGTGTAATTTTATGTTTTTTAGAATATTACTAATTAATTTACTATAATATGATATAATTAAAATATATTAGAGTAAAGTGCTTATTGACTGATATTTCTTAATTTGTTACAGTAAAAATTAAAACTTTTCATATGGATAACTTTGAGTTAAACAAAATTGCAGGTGCAATTTTACTTTCAGCACTTGTTATTATGGTAATCAGTAATATTGTTGATGTACTGTATAATCCCGCTGAGCACACAGTGATAGAAGGCCAAAAAATAGAAGTCGCAAGTAGCACCACTGGTCAACAGGATATAATTTTGGATATTGCAGCTTTAATGGAAAGCTCCAGTGCAGAAAAAGGAAAGGTAGCAGCAAAAAAATGCATAGCATGTCATACTTTTGAGCAAGGTGGACCAAATAGGGTTGGGCCTAATCTATGGAATATAGTTGGAAATAAAAAAGCTCATTTAGGTGGGTCTTTCAATTATTCTAAACCAATGCTAGAAAAAGAAGGGAGTTGGGGATATGAGGAATTATTTGAATTTTTAAGAAGCCCTAGATCTTATATTAAGGGAACGCGCATGGCTTTTGCTGGTATTTCCAAACCACAAGAAATAGCAGATATTATTTCTTATTTACGTTCTATGAGCAATAATCCTGTACCATTACCTAAAAAAGTTGAGTGATAGTTTGATTAGCTATCTGTAGTGATAGCTTTGTTTATATAGTTAGCTTAAGGTTTAGTATTTTGGTATTAAATCACTTTAGTATGGATTACAAACATATAGTACGTTTGATCTAAAATACCATTTTGTACAAAGTACAAATACATGATACTTATAGATCAAGTAGCAGTAGAGAAATTATTAGAGACAGATCATAATCTTTTTAGCAATAAAAGCAAATTTGCAAATCGAATTTTCTTTCGTAATTCTTCCACAATCGTCCATATTTGACCAACCAGGCAAATCCACTATCTATTGCTTTGGTAATACAATAGACCTCTTGCATAATTATACTAAAGGTTATAGCATGCTAAAGATGGCACAATAAGTATAATGAAATTTGAAAAAACAAGCAAATTGAGAGAGGAGGAGTTTCGTCGATTAACAGGGGTAGTACGTTTGATAGGATAGTGGAGATTCTAATCGAGATAGGAAAAAGGTCCGAGGCAAATAAATTATGTATAAAAGATCGATTATTTTGAGTATTTATGAGAATATCGAACATACTTCCATATAGAGCAAAGCTATGGGAGTTTATAAAACGATAAAGTGGGTAGAATAATAGAGCATCCAGATTTTGCATTTAAAAAGTAAAATGGAATATGAAGTTTGAGTGATAGATAGTACAAAAATGCCTATAGAAAGACCCAAAAAAAGCAGAGGAGATTTTATTCCGATAAGAAATACACCAAAACTCAGTTAATTGTAGGAAGACAGAACAAAAAGATTATATTTTTTCGAATGGTATGATTTTAGGATATTTAAGGAATCAAAATTACATATATTACCAGACCTTGCAGATACAGAGAGATGCTGCACAAAAACGCGGAATCATCCTTTGAATAGGAAAGAAAAGGAACTAAAAGGATAGTAG
>BNGT01000027.1 GCA_016860565.1 Candidatus Mesenet longicola | reverse complement strand
GTTATAAGCCAGATTGGATTATAATTGATTTCGCTCTTAATGCTAATCAGGTAAATTTATGTACTAAAAGTATCAGTCAAGGTCTCAGAATAACAAATTATATTGTAAGTCAGTATTTTGAACGTGAGTGTTCATTTATTAATACACATAATCAAACTGAAGTTGCACAAGTACGTACATTCTTAAATGCATGTGTACACAAGTCAGTGCCTAATATTAACCTATTTGAATTAAAATTTAGTTCATCTCAAACCTATATTACTCTAACTACAAATGATATTGAACAGTGGCTACAGAAGCTAGAACCTTCTGTTGGTAGTATATTACATAATGTTTCTCTAGTTCAACATGCAAGAGTAATATTTCAAAATAAGAAAGTCACCTTATCTTTTCAAATAAATGGACAAGACCAAAACTACATAGCAATTAATTATTCAGAACATATACTTAATAAAAAAGAACGAGATGATTTTAAATCTTTAATTAAGGATACTTATGGTATTACTGTCTTATCAAAAGCAAAAGCACTCTCAAGATAGAGAAATAGTTAATGCTATATTAATGAATGGATCTTGGATAAATCCTAAGAAGGGCTATTTAGAAGCTGCTAAATACTTAAGTAAGCTTGGATTTATTGAGTTTGAAATATCATATTTTGTTATTTGTGCTAACGAATTGGATCTTGATTTTCCAGATGTATATGATTCTGATTGCAAAAATCAGATTATAATTGCCCATGACTTTAATGAAGACTGTGATGATTTAAGCTGTGAAGATTGTGGTCGTTATATTTTGCCCAATACTTACAAAAAACAAAGATCTCTTGTACTTTCTATCAAACTCAATATAGAAAAAACAGTAAGTTATTTTGAAAGTCTATTAGCTGGCCTAATATGGCAAAAAGCTGGAGAAGGAGTTTATCATATTAGTTTTCAAAATAGAATAGTTAGTATTGTTATACCAGTTTTATGTACTGATACATCATATTTAACTGCAGATAGATTAAGAATTAACCCTACTGTTTTAATAACCCTTGGGACAAGAGATCTTAAACTATTACTAAATTTGTATACTATTTCTATGGCTGATCTAATTTGCAAGCATGAAACTTTAAAAGAAGTATTACTGACAGCAGTCGAAAAAGGAATACCAGAACTATTACCTAACGTTTCTTTACAAGCATTAAATTATTATCCTTATGTACCACTACAATACGCTCAACCTATTCCACCAGAGAAAATCTTACAACTACAAATTCAAGGAAATAACATTTGTATTAATAATATAGAAGTTATTGATAAACACTCAAAATCTGGAAATATATTTTTTATTCTTTTAGAACAATTTTGGCAAGATTTTAAGGAAGGAATTTCTAAGGAGCAGTATAAAGCTTTAAGTGTTGGGGAAATTGCAAATAGGATAGGAAATATTTTCGATGTAGAACAGCAAATTCGTAAACCAATAAATAGAATGCAGAAAAATATAACAGAGAAATTAGCTAAAACCTCAGGGTTAAATGTAAAAAGAGATGATGTTATTCAAACTTTGCCATGGTCAGCAATGAGTGGCAAGGAATATGGCTACAGACTTAACCCATTTATTCTCATTTTTAGAAAGTAGTCTATCTAAATTGTAAATTAATAATGATTTAACCTCTGATGAAGAAAAATCTATAAGTCCTCCTTTATTTGTTCCAATTTTATTCAACATGTTCTTTGTTCGTTCAAAATCAAGATTGGCAAGATCACAGACCATCGCAAAAGATTGAGAATTTATCCATCCTTGCGCTTCTTTTCTTAGCTTTTGATTTTTTCCTAATAGATCTTGTATGGCCTGGATAATAACTGCAGACCATAACCTTCCTTCATCATATTTCATTACCAATTAACCTGAGAATTTTTGATAAAATCAGTGTAAGCACGATGCTCTGGGGTTATAACTGCAGCAATCTTATTCTTCTCTCCATATTCGTCAGCTGTCACTCCTATCTTTACTAAGCATTCTAGGCCATTTAAGTCACCAGTAGCGTTGATCTTACGAGCAAGAACTGCTTTCTCTGAGGTATCATGTGGGTGGATATTACGTGCAGACTCTAAAATGCTTCTAATCATAGAGCGTCCCATCTCTCCCCACCTATCTTCACCATCTGCTTTGCTACTTTTAATTCCAATGATTTGATAGATCTTGTGTTTCGCATATGGACCTTCAGTTACAACAAATTCAGTATTGAGATAAACACTTCCAGTGGCCCTACTTTTAGTTAACCAACAGTCGCCATCATAACCTCCAGGCTGAATGACTATTTGTACTTTAGCTATTGTACCTGCAGGAATGAGATTGCTTGGTGATTTTGCTGTATTGAAGTCAGTTAAAAGATCTTGTAACATATAATTTCTCCTATAAATTAGATTAAAAAAAAGATTAACGATCCCATTGCTCTATAAGCTGCCAAGAGCCAGAGGTTTTATCGACCAGCTTACTTGGTACACGTTCACCATTACGTAGTTCAAACACTATCTGACGTACATTACTCTCTTCATCCTGAGAAAACATAACCATGCCAGTACTGTAGAATCCCCTTAAAGATCCAGCTCCACTTAACCCTTGAAACGGGTCTTCTTCGAGCATTTTCTTAGATAATTTCTTTGTGTGATGGGTCAGTATCATGCAGGCATCTGGACTCACAGCACTACGTAAATTCTCAAGAGTTCTTTGCAAGAAGAATAACATGGCGCTATTATCATTTTCATTGCCATATTCACTGCTAAAGATATTACGAAGAGGATCAATCGCCAAAATATCAGGTCTAAAGTGTTCTTTTACAGTTTCCTTTATTTGCGTTATCTCTTCATTATTGAATGACAAATGTACTTTTGGAGTAATGACTAAATTATTTGCAGCTATATCTAAAAGTTCCTTATCAAGTTTAAGCTGTTGTAAGCGTTCCTTCATGTAGGGATATTCAATTTCGGTTTGCATATAGAAGATCTTCAAATTGGTGTCATTCCAAGAAAGGAAACTCCAGCAGCCATATGTACTAGCCAAGAAATTAAAAAATCACTCTTACCAATTTTAGGCGGACCTCCCAGTACCAATAATCCTCTTTGGGTTAAAATTCTTGGAGAGATAATATCTTCTGGTATTGGTGATTTATCGTTTAAGTATTCCTTGACGGTGAAGAATGGTATTTTTTGTCTATTAAAATCAGTAAATTGTCTCATAAGGTTTACACTCCTTTTGTAGTTGAAATTGTGGATAAAGTTTTATTCTTAATTTTGCTCAGTAGCTTACCTAAATGTGGTTCTTCAACCATATCAAGACAGCCACTACGATCTTTAGCTGGATATCCCCAGGAATTAATAGCATGAAAGATAAAAGAACGTACTTCCTTGCCATCTTCTTTTTTAATTCCTACCATGCTGATAACTTCATCAACAATACCTGGAATTTCACTGGCAGTTTTAGTTCCTTCACACTGTGGTAACCAAGTTGGACGATTAAAATCATCTAAGTATTGTCCAAGAGTACCAACCAAAATGATGTCTTTATCTGGGATATGTTGAAACTGATTCAGCCAAGCCATCATCTCTTGGGCAAGTATGCCATATGCTGCTCTCATATCTTGTTTACCTGTTCTCTCAGAAATCGCTTCTGGTTGCAATTTAGCCCACAGTAGACTTAAACGTGAGGCAACAGTTACGCTGTCAATGAAAATGCATCGATACTCAGAGAGTTTTGCTGAGAGATCTCCATACCTACCTAAGATGTGATCATAGTGTCTTTGGCTATAAGCTTGATCAGCTTTAAGTGCAGGATTTGCACCACCGATAAGGCAGGCAATATCTCTTGCTTCATTCCAAGTACGAATGTTAATTGAATCTCCCTGCCAATCCTGTACGGCCAGTAAACCAGCTTCAAAATCAAGACACAGTGTTGGCTTATCTAAAGTCTTAAGTAAACTAGTCTTACCAATGCCATAAGGTCCAAAGATTACTATCTTCACTCCTGTAGTAGTTTTTAGTCTTTCTTCACTATTTGTAATTTTTAAAGTCATAATTTTATTCTCCTCTCATAATATATAATCAAGAAATGACGGCGATTTGTTCACCTGTTTTTACAAATATATTTTTAAGTGAGAAAGTTTAGCGCGTACTTGTCTTCTGATGTGATAAACAGTTGTTCTTGATATTTTATACATTTTAGCAATTTCACAGATGCTATAAGATTGAAGATCATAACAAATGTTCTGCCAAAGTTTTGGTAATTTTGAAATTGTTGTGCTTATATCGATATTTGCTGCTACTTTATTTTCGAAGTGACTACTTTTGTCAATAACATTACCTAATTCTGTGATATCAATGAATAATATGCCGGCTTTACTATCACGTTTAGCGCATGATTGCTTGCGTACAAGATTTATAGCACGATTTTTAATAATGCTATGAATAAATGCATCTTGACCGCTTTCATCACCACTATACTGGTTTAAATCAGACCAAGTTTCGCACAAAAGCTCTTGTTCTATATCTTCAATACTGTAATCAGCAAAACATCTGAAAGATTTAAGTCGTCTAGCACGTTTCCTTATTTGTTTAATAATTTTAGGGTTAATGCCTAAATAGCGATTGTTTGATTTCATAGCGATTCCATAAATTTATATGGTTTAATGATGAAATCTATTGCCCTGATTTTGTACGGCACGAGAGAAATTCTTTCCCCCATATGTAAAAGTTAATCACTTGATATTTCAGGATTTCTTTCCAGTTTATCCCCCATCTGCAAAATTTGTTCAGACATTGAAGTTATTATGCTGTTTTAATAGTACTTATTCTCATATCTTATGATGGTTTTATTTAACCAATAATTAATCTTTAATTAATACTTAAGCTTAATAATTTTATTTATATCATTAATAGATATAAAGTATGGGGGTGAAATGACAGAGAATAATAATATAAAAACTTGTGATAAATATGAGGAATATTTTGAAGGATTGAACAATATCTGTAAAGATCTCGATGAATTAAAAAAGTCTTTTGATGATGAGTTAATATGTATACAAAAATCAGTGAAAGAGGATAAAAAAAGCTATCCTATATTTCAAGATGATAAAGCATTTGATGTGTTCAGGAAGCTTTGTAAACTTAAGTTACTTGATATAGTCAAAGACACTTTTAAACTAACAAAACATGATATTAAAGCCATAAATAAGGTTATTGAGCAAGATAGATTGAACATAAATGCACAAGATGTACATCATCTCTATAAGCTTGCTGACAAATTTACAAAAGATGATATACAGTATCTTGAAAAAGTTGCTTCAATGTATGAAAAAGAGAGTATTGAACAGCTAAACAAAACAGAAGCAAGCAAAACAGGATCAATTAAATCATTGTTTACAAGAATATTTAAAACAGTAATAAGAAAGCTTCAACATGGAGAAAAATTAGTTGAACTTAAAAGCAAAAAAGAACAGCAAAGTAGTTTTATCAGTCATCTGCCGGAAAAGAGTTTAAATGATTTAACTGATTTTAATTTTGCAAAGGAAGAGCATAAACTAGAAAATTCTTCAACTAAAATGGATGCAAAAAGTAACTTGATTGATTTAAATACCAATTTTGATCAAGTAACAATAACTGAAATAAATAACAAGCAATTAAGTCAGTAATTCTTTTGGATTATATATTTCAGTAAAAGGAAGCAATAAGCTCAAAACAGCGCTACAATGGAATGATATTAAAATCTATTTAGATAGTAGTGCTGTTCATTGAAGTTAAACTTAAAACACACCCAAACCAACTAAAAGCTAAAGGTGAGATAATCATTACAAGCTATATGCCATTTGCTGACGTTTTAAGCTATATTATAAGCGCAAATTTATAAAAAGTGTACAATTCATGCTGAAATAACATAATGACTCTAAAAACATCACATTTAAAGCAACATAAACTCTACTTACTCATATCTTTAATACTTTTAGTTTAGTAACTTAGCAAACCAGCTAAACATTAGCAATATTAGAAAAATTACTTTGAAAGTGCAATAGTATTTAAAAAAAATCTAAAAGTTCAGTAGATATGATGTTTTCATGGGGGTAGTTTTAAAACTTTATTATGGATTGTTTGTCTTTGCATTCATTTTTAGATTCTTCTGTCAAAGTTTAATATTTATGTTAATAGATTTTTTATTAAAGATCAGAATTTCTAGTTGGTAATGTTTGGTTATAGTATACTATATAATACTATAGTATATTATTATATATATAAGGTTTTTTGCCATCTTGCCAACTACCTTAAATCTGCTGTGGAAGGGGATTTCAAGACGCATTTCTAGTTGGCAATTTCTTTCTGCATTTCTGCCATCCTGCCAACTTAAAATTAACAAAATAACTTAAAACAAGCTACTGCAGTCAATTTAAGAAAAATCCTAGTTGGCAAGATGGCAAATTCTTAAACTGCCAACTTAACTTTTGCCAACTTATTCTGCCAACTTAAAATTGTCATTTATAATGAAATTATGAGTAACCCAAATGTCAGGATTTTCAACTGGCATAAGTACTCCATTTGTTGCTGATAGATAACAGCTTGGTTTAATAAATACATATTGATCTTCAGAAATTTTAAGCTCCATGTCTTCAACACATAAGTAACTATATTTTGAGTTAGTATTAAACATTTCAGATTCGAAAGTTTTCCTAAGAGATTTAAAAAGTAAAATAATCATTGTAAATGATATGCCATTTATTGACGTTTTAAACTAAATTATAAACATATTTTTATAAAAAGTGCACAACAGCTTGAACAGCTCTTTACTCCTAATTCTAAAAAATCTCTCATTTAACCTCATTTAAAAAATTAGAGGTATATCAATTATTGATTTCAAACTTATATAGTAACTTAATTTTGTTTTTATTTATTTCAATCATACTTTTATCTCGTATTCTTATCTTTCTTTATACCTTTTATATTATATTATTTTTATGTTCTATTTATTATTAATTATATATGTCCATATATAATACATATATATTATATAATATATAAGATCATGGGAAGCTATAATCAGCTACTATAGGGGATTTAGTCTGGAAACGCTTTTGGAAACCGGGAACGGAACATATTAGCTAAGATTCCCTACTGTAGCCGTTTTAATCATATTGCCTCCATTCCCAATTCCCAAAAATTTTCTGGGAACGCCGGGAACCGGGAACGGAATGGGAACGTAATTTTATAAATAATTTAAACTTTCAGCGCCTAATTTAAATTCGCCTTCACCTTTAGCAAAAGGACCATTTGGTACATCTAACCACTTATCTTCTTTTGAATGTGATGCCATGCCTTTTACTACTTTATTTTCATTTAGCAAACTCTGTACCAAACGCTCAATTCTATGCTTACCAATTTCATGAAATACAGTTGGTAGTTTATGTCGTTGTTTAAAGACACCAGATCCACCTGTATGGGTAAATGGATGACCTTCTTGTGCTGATATTTCAATAGACCTAGTAAGCATTATCTTGAGATCTTTTTCAGAGAATTTACTAAGCTTTAATTGCCCAGATATGTCTTCAAGTAAACCAGTAGATGAGCGTAAATATGTTCTTATATCTCTGTTGGTTGCACCGTTGGATTTAACTATCGCTCCTTGATATACCGCATTGCTGACCTTATTAACTTTCAATGTATCAAATACCATATTTTGATTTTCTAAAGATGCAGGCCATAATGCAAAAGAACATCTAACACCATCTACAAGAGCAGAAGTACCTCTTATTGCATCCCTTGCCTGTTCTACAGTTATAATTGGTCCATTACATTTGGGCTTTCTCATATGATGCGCTACAATTACAGCTGCTCCTGTTTCAGTTGCTAAATTTGCAAGCAATCCAGTTGCATACCATCCCATTTCTGGATCTGAATTTATATCAGCGTGAACAAATGATATTAATGGATCAAAAACAATTAGTTTTAAATTTTTAATTGTGTTTAGTTGTCTACTAATATCTTCAAACTTTTCTGAAGCTTCAGGACATTTACCACGCATATTAGTCTTTACTATAGAGAATGGTCCTCCGGCATTTGGTATAGGAACAATAAATATATGATTTTGATATTGTATTCTTTCACTTTCAGGATCAAGACGCTCTAAACGACGGTGAATCTCATCGGCATCATCTTCTGCAGAAAATATTACAACTGATCCGTGCTCAGTAACCAATGAACCAAAACCACACACTTGATCAGTATCATTTGCAACTTTAAGTGCTAAGTCAAGAAGAAGCATACCTTTGCCTGTATCTCCCATAGCAGCCACTATTGAAGTAACACCTAAGGGAAATAAACCATCAACAAGAAACTTTTGTTTTGGTACTGGACCAATATAACGATCTACACTCCAGTCTAAAATATTAAGTGGTGACTTAAAGATGATTTTGCTTGAATTATCTTGAATAAAACCAGAAATGCTTATGTTTTCTTGAATACAATCAGCAGCATCCCAAGCTTTTGGTTTATCTTGATGGATTTTAACAATTGCTAGGGAGGTAACGCCAAGATCGATGAGTTTTTTTGCAACTTTCTCAGCGTATTGCTTTCCTGGTTCATCATTATCTGGCCAAATGACAATATGCTTGCCTTTAAGTGGTGACCAGTCTGTTTTATCAATGGGTGCATTTGCTCCAGACATTGCTGTTGTTGCTGTAATACCCTGTTTTATTAAACTTTCTGCACACTTTTCTCCCTCAACAATAACAACTTTATCTGATTTAATGATACCTGGGATATTATATAAAGGTCTTACTTCTGGTGCAGTATAGCTCGACTTTTTAATATCAAATGGCAGATATCGTTTTCCTAAAGCAGTATCATAACGATAAACCTTAACAATAGCTTCACCATTTTCATCAAGATAATCCCAGAAGGTTGTGGTCTCAGATTCATTAACTTTATGCTGCCGGTAATAGCCAAGCCACTCACCAATAGATGCCATTACTTCATGGAACTCAGCCTTAACATCTTTCCTATGCGCAGCAGCCCAAAGATCTATGATATCTCCTCCCTCTCCAGTGGCAAAATCATTCCATAAACCTGCTTTATTGCCTGTCAGTTCTACTCTTAAACTCTTCCCTTTACTGCCTTGCAGGTTACCAATGCGATATTCGTTGCCATGAAGAGTGCCATTAGGGAAGAGGTAAGAAAGACAAGATCTTATGTTAAGTAGAAGCTGAGTTTTTAGTTCTTCCTTCTCTAGTAGTGGCTTATAATGTCCATTCTTTGGTAGGTTGTTAAAGTCACATGTGATATCCATAATTTTCCGTTAATAGATCCCTTACCAATAATGAATCAAGAAATCGCACGAATTTGTTCACTTATAGCTTAAAATTTTTTGACCATTAAAACCTTTGATGAATTAAATGTTGAAATAATGTAACTTTTTCTGAACATTTTGATGAATTTTCTTGATATATATAGTAGAGGGATATGAAACTCCATTATTTTAATAGTAAGAAGGCTACATAATAAGATGATATATGAAAGATAAGCTTCCAGGTAATAATGAAATCTTGTTTTATGAAACAGACAATGGAAAGGTATGTATAGAGGTCAGGTTTGAAAACGACAATCTATGGCTTACACAGAAACATATGGCTAAGCTATTTGGTTGTTCAAGTGATAATATTTCGTTGCACTTAAAGAATATTTATCTAGGTAAAGAATTAAATAAGAACTCAACTACTGAGGAATTCTCGATAGTTCAAAAAGAGGGAGAGAGAGAAGTAAAACGTAATGTAGTATTGTACAATTTAGAAGCTGTTATATCAGTAGGCTATCGTGTTAATTCAGAGCGTGGCATAGCTTTTCGTACATGGGCAACTGATAAACTAAAGAATTACATTTTTAAAGGCTTTGCAATAGATAGTAATAGATTTAAGAATAGTACAAGATTTGATGCTAGATTCTTTGATGAGCTAGTAGAAGAAATAAGAGAAATTCGGGCTAGTGAGCGTATATCTTACCAGAAAATTACAGATATTTATTCAACTTCAGTAGATTATTCAAGTTGTGCAATTGAAACAAAAGATTTCTTTGCTATAAAATAAAATATGTCAATACTCACATTAGACTTAGGACAACAAACAGGTTGGGCAATCTTAGAGGGAGGAGTAATTGAAAGTGGCAGTAAGAGTTTTCATGTTAGTCGCTTTAGCGGTGGAGGAATGCAGTTTTTAAACTTTAGTAATTGGCTTAACTCTTTAAGGCAGAAGTTTTCTAATATAAGTGTTGTCTATTTTGAAGAGGTAAGAAGACATCTGGGCACTGATGCTGCTCATATCTATGGAGGTTTCTTAGCCCATCTTACTGCTTGGTGTGAGAGTCATTCTTTGCCTTATCAAGGTGTTGCTGTGAAGACTATTAAGCGTTTTATCACAGGTAATGGTAATGCCAGTAAAAGTGCAGTGATTGCTGCGATAAAAAATAAAGGTTTTACTCCCAGTGATGACAACGAAGCTGATAGTTTAGCACTACTATTTTATGCTATGAATTTAAATAATAATATTAATAACTTAAGTAGTTTAGAAGCCTATTAAACGGGTCCTTGGCTACTGTGGCGGGTTTTGGGTAAAGGGACCCCAGGACTTCTTTAGCGTTAGAATGTTTTAAGATATTAACTTTTTAAACCCATCTTTAAAATCAACAAAAATATGAATCTTAAGATCCATTATTATCCAGTTGCAAACCTCATTGAGTATGAGCGTAATCCCCGTAAAAATGACGTAGTGGTAAGTAAAATGTGTGCTGCTATTGCTGAATTTGGCTTTCGTATACCTATTGTTGCTAAAAGTGATGGCACTGTAATTGATGGTCATTTACGTCTTAAAGCTGCAAGAAAATTAGGGTTAGAGACAGTTCCAGTGGTATTTGCTGACAACTTAAATGATGCTCAAACCAAAGCTTTTCGTCTTCTTGCTAATCAATCTGCTAATTGGGCTAAATGGGATAATGATCTTTTAGCGCTTGAATTTAAGGATTTAGAAGAGTTAAACTTTGATCTTAAACTCACTGGTTTTGAGTTAGATAAAGTACAAAAATTCTTTACTGATGAAGACAATGAGGAGGAGGATTTTTCTCATTTAACTGATAATAAAGATAAACCAGTAGTAACAAAACCAGGAGATCTGTGGATTTTAGGTAATCACCGTATTTACTGTGGTGATAGTAGGCTTGACAATTCTTTTAAAGCTGTTTTAGATGAACAAATGGCAGATATTACCTTCTGTGATCCTCCATATAATGTTGCTTATGGTAATAGCCAAGAAAGAGATGACAAAAAAATATTAAATGATGATCAGGGTGAAAAATTTGAGTTATTTCTCTATGACATTTGTTCTCACATTTTAGCCTATACCAAGGGGGCAATATATATTTGTACAGCATCAGCAGAGCTTGCAACCTTGCAGAAGGCATTTAAGGAAGCAGGAGGACATTGGTCAACGTTTATCATTTGGGCTAAGAATCATTTTACTTTAGGCAGGGCTGATTATCAACGTCAGTATGAAGCAATACTCTATGGTTGGAAAGAAGGTAATGAGCATAAGTGGTATGGGGGACGCAGTCAAAGTGACCTATGGTATTACGACAAACCTACCTGTAATACACTACATCCAACCATGAAACCTCTAGAGCTAATAGAAAAGGCAATAATAAACAGTAGTAATCCAGGAGATATAGTTCTTGATCCCTTCGCTGGCTCTGGTAGTACACTTATTGCTTGTGAGCGTGGGGAAAGAATGTGCCGAACAATTGAGCTTGATCCTGCTTATGTTGATATAACGATTAAACGTTGGCAGATGTATGTTGGCAGGGAAGCAATATTGGCAGCGAGTGGTAAGACCTTTCTGCAAATTCAAGAACAAATCTTAGGAAAGTAGTAAAAACAAGAAAAACAAAAAAATAGGAAAAAGGACAAATGGCATTAATGACCCAGACTGAATGGGCAAAAGAGCAAGGATTTTCTAAACAATACGTCTGTTATCTAGCGAAGAATGGTATCGTTGAGCTTAAAGATGGTATGATTGATTCTGAGCAAGCAGATGCTGCACTTATTACCATTCGTGATCCCAGTCAACCACAAAGAAGAAAAAGTATTAACGGTAATGAAAGAGGCAATAGTGACCTTGCCACCATGTTCCTTAAAACTCGCATTAAGAATGAAATAGAACGTGGTAAGCTCCTGGAAGCTAAGGCTAAAGCTGAAATTGGTGAACTTGTTTCGATAGATGAAGTTAAAACTGCAGCTTTCAATACCGCAAGAGTTGTAAGAAATAATCTGCTTAACATTCCCGATCGAGTATCTGCACTTTTAGCTTCATTGGGTAGTAGTGAAAAGATTCACCAGACGCTAACTGAAGAAATTAAGATAGCACTTGAAGCATTATCACAAGGAGAGTTGGAGTGAGTGGCCTTACATCTAAAAACGCTTTATCTGCTTTATTTATAGCTGAAGAACCAATGATCAAACAAAACCTCCATTTAGAAATAATTAGATGCTTTATTAGCAACGCAGAAGTAGATGTTAATACTCAAGGAATAAACGGCAAAACTGCTCTTCATTATGCTATAGAATCTGATGATTTAGCTTTAGTAGATCTCTTATTTAACAAGAAAAACGTTAATCCTTTCATTAAAGATGATACAGGTAAAGCCCCGCTTGATTATGCCCAAGAAGAAAGCAAAACAAGGGTACTACAAGCTCTAATTGATCGTAAGTATGGACCTGATGGCGATAGCCTACTTCATTTAGCAGCAGCAATTGGTGAAGTTAAAGCAGTAAGATATTTAATTGAAAAAGGTGTAGATGTTAACTTACGTAATGCTTTACATCATACACCCTTACACTTAGCCGCAGGAGCAGGACATAAAAATATTGTTGAAATCTTAGTAAAAGAAGGGGGAGCAGAAATCGATGTTTTTGATGCAAGAAATCAAACTCCTTTACATTATGCTGTAAATAATAAGAGATTAAAAACAGTAGAGCTGTTAATTAAGCTTAAGGCCAATGTCAACGCAGTCAGTGTTGGTCAAAGCTCTACAGGATTATCACCACTTCATATTGCAGTAAGTAATAGCAGTTACGATGAAAGAGATCTCTGCCTTGATGTAGTTAAGTGTTTAATCAGTACTCCTGAGTGTAGAGTTAATCCCCAAGACCATGAGAACCAAACTCCTTTGCATTATGCCGTAGATGGTGATGGACTGAGTACCACAGATGTTCTCCTCAGCAGAAAAGATATAGATCCACTGATGAAAGATGATAATGGTAAGACCCCATTTGAATATGCGGTTGAGGAAAATAAGCAGGAGATAGTAAAGGTCTTAAGAGAAAACAGATACGGAGTTGATCATAACCATCTATTACATTTAGCGGCGCAAAAAGGATACACTGAAATTATCGATATTATAACAAGAATGGGGGAAGATATTAATGTTTTAAATAATAAAAACCAATCACCAATATATTTTGCCGCAGAGCAAGGATGTTTAAATGCAATAGAATTACTGCTTAAAAAAGGAGCAAGTCCTGCAGTTGCTCTTCACTGTGCAATTAGAACAAATAACTTAGAGTTACTTAAGGTCTTATTGATCAGAAAAGATGCAGATCTATTTGGTAGGGATAATGAAGGCAAAACTCCTATAGACTATGCAGAAGAAAATCCTGTGATGTTTCACATGCTTAGTAAATGTGCAGAAGTAATAGAAAAGAGAAATAGTCATAATAAAAAGGTTAAGCTCTGTACAGTTCTCACTCTTGCAGTTATAGGTTCAATGACAGTGGTTCTCACTATAGCAGTAGGAATGTATACCACCATAGCCGGAGTATTCACAGCAGTTACTATAGTGGCTTTAAGTCAACTTATGCAAAGATCAATTGATAACAACTGTCAGCAAAAAGTTTTAAAAGTACTTTCAGAGACAGAAACCACTAAAGAACCTGCTACTTTAGTTGATGATGATGAGCGAGAAAATCCCTGGCAATCAAACAATTTGGTACTAATGCGATGATTTACAGCAGTAGTTTTTATGCCGGATTAAAACCCGATCCACTGCTTAAGGTGTCACAGTGGGCAAATGAATATCGAGTACTTTCACAAACGGCATCATCAGAACCAGGGAAATGGCGAACAGCAAGAACTCCTTATTTAAAAGAAATCATGGATTGTCTCTCTCCTTCATCTGCTGTTGAGAAAGTAATCTTTATGAAGGGAGCACAAATTGGAGGAACAGAGGCTGGAAATAACTGGATAGGTTATATCATCGATCAAACTCCAGGGCCAATGCTGGTAGTACAACCCACTGTCGAGATGGGAAAGCGTTGGTCTAAAGGAAGATTTGCTCCCTTAATTGAAAGTACACCATGTTTAAAGAGTAAGGTAAAAGATCCAAGAGCAAGAGATTCAGGTAACACGGTACAAAGTAAGGAGTTCCCAGGAGGCATGGTAGTGATAACAGGAGCTAACAGTAGTGTTGGCTTAAGATCCATGCCAGTTAAATACTTATTCTTAGATGAGATTGATGCCTATCCAGGCGATTCTGGGGGGGAGGGTGATCCAGTACTTTTAAGCATTGCTCGTACTAACACTTTTACGAGGAGAAAGATCTTTTTAGTGTCAACACCAACAGTACATGGAATTAGCAGAATTGAGAAAGAGTTTGAAGCTTCTGATAAACGTTATTTCTTTGTTCCCTGTCCACACTGCAATTATTACCAAGTTTTAAAATGGTCGCAGGTAAAATGGGAAGATAAGGAACCAGCTACAGCACATTATGTTTGTAGTGAATGTAGTGGTAAAATAGAAAATCATCAAAAAACAGAAATGTTAAGTCAAGGAGAATGGCGAGGCACAAATGTTACAGTAAACAACAAAACAGTAGGGTTTCACCTTTCGAGTTTATATAGCCCTGTTGGCTGGTATAGTTGGAGTCAAGCAGTAGAAGACTTTCTCCACAGTAAAGATAATGAACAACTGCTTAAAGTATGGATAAATACCACCCTCGGAGAAACCTGGGTTGATCGTGGAGAAGTACCAGATTGGAAGCATCTTTTTCAACGACGAGAAGATTATTTAATTGGCACAGTACCTCAAGGTGAAGTAGTCTTAACTGCTGGGGTTGATGTGCAGAAGGATAGAATAGAGGTAGAAGTTGTTGCTTGGGGCAGAAATAGAGAAAGTTGGTCGATTGATTATCAAGTGTTTGAAGGCGATCCAGGACGAGATTTTGTCTGGAATAAGTTATCAGAACTGCTAAATAATCATTTCTTAGGTAATGATGGACTTGAATATACAATCAGTATGATGGCAGTAGATGCCGGATATGCAACGCAAGAGGTATATAACTGGGCTCGCAGTCATCAAGGATGTGGAAGAGTAATGGCGGTTAAGGGAGTAAATAAAGCTCTAGTGCCACTTAGTAGTCCAAGTAAAGTTGATGTTACTGTTGCTGGACAAAAATTGCGTCGGGGTGTAAAACTCTGGCCCATAGGAGTATCAATACTTAAATCTGAGCTCTTCCAATTACTTAAACTTTTAGAGAATGAAGAAGGATTTCCCCCTGGGTACTGTCACTTTCCTCAGTATTGCCCTGAATATTTTAAACAACTAACAGCTGAGCAGTTAATTACTAAAGTAGTTAAAGGCTATACTAAACAAGAATGGCAAAAGATTAGAGAACGTAACGAAGCACTTGACTGTCGAGTTTATGCTCGAGCTGCATCTATTGCTCTAGGGATTGATCGTTGGACAGAGAACAAATGGAACAGTTTAGTGGGTAAAAAAACTAAGAGTCAAAAGAAATCAGCAAAAGTAATACCAAGTAAGTGGATAGAGCCAAATGTATAGTAGTGAGTATCTATCTCAAGTTGAACAAGCCATACAAAAGCTACAAAGTGGAGAAAGAGTAGTATCAATTGCTTATGGTGACCATGTAGTTAGATATGCAGAAGTTCAGATAAATGACTTACTTAACTTAAGACAAAGGATTAAAGCTGAGCTTAAAATTGCTGGTATGAAGCCTAAACGAAAGATTGTTTTTTCCACAAGTAAGGGGATTTTATGAATAGATATTTATTATAAGCTACTTTTATTATTGAAAATTTTGGTAAAATGATGTAAAATCATTATAATTATGAATGAATTTTGGTTAATGTATGGCACAAGCAAGAATTAGTGTAACTTTTAATCCAGAAACCTCACAGCATTTAGCTAAGTTAGCTGATGTTACAAAGCTATCTGTACAAGAACTAGCAGAAAGGCTAATCCAAGAAGCAATTGAACTTGAAGAGGAGGATATTGCGTTGTCTAAAATTGCTAATGAACGTGATGTTGAAGGTGTAGAAATAGTTGATTACAAAGACGTTAAATGGAGGTGTTGATTACAAAGGCATCTAGTGAAAATAAAGCATTACAGAATTAAATTTTTAAAGCATGTTACTGAAAGGGATCTTCCAGCTTTACCAGTAACAATAGAGTTAAGAGTGAAAAAGGCCATAGATGAGCGACTTACAATTGACCCAATTAATCTTGGTGAACCATTACATTATAGTTTTAAAGGGCACAGAAGATTAAGAGTAGGTGACTATCGGATTCTTTACAGAGTAGATAAGTTAGAACACACAGTGATTATCACAGAAATAGGACATAGAGATGCCATTTATAAGAGATAAGTGTATTGTACAAAGTTGACAAATTGTTTTCCAGTAGCTTGCTATTATAGCTTAAATAAAAACCTATAATTTATGCAACAACTTGCTGCATAATTAATAACAAGAAATTCAATGATACTCAAATCACTAAAACAACTATTCAATAAACCAAAGATTAAAAGCTCAGCCTGGGATATAGCAGGGTCAGGAAGGAGATTATGTCATTTTCAGCCAGAGAGAGGAAGCATAAATAGTCTCCTTACTCATAATCTTGAAACTTTGCGTAGTCGCGCTCGTGGTATGGTACGTAATAACCCTTACGCAGCAAATATTATCGATACCATAGTTAGTAACTGTGTTGGCACTGGAATTAAACCCCAATCAAAGGCTAAGGATGCTGAATTTAGAAAGAAACTACAACAGTTATGGCTTAATTGGACTGATGAGGCCGATAGCAATGGTGTAAATGACTTTTATGGACTGCAGTCTTTAGTATGTCGAAGCATGGTAGAAGGGGGAGAATGCTTTGTTCGCTTACGGGTTAGAAGAGCAGAAGATAATTTATCTGTACCGCTGCAGCTGCAAGTACTTGAATCAGAACATTTAGACAATAAGAGTAACCAAACGTTAGCAAATGGTAACATCATTCGTAGTGGGATTGAATTTAACAAATTAGGACAAAGAGAAGCATATTATTTATTTAGAGAGCATCCAGGTGACGGTTCGTTAGGAGAATCAGTGCGAGTTCCAGCAAATGATGTTTTGCATATTTATAGACCTTTAAGACCAGGACAGATAAGAGGAGAACCATGGCTATCTAATGTACTACTGAAACTCTATGAACTTGATCAATATGATGATGCAGAGCTAGTAAGAAAAAAGACTGCGGCAATGTTTGCTGGATTTATTACCAGACTTGATCCAGAAGCTAATATTATGGGGGAAAGTGAAACAAATGAACATGGAATTGCTCTCTCTGGCTTAGAACCAGGTATAGCTCTTCTCATAATAATCCAAACAAGTTAAGATATGGATTTATGGTAGTGGGGTTTGTATGCCAGCAGCGTATAGTTACGACTTAAGGAAAAAAGCAATGGAAGCATTGGATGAAGGAGAAAGTAGAGCAAATGTTGCCGAGAGATTTAAAATTGGAAAAACGACTCTATATGAGTGGCAGAAAAGACGTAAGGAAACGGGAGATTTTCAGTCAAAAAAGCCTGGAAGCGTAGGATATAACCATAAAATTACTGACTGGAATGTTT
>BNGT01000026.1 GCA_016860565.1 Candidatus Mesenet longicola | reverse complement strand
GCCCTATTGCCCCTTGTTCAACATGTTGCTCTAAAATTTCCCATTCTTTGTCATTTATATCACTTGGATACAATTTTACCTACTATTTTTTGTTTACCTCATCTTATCCTTTTCTTCATTCTCTTTCAAGACAGGTTCTAAGTATATTAAACTCTACCATATTAATTTCTAATAAATTACTTATTTAAAGTTTATTAATATGGTCAGATTAGCAAAAGCAGTTTTATTATATGAAATTGTAATTAAACCTAAAACCTCTTCTCATCACAAATTTTTCCACTTCTAAATTGCACAGATTCAGGCTCTGAAGAAAAAGACACTGATGGTAATGACTTATCATCATCTGCCATCCTATAATCACGAGCTTTCCTGCCTGATATATAGCTACAGCATTTCATAACCATACTAGTGATGCAGCAGAATAACATGATAAATGGTATTACTAATATGATGAAAGATGCTATATAATCTGTTTTAATCGCATCTCCTACACTAATAGAAGGTATACTAGTTGATTGAGGATAAGTTATATTATCATATGGCACTACAAAACTATCATACGTTGTTAATGGTTGAAGGGAAATTTTAGGAGTTGGTTGCTTATGAGTCATTTTAGGCTTGCGCTGAATTAAATCTTTTTTTGCTTTGCTCGCAACACTACCCTTTATATCTAGGCACTCCTTCGATATAGCATCAAAAGTATAATCATTGCCTAAATATTGGCTCAACGTTTTACGAAAGATAGGAGCATATTTCTTATCATGTATATAATTTTTTATATGCTTTATAATTTTGTCCTTATTCCAATCTGATATATTTTTAAATAAGTAACTATCTTGTTCTGAGGATAACTTTACAAAAGAAATAGCATGATGATAGAAACTATTACATTTCTCTTTCCCCTCCATATTAGTCATTGCAGTACTGAAAGGTAGCATAGGATTTTTGTCGTTACAATATTTAGTATCAATAAGAAATGATGCAAATAAACCATCAATAAAGATATAATATAATTCTTCTAGCTCTTTTTTATGCATAATTATACCTAATATAGCTTTATACTAATTATAGTATATAATAAAAAACAGCTGTCAAAAAAATTGATACTAAAGTATATTATCGGTCATATTAGCTTCTTATTACAAAGAGTGGGTGTCTACTTTAGCCCTATCACTATGATTAAATTAGCAAAAATAGTTTTATTACATGTAAAAACCTAAAACCGCTTCTTATCACAAATTTTTTCATTTTCAAACTGCACAGACTCAGATCTTGAAGACAAAGACACTGATTGTGGCGACTTATTGCCATTATCTATTACCTTACAATCACAAATTCTCTTTTTGGAAGTATAGTGATAGCATTTTATAATCATATTAATGATATAACAGAACAAAATGGACAATGGTATTATGGATATGATAAAAGGTACTGTGTAGTTTGTTTTAATTGCATCTTCCGTACTAACAGAAGGTGTATTAATTGATCGAAGAGGGGCTATATTACCATATGGTATCACAGAACTATCATATGTTGTTAATGGTTGAAAGGAAATTTTAGGAGTTGATGGCTTATGAGTCATTTTAGATTTACGCTGAGCTACACCTCTTTTTGCCTTGCTTACAATATTACCCCTTGTATCTAAGCATCCCTTTAACACGGTATCAAAAGTATAATCATCACTTAAATATTCTTCTAATACCTTATGAAATATTTGAGAATATTTCTCATCATGTATATAATTTTTTATATGTTTTATAATTTTATCCTTATCCCATCCTGTTTTTTCATATAATAAACCACTGTAACTATCTTGTTCTAAGGATAATCTCACAAAGAAAGCAGCATGATAACAGAAACAGACACTCCTTCCTTTTTCCTCTAAGCTAGTTACTGCAATGATGGAAGGTAGGAATTGGTCATTGTTCTGATTTACGAAAGAGAGCATTATTGTAATAAGATTTTCTTCATTACAATATCTAGTATTAGTAGGAAATAATACAAATATATCATTAATAAAGATGTGATATAACTTTACTAGCTCTTTTTTTTGCATAATTATATCTAATATAATTTTATACTAATTATAGTATATAACAAAAAATAGCTGTCAAAAAAATTGATATCAGTATATTATTTATTACATTGATCCATGATTACAGATATCTACTTTAGCCATATCACTATGACTAAATTAGCAAAAATAGTTTTATTACATCCATCTATTATATTTGCGCTTTTTTAAATGCACTTTCAATAGATTTTAAGCCGTCATAATCTGTAAAATCTAGCTTTAACGCGGTTATAGTAATAAAGCCTTTACTTACCATATCTACATCACCACTACCTATGAGCACGCGATCTCCACGTATAACATACGAATTGTTATCACCAATACTTTCTATACAACTTGCATTACTATCCATTTTGTACTGTCCTTGTTCGATAAATTTTATCCCCAATACTTTCTCTGCAGGAAAGTTAACGTTAATTACTGCGTTTTTGGGCCAGCCAACTTCTATTAGTTTACCTATAATATTAGGTGCAAAACTTTTTGCAGACTCCCATTTTATTTTAGAACGGTCACTACTGTACGCTTGACTTAAAGCAATAGATGGAATTAAAGATGTTGCACCTTCCATAGCAGCAGCAATAGTACCAGAATAGCTAACGTCATTACCAACATTTAATCCATGATTTATACCAGATAAAATTAGATCTGGTTTTTTATCCATAATTCTGTTGAGTGCAAGAATTACACATTCTGCAGGCGTACCATCTACAGTATATTTTCTCTCTCCCAAACAATTAACTTGTATTGGCTTTCTTAGACTTAAAGAACGACTGCAGCCGCTCATGTCAACGCTCGGAGCTGCTATCCATATCTCTGAAACAAATTTTAGCTCAGATACTATCTCATATAATAAGGTTATCCCAGCACTGCCAAAACCGTCATCATTAGTGAGTAAAACTTTCATACCGCTTAAATCTCTGCTATATTTTCCATATATATTACTTTACAAATTACATTAAAAAACAACAAAGATGATAAGCAAATCACACTTAGTTAAAAAGGTCTTCGACTCAGTTGCAGACCATTACAACATCATGAATGATGTAATGAGCTTTGGTCTCCATAGAGTATGGAAGAAAAGGATGGTAAGCACCATGCACGTAAACCAAAATTGTAAGCTACTAGATGTTGCTGGAGGGACAGGTGACGTAGCACTACAAGTAATAGAAAAAGAGCCGACAACTAGCGTAACAGTGTGTGATATAAATTATCAAATGCTGAGGAACGGACGTGATAACGCAATAAATAAGAACAAGCTTTCTTTGCAATGGTGTTGCGCCGATGCAGAGTATCTTCCATTTAATGATTACCAATTTGATTATTACACCATAGCGTTTGGTATACGTAATGTCTCAAATAGAAAGAAAGCCCTGCAAGAAGCATATCGAGTGTTAAAGCCAGGTGGAAAATTCATCTGTTTAGAGTTTGCACCTATGCATTATCAAAATAAAATATTTACTAAATTATATGATTTATATTCATTTAACATAATTCCTAAAATGGGAAAATTAATTGCTAAAGATGAAGAATCATATAAATATTTAGTAGAAAGCATTAGACAATTCCCTACTCAATTGCAGTTTAAAAATGAAATTGAAGAGGTAGGTTTTACCAATACAAGTTTTTGTAATATGAGCTGCGGTATCGCAGCCCTTTATCTTGGATATAAGACTTTATTTTAATTATTAACACCCTAAAAATATATCATAAAATCATCTCCAGAATGTGCTTGCTGTTCACCCAATGATTCAGTACTTTGTACTGCATTCTTTATTTCATTAAAAAAATATTCATCCGAGTTAAGCTCTTCCTGGAGAAGAATCAATATGTAGCCATCAAGACTATGTTCTACCTCATCACGAATATCATGTGGCAGTCTATTGATTACTTCTAGTTGTTCACTTTTAAATTTAACTAAATGCCTTTCTATCTCATTTTTTAATCTAGCTGAGGATACATAAAATTCAGAAAGAGGCTTTTTTAGCTCATTATTATAAAACTCATCAAATTTAGATGCAATATAGTCAGCTAAGTCAGGATGACGCGTAATGTTTTGTGATAGATAACACATATTTTTACCAAAATTATTAATATAGTATTAATTATACTATAATGATAATATATATCAACTCTTAGTTATTAACTAATAGAAACTAGTTTTAACTTTAAGGATGAATCTCTTTTTCTGCAGTGGTATTGTGCTGATGCAGAGTATCTTCTATTTAATGACAATCAATTTGATTATTACATCATAGCGTTTGGCATACGTAATGCCTCAAATAGAAAGAAAGCTCTGCAAGAAGCATATCGAGTGTTAAAGCCAGGTGAAAAATTCATCTATTTAGAGTTTACACTCTTATAATAATTTTTATTTTATGTTATAAAAATCAAATTTTTATAGCACATTGCCCTACACTCTTCGATAATATATATTCGTAATCTAAACTAACATGTACTCTGCATGGATTGAGATTGATGGTTGCTGTGCATCAAATGAGTAATCATAATCATGAGAAAAACCATTATAGCTAACAATTTCATTCGCATGATATATGTGCTCATCACATTTTCCTGTTAGCAAACAAACAGTTTGCCCAAATTTATAAACAGCACCTTTAACATCCTGATCTGACGACATTTTGTCATATGCTCTTTCTAAATCAATAAAATTATATCCATATTTCGACTGTATTGCGATAAGCTCTTTATAATATTCTTTTATATACTGACTGAGGAAAGTAAGACGAGATAAAGAATTTTCCTTTACTTCTTCATAGAATTGATCAAATTTTTGATCAAAATCTCCTTTTGAATTTAAATCATGAAGTTTTTGTAACATATTCAATTCTTGATAAGTTATACAATATGATTGTTATATTAATAATTAATAAAAGATGTCAACTTAAATTTCGTTTAATTATTGACTTGATGCAATTAACTAACTTTAATAATAAAAGTTACTTTTAACTTTAAGGATGAATTTCTTTTTTTATTGTTTCTCCTTATTAGCTATAATATCAGCAGTTTTTGTAATATGTACAAAAAACCCCGTACATTCAGTATTGTCGCTCATATCTGCATTTATTAGTTCAGCAGTGCTATTTATTTTACTTGGTGCTGAACTTGTTGCCATGGTTATGGTAATTGTCTATGTTGGCGCCGTGGCAGTTTTGTTTTTATTTGTTGTGATGATGCTTGACATAGATTATGTTAGGTTACGTCAAGGTTTTGTTAAGTATTCATTCATGGGAGTTGTGTGTTCATCTGCATTTCTTTTTAGTGCATGGTATACAATCAAAAAATCAAAAAGTTTAATTGTTCAGGTAACGCATGATAATGTTAGTAATGTGGCTGCAATTGGTAATGTACTTTATACTGATTATATGTATGCTTTTCATTTGTCAGGAATATTGCTACTTGTTGCAATTGTTGGAGCAATTGCTCTCACACTTCGAAATAGAGAGGGAGTGCGCAAACAAAGTTTGAGTAAGCAACTTATGCAATCCTCATCACTAAAAATTGTTAAAGTTAAAACTAAAGAAGGTATAGAATGGAAGTCTTAACTTTGAATCATTTTCTCATTCTTGCAGCTATTCTTTTTACAATTGGAATATGTGGGATCTTTATTAATCGTAAAAGTATTATTAATATTCTACTTTCAATTGAACTTATGCTCCTTGCAGTTAATATTAACTTAGTTGCTTTTTCTGTTTATATGAATGATATAGCAGGGCAAATATTTGTTATGTTTATACTAACTGTTGCAGCAGCAGAATCAGCTGTGGGCCTCGCAATTTTAGTTGTACATTACAGAAATAGTGGCCATATAGATGTTGAAGATACTAGCTTAATGAAGAAATGATTAGCATAGAAACATTTGTCGTATTCTTACCGTTTATAGGAGCAGTCCTTTCTAACTTAAAAAAGAACATATTTTTCGGCCAAGTTATATCAATAACTTTGGTTGCCATCTCTGGCTTGTTGTCGTGGTATTTGTTTATCACTTTTTCTCAAAATAGCACCATAGACCTTTTTTCATGGATTTCAGTTGGTAGCTTAAAAATAAACTGGGCGTTAAATATAGATAGGCTTACAACTATAATGTTTATAGTAGTTACAACTGTTTCCACAGTAGTGCATCTGTACTCTACTGGCTATATGGAACACGATAAAGGAAAATCGAGGTTTTTTTCTTATCTTTCGCTGTTCACTTTCTTCATGCTAGTACTCGTTACAAGTGGTAATTTCCTTCAGCTTTTTTGTGGCTGGGAGGGAGTAGGTTTATGCTCTTACCTACTTATAGGTTTTTGGTTTGAGAAATATTCAGCCAGCAAAGCAGCTATTAAAGCCTTTGTTATAAATAGAGTAGGAGATTTCTGCCTACTTGTAGGCATAATTTTAATATACTGTACATTTGATACACTTGATTTTATAGAAGTATTTGACAGAGCCTCTCTAGGAGGTTTTCCTATAGTAGAAGTACTCGGTATTAAGTTAAGCACAATACACATAATATGTATATTACTATTTATTTGTTGCATGGGAAAATCTGCACAAATTGGTCTGCATACATGGCTTCCTGATGCAATGGAAGGGCCAACACCAGTTTCTGCTTTAATCCATGCAGCAACTATGGTAACAGCTGGAGTGTTTCTTGTAGCTAGATGTTCACCATTATTTGAATTATCTCTTGTAGCTAGAGAAGTTATGATAATCATTGGTTCCATAACTTGCTTCTTTGCAGCAACGGTTGCAATTGCTCAAAATGATATCAAAAAAATCATAGCTTACTCAACATGTAGTCAGCTAGGATATATGTTTATAGCTTGTGGTAGTTCTGCATACAATTTAGGTATCTTTCATCTTATGACACATGCGTTTTTTAAAGCTTTGCTTTTCTTGTGTGCTGGCAATGTTATTTATGCAATGAATCATGAGCAGGACATTCACAAAATGGGTGGATGCTACAAAAAAATACCTTTTACTTATGCCCTTATGTGGATAGGGTCGTTAGCACTTACAGGTATATTTCCATTTGCTGGATTTTACTCAAAAGATTTAATTATTGAAAATGCATACAGCATCAGTAAATTTGCATTTATAATTGGTATCTTGGTTGTTTTTCTCACATCACTTTATTCATGGAGATTGATGTTTTTGGTATTTCATGGTAAAGAAAAAAATAATAAAACTCATAAGTTACCAAAAATTATGCTCTTGCCTCTGCTTATACTTGCGTTTGGCTCAATTTTCTCTGGAGTATGGGGAGAAAACATCTTATCGATAACAGATGCTTCTTTTTGGCAAGGTAGCATATCGATAACAAGCAGTGAGCACAGTGTACCTATATACATAAAATTATTACCAATGTTATTTAGCTTCTTAGGAATGTTGCTTGCATATTTGCTGTACGTAAGAAATTCATTTAAAAATATAAACAATAAATCTCTAGTGAATTTTTTACGCAATAAATGGTATTTTGATGAAATATATGAGTATCTATTTGTAAGGCCAGTAAGGTTTTTTGCCATAATTTTATGGAAGTTTTTTGATGTAAAAATCATAGATTCTTTGGGTATAGGCGGCATTGTTGCATTGGCTAAACATAGTTCAATAAATAGCTTAAAACTACAAACTGGTCGTATATTTGACTATGCTGTTATTATGGTTTTTGGTTTTATAATTAGTATATTTTATATAATTTTTCGGGTTTAAATAGATTGTGCTGTTTATAATGATGATCAGCCCTTTGCTTGGGGCGCTTTTACTACTTCTTACAAAATTTAATAACAGTTCCCTATACGTAAAGTTTCTGCCACTCTTTTTTTCTACAGTAACTTTCTTAATCAGCATTGCAGTTGCAGCTCAATTTGATTATCAAATAGAGAATTTTCAATTTGTCGATCAACTGGGCAGCAATATTTTACTTGGGATTGATGGCATTTCACTGCCTCTTGTTTTACTTACTACACTACTGTTCCCTTTGTGCATTATATATAGCTTAAAGCTTAACCTTTCTTATATGAAAGCATATATGGCACTGTTTTTATTGCTTGAAAGCTTGGTAATTGGCTTTTTTATATCTCTTAATATGATAATGTTTTATATATTATTTGAAGCTGTTTTGGTGCCAATGTTTTTAATCATTGGCATATGGGGAAGTAAAAATAGAGTGTATGCTGCATTTAAACTATTCCTCTATACATTTGCCGGTTCTTTATTGTTTTTAGTGGCAGTAATATATATATACGTTACTTACTCCACAAGTAATATACAGGAGCTGATGGATCTTTTACCTAAGGCTAGTTTTAACGTACAAAAGTGGCTCTGGCTTGCGCTGTTTATATCATTTGCTGTTAAAATTCCTATGTTTCCTTTTCATACATGGTTGCCTGATGCTCATGTACAAGCACCAACTGCAGGATCTGTAATTTTAGCTGGCTTACTTATAAAAATGGGAGCATATGGATTTTTAAGATTCTCATTACCTATGTTGCCTAGTGCAAGCTTATATTTTGCCAATTTTGTTATTACACTGAGCATAATAGCAGCTATATATGCATCTTTGGTTGCGTTTGCACAAAAGGATATAAAAAAACTAATAGCATATTCCTCTGTAGCACACATGGGATTTGTTACTGCTGGGATTTTTTCTTTTAATGAAGAAGGTATATCTGGTGCTATCTTTCAGATGATAAGTCATTGTATAATCTCTGCGGCGCTATTTTTATGCGTTGGCATGCTTTACAGTAGAACCAATACTTTAAATATAACCAAATATGGCGGAGCAGCATCTACGATGCCTTTGTTTTCTTTTATGTTCGTTTTATTCTCCATGGCCGCCATAGGTCTGCCAACTACTTCCGGTTTTGTAAGTGAGTTTTTGTGCATACTTGGGCTATTTAAAAGCATCAAATTTGCTGCCGCACTTATTGCAATTGCAACTATTCTTAGTGCAGTGTATATGCTTTATCTTTGCAAGGGTGTTATATGGGGCGTAAGTACATCTTCTTTACTAACAAAAGACATAAGTAAAATTGAGCTTTTGGTTTTGCTGCCTTTGGCTATTTTAACTTTACTTTTGGGAATCTATCCAACCTCTTTACTTGTGTGCTTAAAACCAGCTGTAAGTAAGTTATTAACTATAATTTTATGAATAATTTTCTATATATCATTCCAGAAATATTCCTTGCCTTATCATCAATGATACTGTTGCTCTTTGGTAAGATTCTAAATCGTAATGCAGCTTACCTATCTGCATTTGCGTGCGCAGTAATTACAATAATTATTACTGTTTTTACTTATAAAAATGGTCAGATTCTCATCTTTAATTCGCTACTCAAATTAAACCTATATACACACCTAACACAAATCTTAATTTTAATTTTAGGAGCAATTATTCTCTTAATGTTGTTTTTCTCAAAGTACGATTATTCTTATGAATTTCCAGTAATAATCTTATTTTCTCTATTTAGCATGATGGCGATCATTGGGGCAAATGACCTGATTTCATTTTATTTAGCGTTTGAGCTACAAAGCATCACTCTATATGTGCTCGCATGTTTTGAGAGAAAATCGATCTATTCATCTGAAGCGGGAGTGAAATACTTCACTCTTGGCGCTTTATCATCTTGTATAATGCTTTATGGAATGTCTTTAATTTATGGCTATACAGGAAAAACAAACTTCACTGATCTAGCAGTGTTTTTTAGTAATTATGAGACACTTGGAGCAGTTCTAGGGGTAATGCTAATTTTACTTAGTATATGCTTTAAAATATCCATTGCTCCCTTCCATTTATGGGCTCCTGACGTCTATCAAGGGTCGCCAACAATCGTCACAGCATTTTTCGCTATAGCTCCTAAAGCTACATTTGTAACTCTTTTAATTAGGCTTTTAAGTGAAGAATTTACAGGTATAATGCAGTACTCACAAAATATTTTAATATTTGCAAGTACCTTATCAGTTGCAATATCTGCTTTTGGAGCTACGCAGCAGCAAAATTTAAAAAGACTTTTTGCTTATAGTGCAATAGGACATGCTGGATATATGTTAATTGCAATTGCTCTAGGCACACAGGAAGGCGTAACCAGTGCATTTATATATTTGATAATATATTTGATTACTAATATAGGATTGTTCTCATATTTGGTGCAAATTGATGATGATAATTGCAATATTGAGTGTTTAGCAGGACTTGGCAAAAAAAATCCTATAATAGCATTTAATCTTTCCATACTTATGCTGTCAATGGCTGGCATTCCTCCAATAGCTGGGTTTTTTAGCAAATTTTATGTATTATCGAGCTTAATTAAATTTGGTTTTATTAATCTATCTATAGTTCTTATCATACTAAGCGTGGTCGCGTGTTACTATTACTTGCGTGTTATAAAAGTAATATACTTCGATGAAGGCAAACACAAAAAAAGTGAAGGAAGTCGAGAATTGCTAATTCTTTCAACAATATCAGTAATAATTAACATCTCATTCTTTGCATATGCAGAAAAGTTTAAGAAGATCATTGATTTATTAGTTGATCAAGTTATCTACTAGAAATGATCAACGATTATAATTTATATCATTATAAAGAGTTGTCTAGTACCAATTTAGAAGCTATACAAATGGCAAAAAAAGGTGCTCTTGATGGTACAGTTATACTTGCTGATATGCAATCCAGCGGTAGAGGACGTCATGGTAAAGATTGGATTTCTCCTAAAGGAAATTTATATGCTAGTATAATAATTAGAGATAAGGCTAATGTAAATCAGTTGACTCATTTTACATTTATTACAACAGTAGCAGTAGGCAATATTCTTCTTGCTCTATCAGCCAATTTAGATTTAAAGTATAAATGGCCCAACGATATACTGATCAATAATAAAAAAATAGCTGGGATATTACTAGAAACAGAAGCAAATGCGAGTTGGCTAGTTATAGGGATAGGAATTAATATACTGTTTGCCCCTGAATATGCAGTATCTTTAAGTCAAATTTGTAACTTGAACATATCCAGCTTAACTTTGCTAAAAGAGTTAATCAGTAATTTCGATAAAGTAAGGCAAAGGTGGCTATCAGAAGGATTTTTATCGATAAGAAAGATGTGGCTCGAGAGAGCCTATATGGTGGGCAGCTTGATTAATATTAGAATGGGCAACCGCTTACACAGTGGTACATTTTCTGATATAGATCAGGATGGAAAAATAGTGATAAGTACTCATGATAACAATTTAATTTCTCTTGAATCAGGTGAAGTTTTTTATTAAAATTATTTAACTAAAAAGGTTAACTTGTATGCATGATTGGTATGTAATTGCAGCTTATTTAATAAGTTTTATTTTAATTAGTGGAGAAGTGTTTTTTGTCTCATTCAAATACATGAAAAACAAAAAAACGTTAGAGCATCTAAGAAGAAATAATGAAAAAAAAACATAAAAGGCTCCTATTAATCACAGTAATATTCTTTATATTAAATTTCGCGTTTTTCTTCATTTTAAGTAAACTCAAAGAAAATATTTCTTTTTTTTATACTGTAAGTGAAGCTATATCTTTATCTACAGATGATAAAGTAATTCGTATTGGGGGTATGGTAGTAGAAGGTAGTATTGATAAAGATAAAAATAGCAGGTTTTCATTTAAAATGACAGATTTTAATAATGAAATAAAAGTTGAGTATAACGGTATACCACCAGCAATGTTTACTGAAAGCAATGGTGTTATAGTAAAGGGAAGAATAACTCACAACAATACTTTTATTGCTGATGAACTTCTCGCAAAGCATGATGAGAAGTACATGCCGAAGAAATATAAATTTAGTTAATGTAAAATCAATACGTTCGTGATCTAATATAATTGTAATTTTTAGCTTTATTATTGATATTTACATAATCTTAGCATATAATAATTAAAATTAGAGGTACATACTATGGATAAAGAAGTTGAAAAATTTACTCAGCAATACTTAGCTTCTTGCAAAGAGCACATTGAAAGGTTAGCAAATAACCCTGAGCTACTACAAAAAACTTTAGAGCCATTTATGAAAATTCAAGAGCAATATCTTTCAGGTAATAATTTGCCTCTTGAGTCAGATGAAGAAGATAGTGATGAAGGATATAGTAGTGATATTGATGAATTAAAAGATAAAGTTAAGAGATTAAATAAAGAAGCTGCTAGGTTAGGATACAGGATAGCTTTGATGAAACCAAAATCAAATGAGGAAAATAAGTAGCATTGGTAAAATATAAATTACTAAATGTTTTTTAGCTAATCTGTACTTAAAAATGCTCTATAAAATATATCATATAAATTAAGCCTAACTTTTTTGGAGTTACTTGCAAATTCCCAAAATTTTAAAATAAACTCTTTGCATTTTCCTATCTTATTGATATCTTAATTTAAAAGCGGGGCGTAGCGCAGCCTGGGTAGCGCACTTGGTTTGGGACCAAGGGGTCGGGAGTTCAAATCTCTCCGCCCCGACATTTTATCACTCTATTATACACACAACTGGAACGTGGTCTGAAGTTTACTGCGTAGTTTATTTTCAAATGCATTCTTAATTTTACTTTTACTAAAAATAACGTATAATTATTAATGTTTCATCTATATTCTGAGTATGGCTCTTTCTAAGTTTTTAGATCCTAAGAATGATGTCGCATTTAGGCGTATCTTTGGTACTGAAAAGAATAAAGACATTCTCATTCATTTCTTAAATGATATTCTTGGCTTTATTGGCAACAAGAAAATAAAAGAAGTTGAATTTCTTAGTACTATCTTAGACCCTGAGATTGCCTCTAAAAAGCAAAGTATTGTTGATGTACTCTGTAGAGATCAAAATGGTGTACAAGTAATAGTTGAGATGCAAGTTGCTAAAACTAAAGGTTTCGAAAAACGTGCTCAACTCTATGCTGCCAAGGCTTACTCAAGACAGGCTGATAAAGGTGATCAATACCATAACCTTAAAGAAATAATTTTCATTGCTATTGCTGACTGTATTTTATTTTCTGACAAAAAGGAATATAAATCTGATCACATCATTCTTGACCGTAATAGCTACGAACATGATTTAAAGGATTTTTATTTTACATTTATTGAACTACCTAAATTTCCTAAAACCAAAGAAGATCAGCTAGAAAATATTGTTGAGAAATGGATTTATTATTTTAAATATGCTGATGAGACTAGTGAAGAAGAATTAGAAAAGATCATAGGCAGTGATTTAATAATTAAAAAGGCATATGATGAACTAAATAGATTTAACTGGTCTGAAAAAGAATTTATTGCCTATGAACAAGAGATAAAGCGTATTCTTGACGAACAGGCTGTCCTCGCTCAAAAACTTGATGATGCTACTCAAAAAGGAAAAATTGAAGGCAAGATTGAAGGCAAGATTGAAGTAGCCAAAACAATGCTAGCTAATAATGTTGATGTGGGTACTATTGTCAAGTTTACTGGCTTATCTTTAGATGAGATTGCAAAATTAAAAAAAGATTAATCTACTTTATACATTTCAGTAGCATAATATATTGGTGTAGGTCATATTCAGTTGTGAATGATCTCACTCCCCCATTTCCTCCAAAACACACACAACAGGGGCATGATCTGAAGTATTATCTTTACCACGCAGCTTATTGCTTATATAGCATTTCTCTAACCTATCTGTCGCTTCTGGTGATAATAAAATGTGATCTATTCTCATGCCTCTATTCCTCTGCCACGAACCACCTTGATAATCCCACCAGCTAAATTGTTTATTATCAGGATTTGCTATTCTAAATGCATCGTTATACCCAAGATTACATAGGGCATAAAATTTCTCTCGTTCTTTTATGCTGAAACAAACTTGATCATCCAGAGAATATAAGTCATGCACGTCAATTGCATGCGGAGCAACATTGTAATCACCACCTATAATTGTTACTTCCTCTTTTTTAAAAAGATCATGCAGATGCTGATACAAAGCATCAAAAAAGTGCAGCTTATACCTAAATGCTTCAGAATCGATGCTTTGACCATTAGGCACATAAACACTCGCAACTCTTAAGTTAAAGTTATTGTATTCAATCAAACACTCCAAATAACGAGCTTCCTCATTATCAATAATACTTGTTTTTAAGCTACCTTCAGCTACTTTATATTTTGATAGTATCGCAACACCATTTCTTGCTTTTTGTCCATGCACTATACATTTGTATCCTAGATCTTCAATTTGTTCATAGGGAAATTGTTCATTTGTGCATTTGATCTCTTGCAGTAGCACGATATCGATTTCATCACTAACAATAAAATCACAGAGCTGATCAACTCTCTTACGTATCGAATTAACGTTCCAAGTGGCAATTTTTAGCATTTTAGCATAGACTCTATCATATTTTCTATGCCTAGATATATTTGGTATACATCACCATCTTGCATATATGCAGGGCAAGAAAATATTTTATGTTTACTGTCAGCAGCTGACTGATGAGCTGAGCATTTTATATGCCTGCCACCAAGCTTTTCTATGAGGCCATCGCTGTCATCACCTATTGTCACTTCTACATCATGAGCATGTCCTTTCAAAGCAGCAACAAGCACTGCTGGCGATATGCAAATTGCCCCTATAGGTTTTTTGGCTTTAAAAAACTCTAAAATCAAGTTTTGCAATTCTGGTAAAATACTGACATTTTCCTGACTCACAGCAAAATTAGATAGATTTTTTGCAGCTCCATATCCCCCAGGAATAACAAGCATATCAAACACTTTTGCTTTTTTTAGATCTTCTATATCACCTCTAGCAATTCTTGCAGCCTCTAACAAGACATTTCTTTTTTCGCCTGCTAGCGCATCTTTTGTTATATGGTTTATAACTTCCTTTTGTTCTATATCAGGTGCAAAGAATTTCACTTTTACCTTATGCTTTTCAAGAGCAAGCAAGGCAAGAACTGCTTCTCTAATTTCCGTACCATCCATATGCCCACAACCAGAGAGCACCATAGCTGCACTTTTTTCATTCATAACACTTCTCAATCTTTAATCATATGTAATTTTTATATTATGAATTTATTTTTTCAATCTAAAATTATCTACTCTTTTTTAGGTCTTTTTGATTGTTGTAGTCTGTATAACAACCTCTTCCATATTAATTAATATAAATGATGATAGATCTAACAAAAATCCTGCTCTATATAGCTCTTTTAATAACTTCTATACTATCCTTTCCATATGAGTCATTACCTGTTCTATACTTAATATAATTTGCTGAATCTATTCCGCAGATATTATTTAAATTGAAAACTCCATCCTCTGTTATAGAAAGATGTTCTATGATTAATTTACAAAAATCATTATCCTCAACATTAGCTTTAACCAAAACTTTTCCTATATCGCTTATGAAAGTCGAATTCTAATTACTTTTAGAAGGTATCAGCAAAGTATAAAGAAGAGAAGTAGAGATTTATGATATAATTTATAGTATGTATCAAAAAGAATGGAAATTTTGAACCTAAAAAGACCGAGAGTATTAGATTAATGCAACCCCGTTAGGTAATGATGTCAGTATAGCTTTAGCTCATATAAAAAAAATAGTGGAAAATGGCAAATTAGTTAAAAGAGCGAATATCTGTAGGAATAATTGCTCAAAAATAGAGGATATGATGCTGGCAAAAGGGTGTCACATATATTATATTAGTCTTGTAATTGCTGTTGAGTGCAATTTTTGTCCAAGCTAAATGCAAATTTGTAGAGATTTTTTAATGATACATAGGTAAATTACAAAACCGCTGTTTATTGGCAACTGAATGTTTATTAACTGTACTAAACAAAACATAAAATGAACTAAGAAAATAAGAGAAATGAATAGGATACAAAAAAATACAAAAACCAAATAATTAGAACGAGAAACAAGAAATGTATGAGAGATATAGAAAGAAATTTTACAGACTCAAGGAGTTATAAGAAAATGGAGGAGAAGAAGCATTACATGAGATAAGTAATTGCAAACATGAAGATGTAGAAAGTCAGAGGATATAGAAAGAGCAGTATTGCAACAGAGCATATGAACAACAAAAAATGAGCTAAGAAAAAGGAAGATTCTGGAGGTGGGGTTAGTGGCTAACTTTTAAGAAAAGACTTAAGAAACAAAAGTCATACAAAATTTTGACAGAGTTTAGAAAAAGTGAAAGATGGTGAAATTAGGTTATTTGGCTTCTCAGGATACTTATTACGTGGGCAATATAATGGGCGAAACTCGTTTACTAATTGATAACATTTTTGATGAACAGAAGATACCATTATTACGCATTCTAACTAATAGGTGGCAAGCTTTATTTAGGAATTGAAAACATTCTAAACTAATGGCATATGCGAGAGGTTTCATCAATAGCTAAAGCAGATAATATGAGCAAACGCTTATAAAGCAGATTAAAAAATTCAAAGATGTTTATGATGAATTTCAATATATTTCTGTACGTCTGAAGAATTTACATTATCAACAGAAATAGACCCAATATCTTTTTTTAATTGTTCGAATTCTTGGTTTGATATATTGTTGGATGCATAGAATATGTAAGATGTATTAGACAGAATTTAATCTGACAGATGAGAATTAACAGACAGAAGAATTTAAATAGTTAAATCAGAATCCTGATTGATGTTACTAATGTTTTTCTGAAAAGCAATATATCAAGAAAAGTCTGCGTAGGTGTTTTACCATAGCAATATTTGTCTGATTGTTTCATTGTAAGAACGCAACCAATGATCAACATCTATCTGCAGATTTTCTAAAGAACTGTATTTCTAAAGATGATGTTGTAACACTCATCTTGCAAACTCTGCTCTCGCATATTCAATTTCTTCAGAATTGAAGTTTATAATAGATTGTATTATTTGCTCTAGTGCTGTTTGACCAGAATTAGAAGATTGCATGTTATAACTCCCCCATAAATATATTTTATACTGCAATTTGTAAATTTTGTTGTCGTTCAAAATCTACTGGATGTATATACTTAAGGTTTGAAGCAGGCTCTGGAAAAACTGGCTGCCATTCTTCTAAGAGCTCGTTCTTTAAAGAACTACATGCTTTATGTTTTAGTACTTCCGAAATAACCAACAATAAACTTGCTAAGAGCAATGCACCGATTACAAACGAAGTAAAACATACGGAAGATCTTGTACTCAAAATATCATGAAGATGGTCTTTGTTTATTACAAAATAAGTAACAACACCTATCCAACTAGCTAAATACATCATGATTGAAACACGACTGTAAATTAACGCTCTGTTATACTTTTCCATTTTATTTGCGATACTGAAACACTTATTCTTTGTGTCTTCAGGGCTTAGTGAGTGAATATAATTTTTAAACTTTCCTTCTACTATTGCCAAAATTTTATCAAACACACCATCAGAATTCATGATCTCATCATGATTATTCATAATATAACATAGGAATCTATATTGGTGTTCTCTAATTTGTTCTGGCATACGCATTCGATCCATCATAGACTGTACAGACTGCATTCTTTGTATAATGTTTGCTTTTAATGCTGGACCCATTGGAATTGTTGATAATATTTTATGCCCTTTTTTTAAGCACTCTGACCCCTTTTGTACTATTTGTAGCGTCTCTATAAAATCCTCATTTATGATTTCTACAATAATATCTTTATCCAGAATGTATTTAGTCAAAAATAGTCGTGTTAGCACATTGTTTTGATCAATAGACTCCAACGCATTATAAATACAACTAGGTTTGATAGCAATTAAGCTTATTAACTTAGAAAAATGTTTATCTGAAAAGTGATTATTTGAAAGAGCTTTACCAAAAAATGCCTTTAATATAGGAGATATTTTTTTAATTTCTTGATCAGTAAATCCAAGTTTTTCTTTTATAAGACCATCTAACCCCCCTACCATTTTTAATCCTCCATAATATAATATTATATATTAATCTTTTTAAGAAAGCATCTCTATTTTATTACCTTTTAAACATTCAGGAGTGAGTACATTTTTAATTGCAGTAGAGGTGCTGACGTCTGGATCTTTTGCTTTTGCTCTACTGACCTCTTCGCAAATTTTCATTATTGCAAAACATGTAGATGAAAGCGCTACTATTCCAATAAAAATACCAGCAGCAATGATAGGGTTAAATTCTATTATGTCAGTTGATAAAGCTATTGCAGCGTAAATCCATATCACTATAAATGGAGAGGCTATCATGGCGGCATGTATAACTTTCTTTAGAATTTGTTTTTGAGTATCGCCAATGTTATTATATTGTAAATAAAGATGTGTAATACACGAATTCTCTTGAATGCATACCCCTCACACTTTAAATTGTTAGTTAAGTATAATATTAAGTATTTAACATATCAAGCAAGTCATTTGTAAATTAACCTTTTTAGGTGCTGCGTGAACGCTGTGTTAAAATTTAGAGAAAATACACC
>BNGT01000025.1 GCA_016860565.1 Candidatus Mesenet longicola | reverse complement strand
ATTTCTTTAAGGTTATGGTATTGATCACCTTTATCAGCCTGTCTTGAGTAAGCCTTGGCAGCATAGAGTTGAGCACGTTTTTCGAAGCCTTTAGTTTTAGCAACTTGCATCTCAACTATTACTTGTACACCATTTTGATCTCTACAGAGTACATCAACAATACTTTGCTTTTTAGAGGCAATATCAGGGTCTAAGATAGTACTGAGAAATTCAACTTCTTTTATTTTCTTGTCGCCAATAAAGCCAAGAATATCATTTAAGAAATGAATGAGAATGTCTTTATTCTTCTCAGAGCCAAATATTCTACGGAAGGCAACATCATTCTTAGGGTCTAAAAACTTAGAAAGAGCCATATCATAGAAAAAATATTAATAATTATACATTATTTTAAGCAACTTTACCAAATAAAATTAAGTTGGAAATGCAGATCATCAAAGACTAGAAGTAGATTAAGCTACTGAGTTTCAATATCAACTTAAAATAATCTTAATTTTGCCAGAGTTATGCTACTATTGTATAATATGTTTAAACAAAAAATATGCCACTTACACCAATTAATATAAAGATATCACGGATTGAATTAGATGATGTAGCAAAAAAGCAGCCAAGAATACAGTTTCCTAATGATTTGTCTGTTCAGGATGGAAGTAATATACGTCTTTCAATCCCAGAATATTCAGAAAAACATAACCAACTCACTCCTGAAAGTGGTATAGGAACAGATGATGGCTTGCCACACTTTCCTAGTAAAGTAAAAGGGCATAAAGAAGAAGATAAGCAATCTATCAACTTTAGTATTACTGGCAGTGAATATAGCTCAAAACCTTGAGGAAATGAGTAAAGAGGATATTTTCGAGAGAAGGTTAAATTTAGTAAAAGAATCTGACAAGATAGATGAAAAGATTGAAGAATTTAAAAATGATGCATTGGTCAAAATAACTAAGGCAAAAGGAGACGCTAAGCACTTTGAACAAATGTTGCAGCAAGAACTGCAAAAGCTACAGAAAGTAGAAGAGAAAAAACTGCAAATTCAAGTTGAAGAAATGCCAGATTCCGATCTTAATATAGTAAACCTAGGGCAATCTTACAGTAGTGGTAGAGTTAGGACAATTTTTTGGTAGTGATAAAAGTAAGACAGATTAGCATTTTGTTGAAATGTTGCATTCTTCATAACACATCTCCATCTGCAGCATTATTGTTGGGAGTATACTCTAACTTAACATACTATTTTAAATTTCATATTAATTACTTAGTAAAATATATAAGTTACACAACCACGGATTAGTTAATTTATTAAATAATAATATTTACTTTTATTTTAAGATTATATATTAAAATACATAGTATTCATTTGAATAAAATATTATGTTAACAATAGGTAATAAAACTTACAGGAGCACAGTATCAGTAGATGATCAATTAGTTGATGCTATAGCAGCTCTTCCTTCTCCTTTTTCAAATTTAAAAGAAGATCGATTAGCTACAAATAAGGAATTATTTGTAATATTAAATCGAGAAATAGATTTAGCTTTGAAATTAAATAAGGAATCAGGGATAGGTATATTAGATGATCAAGCTCAAGCAACAATAGATAAAATTAGTAAATTAAAAAAGAATTTTCAAGACAAAACAGAAGTTGATTATTCTTTATATGACGATACATTAAATGATCTATATGATAATTTTTACCCACCACTAAAAGATGGAGAAAACGTTTTAAGGATAAAAAGTTTAACATATGAAGGATATCAATGTAAATCTGACGAAAATGCTTATATGATTGCAGAAGGAGAAGTCGGTTTCTCTGATTATGAAAGAATAGGAACAAGTAATGTTTGGGATTGTGTTGCTTTGATCATTCGCAATAAAAAAACTCTAAAAACAGCACTAGCTCATATTGATACTAAGTGTGGGGAGGAATAGATTGCCAATATTTTTCGCTACCTTGAAGATGATGATAAAGAAGTGGTGCTTGTTGGTGCCAGTGGTGCTATTGCTGATAATAATAAAAGAAACGTGAAGGAGATATTAAAAGCAATACTAAAATCTGTGAGTAAAGGAGATAACGTCAGCATACAAAAATCTTATGTTCTTGCTAAATCATGAGTTAATGCACTTGTTGTTGATCCTACTACATTAAATATCAGAAGCCTTATTCCTGGCATTCGAAGAAGTAATGAATTTAATCTATCTTTATCTAGAATGTATTTGTATTATGCAAGCACGAAAAAGAAAAACAGCAACATAAGTCCTATTGAAATTGTCTTTGACTTAACAAAGAGTAAAAAATACATTCCTTGGGAAAGTTACAAATCTACTATAGGTGCAAGTTACTTTACTACATTTAATTATTCATCTTCAAATAAAGATTACAGCTTTACTTGCAATTCTTTTTTCAGCATTGAGAATAACCGCCTGACTGTAAACACAGAAGGATTAGAATTAGGTCTGAAAAAATTAGAAGAGGCAGCAACTTCTCCATCTCATGCGAATAGAAATGCGGCTTTTAGCTCAAGCTCACAGTTGAAGATAATTGTAAGATTAGCTCAAGCTTATGCTGAAACTTTTAATGATTTGATGGATAAAATAGAAAGCCATATTCCTGATACTGCTTCCGATAAAACTCAAATTATAAATAACATATTTACAAAACTAAGGACAAAAAAGATATTTGTTGATGAGGGCGCTGAAGTATTTAATAAAATCTTATTAGATAAAATAACAAATGAACTATCTAAATTGTTTGATAATAAACAAGAGTCTGTTAGTAAAAAAGAACTACAAGAATTCTATAATTATCTAGATTCAAAAGAATGTAAAATTCCATTTTCAACTAAGATGGGCAAACCTGAGAAATTAAAAAACATGATGGATTTTATAGAAAGTAGTAAGGAGTATAAAGAATATTCAAAGAGTGCAAAACCTATTCAAGGTAACAAAAGTGAATATGCGCTATCTGATATGTTACATATAGCTGTTCAGAATAGTGTAAGAATCTATTAGAATCTCTTTTAAAATATGATATTAACGTAGATGCAAAGAATAAATACGGCAATACACCATTACATTTAGCGATTATAGATAGCAACGTACAATTGATAAAATTCGTATTAGAAAATAGTGCTAATGTAAATGAGAAGAATAAATACGGTAACACGCCATTGCACCTAGCTGCTTTAAGCAATAATATGGAAATAACAGAATTGCTTTTAAAGTATGGTGCCAAGATGGATGAGAGAAATGATAGTGGTGAAATGCCATTACACTTTGCTGCCTCGAGTGGTTATAAAGAAATTATAGAAAAACTAGTTACAGCTGGAATTGATATAAATGCACGGAATAAAGCTGGTTGGACAGCGCTAATGTTTGCTGCTCAGAATGGTCACTTAGCTGTTGTAGAAGCACTGATAAAAGCTGGTGCTGACGTGAGTGTTCAGGGTGGTCAGTATACAGCCATGAATTTAGCTGCTCGTAATGGACATGTGGGCGTAGTGGAATTACTTTTAAATCATGGTGCCAAGGTAGATGAGAAAAACGAGAATAACAGCATACCACTACACTTTGCTGCTCAAGCTGGACATGCAGAAGTGGTAAAGTTACTAATTAGTAGGGGTACTGATATAAGTTTAAAAAGTAACATAAAAGGCAACACACCATTACATTTTGCTGTTGAGGGTAACTGTGTGGAAGTGATAAAGGCCCTACTAAATGCTGATACAAATAATTCTATTATAAATGAGAAGAACGAAGATGGTAAGACACCTTTATACCTTACCATAATGAACATAAAATCAAAAGAGCAAATCAGTAATAGCATCACAGTTATTGAGTTGCTTTTACAAAATGGAGCTAGTATTCCCTTAAAGCATATTAATAATGCCATAGATTTAAATATTTTGAGAGAAGATTATCAAGCTTACATACCGTTGTTAGAACTACTTGCAAAATATAAACCAAAAGATGTAAAGGATTTTCTATTAGATAAGCAAGATTTAATAAGAAAATTAAGCAAAGAAAATAATTTAGATAAGAAATTAAAAGAAGTAGTTGATGAAGTAGAGAATACATAAAGAGCCAGTAAAAAAGAGAGCTTTTTTTCTTACTTCACTAACCCCAGAATAGAAGAATTAAAAAAAATAATGGAAAAAAGTAGAGATTGAAATATTAAAAAATTCAACAGTTCTTCAGTAGAAAGTATTATCCTCTTCAGCACCAACCAAAATCTAAATATTTACTTTACTCTCAAAACCGTGAAGAAGTACCAATGTTTTAGAGAAAAAGAGCTGAAAATATCACATTATAGAAAGTGAAGTAGAGAGCAATTTTGTGGTATAATTGGGTACCGAGGTATACATGTATACCAAATAAAACAGGCTACCGTAGCAGATTTAATGTTATGCTAGATCTAGAATAGAGAAAAGTTCGTACAGGTTGCTATGGTGGGTAGTGACAGATTTGAACTGTCGACCTCCTGGGTGTAAACCAGATGCTCTACCAACTGAGCTAACCACCCTTAATTTTAAAGCATAAGCTTATTGTAAGTATAATAAAAGAAAAAATGATATAATGCACTAATTTTATCTAAAAGAAAAAGATAATGGATTTTATTGTGAAATAAAAGAGTTTTAAAAATGTATATCAAATAGAAAATGTGAATGGAATCTTAAAGAGAAAAATATCAGCTAATGTTTGTGTCAAGGATAGATAGTTCTTTACTTTGTAGTATAATAACATAAGCAATAGCATAATCACCATCATCACTCAGTGATACTTGTATAATATCGTTTTTTGATAGAAGATTAGGGACATTATTTTTGACAGTAATATTGGGCTTGCCGTTTTTGTCATTACTTATCTCGATATCCTTCATGTTTATTCCATAGAAACCAATTCCTAATGCTTTAACAAGTGCTTCCTTTGCAGCAAAACGTTTTGCAAAATACCTAACTTGCATCTGATAATCACTATATTTATAGCTATTTATTATCTCTTGCTCACTATATACTCTAGTTAAAAATTTTTCTTTATACTTCTTCCAGATGTTTTCTATACGGGGAATATAAACAATATCTACACCATTACCAATTAGCATCACATGCTGCTAAAATGCTCAATTACAGCATCAACAGACATAAATTTTACCTCTCCCGCTCTTTTTTTCACTTCAATTAAGCCATCATTTATAAATTTTTTGCCAATAATGATCTGCCATGGCAAGCCTATTAAATCCATTCTTGTAAACTTAACTCCAGCACTATCTTCAGTTTCATCATATAATACTTCATCAATTGGTAAATTGTTATATATATAATTTGCAGCCTCAGTGCATGAGTTATCTTTTATTTGTAAGTTGATGAGCCCTATCTTAAAAGGAGCGACAGCTTCTGGCCATTTGATGCCATTATCATCGTGATAAGCTTCAATTATCGCTCCAACCAGCCTTGATATCCCTATGCCATACGAACCCATGTGTATTGGTACGTTTTGACCACTTTCTAAACTAATTTTTGCATTCATAGGACTTGAATATTTATCGCCAAAATAAAAAATATGCCCAACTTCTATCCCCTTACTTTTGCTTAAATTTTCAAAAGATATTGGGCACTTTGTTGGATCATACATACCTTCAGAAACTGCGTATATATTTCTTAACTCTTGCATATCTTCACTCTCCAATAATTGAGAAAAGCGACTATCATAGTATATTGTGTCTTCACCAGTTTCAGAGAGTATATGAAATTCATGACTTAAATTTCCTCCTATTGGTCCTGTTTCAGCTTTAACGGCAATTGGTGTAAGACCCATGCGTCTGAAGATTTTAATATATGTTTTATACATTAAATCATATGATTTTTCTGCATCTTCCTGATTTTTATCAAAACTGTAGGCATCTTTCATCAAAAATTCTCTGCTACGCATAACACCAAATCTTGGCCTTACTTCATCACGAAACTTCCATTGCATTTGATAAAGAAGAAGAGGTAAATTTTTATAGCTTTTTATAACTCCACGTATCGCATCAGTTACAGCTTCTTCGTGAGTTGGCCCAAAGAGCATGCTACGTTCATTTCTATCTTTTATATGCAGCATTTCATCTCCATAGCTATCGTAGCGACCGGATTCTTGCCAAAAACTAGCTGGCTGAATACAAGGCATAAGCACCTCCAGTGCTCCAGATTTATTCATTTCTTCTTTTATTATAGATTTGATTTTATCAAGCACTTTAAGACCTAAAGGAAGCCAGGTATAAATACCAGATGCTACCTGTTTGACTAAACCTACACGCAGAGAATATTTATGTGAAATTATTTCTGCATCACTTGGATTCTCTTTTAGTGCTGGTAGGTGATATTGCGACAGGCGCATAAGTAGTCTTTTAAAATTATTATTTTTATACTGCCTTTCTTAAAATTATTCTACTTTTTATTAGCCCAAAAATAATAAAAATATAAAAAAAGTTGCTATTTTAATAAATAGCAACTTCCCCTAATTATCCACCAATAACAGGTGCGTTTTTTACATGCTCTATGTTTGGATTTGCAAATTTAGTTTGTGGCTTATTTTCTTCAATGCCTGCTTTTCTTTCCCTAAAAAGATGGCTTTTATTTAAAGCTTCCATCAGATTTACATTTTTTCTTTCAGTAGCTTTACCCTCTGTTACAGTACGTTTTTTAGGATTAACTTGAGAAGCCATATCTCGTTCTTTTCCAGAAGTAGGTTTTACCTTCTTTAAATCACTCTCTGTAGGCATTGGTGGAGGAGTTGGAACTCCATTATTTACAGTACCATAAAAGATAGAATGCTTTGTTTCTTGCACTTTAGGAGCTTCATTTTGGATAGCAGAAGGTTTTTTGCTAGAGGTTGGTGATGAGGGAGGGGTTATTATTACCTTTTCAAGTTTCTCTTTAAGTTCTTGAGAGATATTTAATTTGTTAGGTCCACTAGTATCAAGCCGTTTTGTTAATATTTGAATGTTGTCTCTTGCAGATTTTACTTCCTCTTTAATTTGCATTTGTTTGATAATATTTTGAACTGATGCTTCTTTCTTTTGATCTTTTGCTTCAAACATTTGCGCTATACCTTTAACGCTACCTGCAGGTTGTGATCCATCCCTATTAACACCAAATTTATTTCTCAACTCTTCAACTTTCTCAAAAGAATATTCTCCTCTTGGTGGTACTGGTGGTGCAACTTTCTTCTGATGAGTAGAGGTGCCTGCTTTACTTAAAGCCCTTTCAATAACTTCTTTAGAAGGTTTTGGTGCGATTTGAGGTTTTGGTCGAGTCTCATTTACTTGTGTTTCTTGTAACTTAAGGTTAGCTGCAGCTTTTTGTTGCTTTTTTAGCTGACGAACTTCTTCTGCAGATACGTAAATTGATTCATTATGAGGTTGCGGTAACTTTTGCTGAATGTTTTGTTGTTCTTGCTTAGGAAATATTTCTTCTATGGTAGCGTAATCAGGATCATCTTGATCATTCAGTAGATTATAATGCTTATTATTTAAGTTTAAATTGTTGTAATCAGTATTATCTTTCTTTCTTAATTCTTCCTTATATGTTTTCTTAAGTTCTCTATTTTTTAGCATCTTTATAATTTCATCAAAAAGTAATGACATTAACTCTTGAATTATAGGTTTTTGCTTTACACTTTCTGCATATATATCCATTAAATCATTTAATTCCTTTTTGAGAGGATCAAGGTTTTCATGCTGCTTTCCTATCGCTTCACTAGTAGCACTAGCATCTACCTTACCATCACCATTAACAATCACTTCTGGAACAACATCATAAATAATGTTTAATGCTTCCTGAGGAGTGATTCCTTCATATGTTTTTTGAATATTCATAGCCTGATTAAGCTCAAATTCAAAAAGGACTTGCAATGCTCCAAGTTTTTTCTCATTTTCAAATAAGGATCTTATATTTTTATAAGATTCTGAATGTTTTGGCTGTTTCAATATATTCTTAATACCCAGTAATTGGTTCTCTATAAGAATTGAAATACCTTCAGTATTAATATTACCCTTGTCCAACTTTCCTATTGCTTTCTTGATTTTTATATTAGCAATATCAGTTTGAATTTGTTCAATTCTGTTGTAGTTAGTATTGTTATCGATAAGATTTGTAGTCATTTATTCCCCCAATAATTAATTTAAATATTAATCAATTATGTAAAAGAAATTATTAATTATTAGTTAATTTCATTATATAAAATATGAAATATTATATAAAATTGGTATGCAACTTTACATATTGTATAGTGTAAAACACAGAATTATATCTTGCCTTTTACATTGTCAGCAATAGATGCTCTTTTATTTTAGTATATCTGGTAAGATAATATGTTTATGCGGGAGTGACGAGGCTCGAACTCGCGACCTCAGGCTTGACAGGCCTGCGCTCTAACCAACTGAGCTACACCCCCTGCATTTCGTTTTTAGTAACAAATATATAAAAATTTGTCAATTCATTCTTAATGCTGGCATTAAAGTATTATGTAACTTTTCTTTTAAAGATTCAGAAATATTTACAAACTTGTATCTTTAGTGTATCAAATACCATATTTTGATTTTCTAAAGATGCAGGCCATAATGCAAAAGAACATCTAATACTAGACCAAAAAAACAACAAGAAAATAATTTACAGAGTTTTTGTGCGTAATATTGCAAATGAATCTGCATACTCAAGTAATTTAATGGACCATATTCTTAATGACTTTAAATATTGCCATAACAGGATTTATAGCTCATGGAGGTAAATAAATTATGGTTGTGGTATTTTTAGACCTTTTGACTTATAGCACAATAGACCACAATTCTCGGGTTTCTAAGTATTTGGACATTTGCTCAATAGTCAGTATTTACGTTTAGAGCATTACCAGTCTTGGCGCACTATAAACTGCCTAATTTTACTTTTACTAATACCTTTTTTAAACCACCAATTTTGAATAAATTCAGCTTTGCATGCTGCCATCATATTTTTACTCTTATGCCTTGTTTTTTATGAGATTTGATCTTACTTTATTTGCAGGATAAGTATTACAAGAACAATCTTGGGCTAAAATTTTAAAGTAGTACATCTTCTTTATCTTTTTACTAATATTTTATAAAATATATTAAATATTAAGATTTAGAGATGTTTAATTTCTCGATATTGTTTTCTGATTTATATAATACAGATGGTTTGACAAAGCTAGATTATATATTTTTAGACTATATCAAAAATTATAGTAAGGATTTATATAATTCACTATACAAAGCACGAGAAAACAAAAGTTATGACAGTCAGTTAGTAATAGAGCTTTCTCCTGTGGTTGAAGAATTCATTTCTAAGCTATTTTTTATTGAAGAGGAGGTAAAGGCATTAAGAAAAAAGCACGAAGATTTTATAGTGCTGTATAAATGTAAAAGATTATTTATTCAACGCTATGCATTAAAAAAATATGTAAATGATATAGATATTAATTTAGTAACTAAGAAATTAAGTGTATTTCTAAAATTTCCTCTGCAAGAGCAGGATTTTGCTCAAAAAGCTATGCTCTGGTTTGAGCATAAGGAGAAATATCAAAAAGAAGTAGAACTTGCAGCTCAATACGCTGTATGGATGACAGCTAATAATCAAGATAAAGGGAGTGTTTTATTTTCATCTCCCGAAAAAATTGACCATGAAAAATTGGTACCAGTTATAAGTAAACAAGTAGATGATCATGAAATATTGCGCATAGAAGAGGTAAAAAGACGCTCTGGATTTGACTTAACACATAATAAGCCTACTTTAAACAAAGCATTAGATAATGCTCACTACTGCATATACTGCCATAAGCAAAATAAGGATAGTTGTTCTAAGGGACTTCTTGCTGAGAATCAAGATTTCAAAAAATCTCCTTTAGGTGTTGAACTTCATGGCTGCCCGCTGGAGCAAAAAATTTCTGAGATGAATTTAGTCAAAAGCCAAGGTTTTAGTATATCAAGCTTAGCTATCATTGTTATTGATAATCCCCTATGTGCAGCAACTGGCTATCGTATATGCAATGATTGCTCTAAATCCTGCATATATCAAAAGCAGGATCCTGTTGATATTCCAATGATTGAAACTAAGATCCTTGAGGATGTGTTGAGCTTACCATATGGCTTTGAAATTTATTCTCTTCTTACTCGTTGGAATCCGCTTAATTTCGAGCGCCCACTTCCTAAAGAAAGCACAGGAAAAAACATTTTAGTTGTAGGTCTTGGTCCTGCAGGCTTTACGCTTGCTCATCACCTGATCAATGATGGACATAATGTTGTTGCTATAGACGGACTTAAAATTGAACCTTTAGAGGAAAAATTATTACCCATAAAAGATTTTAAATATGAGAAATTAAGCAAGCGCACTCCTGCTGGTTTTGGTGGAGTTGCAGAGTATGGTATTACTGCCCGTTGGGATAAAAATAACCTTAAAATTATCAGATTGCTTTTAGAAAGAAGAGAAAATTTTGCAATTTACGGGGAAGTGCGTTTTGGTGGAACAGTAACAGTTGATGATGCATTTAAGCTGGGATTTGATCATATAGCTCTTTCGCTTGGATCTGGCAAACTTAAAATGATTAATATAAAAAATATGTTAGCACGTGGAGTACGCATGGCATCAGATTTTTTAATGTCATTGCAGCTTACTGGAGCACTTAAATCTGACTCCATAGCTAATCTACAAATCCGCATGCCAATAGTTGTAATTGGCGGAGGACTAACAGCGATAGATACGGCAACAGAAAGTTTAGCGTATTACCCAGTTCAAGTTGAAAAATTCCTCTCTCGTTATGAAATATTAGTAGACGAATATGGCAAAGAATATGTTGAAGCAAGCTGGAGCACAGAAGAGCAGGAAATTGCCAGCGAATATATCTTGCATGCACGTGCAATACGTACTGAAAAGAAATTGGCAAGAAATGAAAATAGAGAGGCTAAAATACTAGAGCTAATGCGTAGCTGGGGTGGCGTTAAAATTGTCTATAGGAAAAACTTAACTGACTCTCCAGGTTACAGATTAAATAGTGAAGAGGTTAAAAATGCTTTAGCAGAAGGGGTTGATTTCCTTGAAAATCTAGAGCCAACAGAGATTGTAACTGATGAATATAACCATGCACAGTCACTTGCAGTACTAGATAAAGATGGAAAAATAAGGCATATAAATGCACGCACTGTGCTCATTGCAGCAGGTACTGAGCCAAATACAACAGTTGCTAGTGAAGATATAAAGTATTTTAAATTGAATGGTAAACATTTTTCTTATTTTGATTTAGAGGGCAAGGTAGGGTGGCATGTATTTTCACCTAAAGCAAAAAAGCAAGATTATATCTTTTTATATAAAGACTCAGGTAAAGCTATTAGTTTTTTTGGTGATTTGCATCCCTCATACAGTGGGAGTGTAGTTAAGGCTATGGCCAGTGCTAAAAATGGCTATCCTATAATTACGCAACTTCTGAAGGGAAATAATGATATTAAGACAGAACATGTTAATGCTTTTTTTGATAAGATAAAAAATGCATTTACTGCAGTAGTTATGGATGTAAAGCGCCTTACTCCTAAGGTAGTTGAAGTAATAATTAAAGCACCCATGGCTGCTGCAAATTTTAAACCTGGTCAATTTTATAGGTTGCAAAACTTTGAGATAAATGCTCTTAAGATTAAAAATACAAAATTGGCAATGGAGGGTATAGCAGCTACTGGTGCTTCGGTGGATAAGGAAAAAGGCCTTATTTCTACAATTATTTTAGAAACTGGTGGATCAACAGATTTGTGCTACTATCTTAAAAAGAATGAACCTGTAGTGCTCATGGGACCAACTGGCATGCCAACAGAGATTCCTAAAAACGAAAACGTTATGCTAATCGGTGGCGGTGTTGGTAACGCTGTACTTTTCTCGATAGGAAAAGCGTGTTTGGAAAATAACTGCCAGGTTTTATATTTTGCTGGTTATAAAAGATTAAGTGATGTTTTTAAACGAGAGTCACTAGAGTCTTCAGCAACTACTTTAGTTTGGACATGTGATGAAGGAGTAATAGAAAAAGGAAGAAAAGGGGATCTATCATTCCATGGTAATATTATCGATGGAATTATTTCCTACCAAAAAGTTGGAAAAATAACAATCAATTTAGAGTATATAGATAGGATCATAGTTATTGGTTCAGATAAAATGATGGAGGCAGTAGCCAATGCTAAAAATACTCTTTTAAAACCATATTTAAAATGTGGGGTAAAAGTTATAGCATCTGTTAACTCGCCTATGCAGTGCATGATGAAGGAGATATGTGCCCAGTGTTTGCAAAGGCATGTGGACCCAATAACTGGTGAAGAGAGGTTTGTTTACAGTTGTAGTAATCAGGATCAAAATCTAGATTATGTTGATTTTAAATTTTTAAGTGAAAGGTTAAAACAAAATAGTTTACAAGAAAAGCTTACAGCAAAGTGGGTGAGTCATTGTTTGCAAGAGATTAATGAAACTTATGTTTGATATTGTAGAGAAGAAAAGAGAGCTAAGAGAAAAATATAGAAAGATAAGGCAAGAGATAAGTAGAGATTATGCAATTCATGCAGCAAGTTTAATAGCAGAGGCATTTATTGAAAATATCATTATGAGTGAAAGTGAAATAATAGCCGGATACATTCCAAGAGATGGTGAGATAAATGTTATATCACTCATGCAGAAACTGCAGGATTTAGGTCATAAAATAATTGTGCCAATTGTAGATCAAAATAGTGATTGTTTGTTATTTCAAGAATGGAAAACTGTTAGTCAAATTGAAAATTACGTAATACCAAATGTAGTTATTACGCCACTTATTGCTTTTGATCAAAATCAAAACAGGCTAGGCTTTGGTGGCGGTTGGTATGATAGAACTATAGAGAAATTGCGCCCACTTGGTTGCAAATTTATAGGTGTTGCGTATGACCTACAGTTTTGCAAGCAATTGCCAATAGAAGATCATGATCAAGCTCTTGATAATATTGTTACTGTTTATGATAAAAGGTGATCTAGAATGATTCGTATCACAGTAATATTGACAATTTTTATACAACATAGGCGATCATCCTCTTCATATAGTTGATAACATATTCATTGCCATCTAATTGAGCTAGAGTGTCTTTTAAGGGACTAAAGTTATTTATATTAGAAAATGAAGTTTCTAAAGCAGCTTTTAAATCTTGCCACTCTTGTTGATAGTTATTAATTACTGGTTTATCAAGGGCAATGAAAAAGTCTGTAGTAGATAATATATCCATGCCTAGTGATTCGTAAAGTTCATGATTTACTAATTGTAGTATTATTAGAAATGAAAATAAATTTGGTAAAAATAGTTTTGCTTGTGGATAAACTAAGAAAAGTAAATTTATTGCATAAACACAACGTTTTATGTCCTTTAGTGACAGTAAAAATATTCTGCATAAAACAGTAAAGCTAGACTTTATTTCTTCTATTGGTCTACTTAATATTATATTTTGAAACTGCTTATTAGTAAATTTTTCTACTGGAACCCTAGGTAGAAAAAGAGATAAATCAACAAAACGCTCCTGCATACCAAAAGAAGTATTTACTGTCTTTTTAACATTGCTTTGAGATTTATGGGTAGCTAAAATAAATACCAACCCATCTATGTTTAAACTATATTTTATATATTCAAAAAAATCTATAATGTATTTTGTTCGACATAATTCAAGATTATCAATTAATACATAGATGTTTTTGCTATTACGAATTTTATTTACTATTTCAGTGAACTGAATTTTAAAATCTTCCATATTTTTTCTTCTTGTATTATAAGCTGTTAGCTCATTTAAAGAGATTTCTGATCTTTCTTTCTTCTCTGCTTCTCTAGTTACATCAACAAAAACAGAGAATATGCCTAATGGAGACTTATTAATAAGCTTACCGAGTGTATCTAGCGAGAATAATTGGTCATTTATATTTTTAAACTTACGTACTATGCTTTTCTTTATTTTTTTTGATATAAATAAATTATCAAACATAAAGCTAAGCAGTGGAGCAAGAGGTTGCTCTAAAGCATTAATATTCCATGCATCATAGTATACTGCAATCTCATTCTGTTTCTTCAGATCTAAAGCCCAATTTTGTAAGAAAAATGTTTTGCCCAAACCAGGATCAGCTTCTAAAGAGATTATATGATGTTGATCTTTAATTACTTTGATGATCTTAGTAAAGTTAATTGCAATGTCTTGATACCCTAAACAGTCTTCCTGCCAAGCTTCATATTTTTTTTCTTCTACTTTTTTCTTTTTAAAGAGTTGTCTGATTTTTTGAAAGAAAGTAATAAACATAATTTAATTTAGATAATACAATATTATAAGAGTATTTTTATGATTTTTTATCAATTGTGAAATGTATTATGATGTTATCATTTCAGGAGGTGGGCTACTAGGCTTAATCACAGCTATTGGCCTTAAACGTAAATCCCTCTCTGTTGCACTACTAGAAAAAAATGATATTTCCCATCCTCCAAAATGTGACAATAGGGTATTTGCTATATCATATAACACAAAGAAGCTGCTTGAGAATTTTGGTATTTGGCATTTTATTGAAAGCGAAGCAGAGCCTATATTAGATATTTGTATTCTTGATGAAAATAGTCCAATTTCTCTACATTACGATCATAAGATTATAAGCAAAGAACCTATGGGTTACGTAGTGAAAAAGTCTGTTTTACAAAGAGCCGTCAGTAACAATTTAACAAGTGAAATTCATCTATACTCACCTACTTCTTACAAATCTATCTCATGTAATTTTGGGTGTGCGGAAGTTGTCTTAGATAATGGTCAAGAATTAACATCTCAATTACTGATTTGTGCAGAGGGTAGGCATTCAAAATTAAGAGAATTGTTTTTTCTATCAGCAATAAAATTTCAATATAAGCAAAGCAGTATAGTTTGCAATGTAGAACATGAAAAACACCATCAATGTCTAGCAGTAGAGCGCTTTTTTCCTGGCTGCCCTTTTGCAATTTTACCAATGAAAGGAGGGTATAAATCTTCTATAGTTTGGACGGAAAAGTCTGACATTATCTCTATGCTCATGAACCTATCAAATGATGAATTTATTATTGAACTTAAAAAGAGATTTGGCTCTTATTTAGGTGATATCAAACTTGAAAACGATAGAGTTTCTTATCCCCTATTTTTTCTCTTCTCAAAAGCTTTATATAAAAAAAGGATAGTGCTCATTGGAGATGTAGCACACTCTATACACCCAATTGCAGGTCAAGGTTTAAACTTAGGTATAAAAGATGTGGAAAGCATAGTAGCGAATATCTCTACAGCAAGAGAACAAGGAATTGATGTAGGTAGTAAGTATGTTTTAGAAAAGTACTCGTCTGATAGGTATTTCGATAACTGCACTATGGCCGTAATTACTGATGGTCTTAATAGACTGTTTTCAAATAGAAACCTTTGTACTAAAGTATTTAGGAATACTGGACTATTAGCAGTTGAAAACTTCACTCCATTTAAAAAATTCTTCATTAGCCATGCTATGGGCATGAGTAGTAGATTTAGTTAAAATTTTTTAAAAAACTTGTATTGTAAATACAATACACCATATTTAATATAAATTAGTGAGGGGGAAATGATTGGATATAAAGAAAAACCTTCTGCAGAAGAGGAATTTTTTGATGCAATATTTTATAATAATAGGCTAAAAGTATTAAGTATGTTGGATTCAGGATTTGATATCAACACAGCAAATGATCTTGGACAAACCCCTATCTACGTAGCTGCTGCTATATATAAAAATATACCTATGATCAAAACATTAGCTCAATTTAATCCAGATTTTGAAAAAAAGAGTGATATAGGGTATACGCCTCTATCAAGAGCCTTACTAAGAGGATATAAACATGCAGATCAAACCTTAGAGATAGTTGAAACCCTGTTGGAATTAGGTGCAAAACCAACCACTGTTTGTAATGGAGCTTTTCCCGTTCATATAGCAATAGTAACAGGATGTCGTACAGATATAATAAAAGAATTGCTCACAGAAGATACAGTCAACGCAGCAGACTATTACGGATATTTTCCTCTTCACCTAGCAGTACTATATAGTCATATTAATATAGTTAAGATGTTAATAGAATATGAGTACACTAATATTAATATGTCTGATAGAGCTAGAAATACTCCTTTGATTTTAGCAGCTAAACTAGATAATCAAGAAATAGCATCTTTTTTGCTGAATCGTGGAGCTAATATATACTTAAAAAATACCAATGGGGAAGACTTTTTAGCATGTATAATACCAAAAGGTAAAGTATGTAACATAATACATGGCATCAATGAGTCTAGAGTTTCTTTGGAAGCTTTAGGAGAAAGTGGTATCGAGTCTAAAAATAAATCAAGTATAGACTTATCTAAACCTGGCCCATCTCATACTAAAGTATTTAGTAAACACAAAAAAAGTAAGCCATACATAATACCAACCAAACTTGTAAAACATCAATACATAGAAGCTGAAAACAACCAAAATATATACTCATCTAACTCTTTTACACTTCCAATACTACAATGTAAAGATTACAAGTTAGACACAAACCCTTGTAGAGCCCCTCTTGGTCAATTAATGAACATGTGTGGCAATCTCACACTTGACAGATCATTAGAATCTCATAGGTTAGAGGTGATTCCATCTAGATCTACTGCTTCCAGTTCATCTTGCAATAGTTCATTAGCAACTAAAGGTTCATCTAATGTAAATTCACCTGGTTCTAGCCTTTCTGATCCCTTTATAACTCAATTTGAATCTTTCGCTCGAATATCAAGTACAAGCTCATCTGAATCAGATACGATGCAAAATGCAAAAAGAAGAAAATTAGATTGTACGTTTCATGCTAATAGATCTACCTTCCATCCTTGATCTATTGTATCCTAATCACATTCTTGTAAATCAATAACATATATTCCATTCACTTTTTCCAGTTGATCTTTCAGCATTCCTATTTTGCTTGACTTAAATCCTGGACCATTACCATTTATTATTAAATATATATCTGTCTTCTTTATTTTCTTGTTTATTAATATATCTAAATAATTAAATTTGCTATTTTTGCCATTGGCAGAGATGTATCTAGTTTTCTTGGTATCTAATTATAGAAGCTTCATCCAATAGCCTTTTCTTGCCATCTATCATTAATTTACTTATTTTAAGGTATATTATGGTTAATATATTAATAATAATCAATCCTCATAATTAAGTTTATTTAATAATTTCTACATTGTTTAGTTTTTTAATTAGAAGAATGATTTACTGTTATGCTAATATAACGTTAGCCAATTATTAAAAAAATATACCATGAACAATAACACTAAATTTTACGCTCAATTGCGAGATCTACTTATTAGGTTAAAAGCTTTAAAATTAAAATATAAAATAGCGTTATCAATATTGATCCTTTCCGTATTATGGTTCGGTAGTAGTTTGTTTTACAGCAATAATGTAATAGAGAAAGGTAATAACAACACAGGAACAATACAAGTTAAGATAGTGGAATCAAAAGCGCAAGAGGAAACGGTATATTTATCTTTTACTGGAATAGTAGATATGCATCAATCCGTAAATGTTGTACCAGAAATTAATGGAGAAATTATTGATATTTATGTTTCAAGTGGCAGTAAAATAAACAAAGGAGACGCTATTTTAAAATTAAAAGAGTATGATCATATAGAGCAGTATGAAAGAGCCAAAGCCCTTGTTAAACAATATGAAGCTGAATATCAAGCCTCTGAATCTCTAAATGAAAAGGGTTATAGATCTCAAACTCAAGCTGAAGCAGCCTTTGCTGCTGTGCAAAGTGCTAAAGCTGACCTAAAAAGAGCACAAATAAATTTAGAAAACACAACTGTTGTAGCACCTTTATCTGGCTACGTTGATAAGATCGTAGTTGGAAAAGGGGATTTTATAACTACTAGCAAACATATCACTACTATTATTAATTTTGATGAAGTTATTGTTGCAGTACATGTGCCGGAAAAAGATGTAGAAAAAATAAAACTGGGAAATACTGCTAAAATAAACTTGGCAAATGGTTATCAGATTGAAGGGGAAGTAAGTTTTGTAAGTAAGATAATAAATCCAGCAACTAGAGCTTGTAGAATAGAGATAACGATTCCAAAAAACAATTATGAAACGTTTATTACTAAAGGTATGGCAGCAGACGTTCAGTTAGCGGTGGGTACAGTAATTGCGCACAAGGTGCCTGCTTCAACTTTGATTTTAAATGATGACGGTATTGTTGGCGTTAAAATTGTTGAAAATAATAATACTGTTTCTTTCTTACCTGTAGAAATTATAGATCAAAAGCAAGATGATATATTAGTTTTTGGTATTCCTAAGAACATAAAATTAATTACTTCAGGACATTACTTTGTTAACGTCGGAGATAAAGTACATGCAGGTTGATATTACTTCAATTTAATTTTAATTCTTGACTTATAAGTAATTTTAACATCCTAATTAGGACATATTTGATTAAAGGGGGAAAGTATGGTTAAACATAAATTTAATGATCGGGAACCATTTGGCCTAGCACAAGACATAATGCAAAAGAAGATTGTAGAGCAAAAGCCTTTTGAGTTGCCAGAAAGTTTTCGTTTTGAGCCTATTGAATCGTCAAAACCTACACCACCACCAAAACCTCAAAGACTAAAACTAGAGCATTACGATGAAAAAATTTGTGGCTCTAACCATCAAGAATCAAATGTTAACATCACTTTTGAGCAAGAATGTAGAGGAGTCTCAGTAAAAAATAGAAGAAAGAATTTCGAGCAACTAAATGAGCAACATGATGTAAGTGTTGCTACACTTGTAAAACAAATGAATGAAAATAGTTTGAATTCAAATGCTGAGTCAAAGTGTAAAATGATTAATATAGAAGAAGTTCAGCAAGTTTGTAGTCGCAAAAGGTAATTTACTAAATAAGCTGCTTTGATCTTCAAAGTAGCTTAAATTCTTTTTTAAAATAAAAGTTACTTATAATAAAGGGAGTGTTCGACAAACTGTGTCAAACCATATTTTTAGTTCAACTCAATTTTTAACCTACAAGGAAAAAAGATATCAAGTTGAGATATAGTTAGAGCCCAATTAGGCAAAGCCATAGCCCATTTTTGCTCTATCCTTTTTATAGCACAATATACCTGCTTGTACAAAGCATTTGTACTGGTAAAAGAGCCTTTGGTTTTAGTAAATCTTCTGATTTGTCGGTGCAACCCCTCAATTGGATTGGTGGTATAAATTAGCCTTCTAACAGGGCCAGAATACTTAAAATAACTAGACAAATTTTCCCAATTGTTTTGCCACGATTTTATGACTAAAGGATATTTTTCACCCCATTTT
>BNGT01000024.1 GCA_016860565.1 Candidatus Mesenet longicola | reverse complement strand
ACAATATCTACGTAATTTATGTTTCTCTGATCATAGCTATTTCACCTGTAAATATCTGTATTTAGTACAAAATACTATATGATATTTAAATTAAACGTACTGTGTGTTTATAAATAAACTAAAAATTCAAGGCGAGGGTGTTAACCTACTCATCTAATTACATAAAATATGAAGAAATAAAATTGTTGAAGCTTATCTTAGAGGGAAGAGAAGAAGTAAAAGGGAAAGATGTATCTAAAAGAATGGGAGATGAAGAGCCAAACTAATACTTCTAGACAGAAAGAATATTAAAACATCATACAATAAAATTTAGAATTAAAAGGAGTCATATATTGACATAAAGAACTAAATAAGATATAATAAGATCGTATTTTATAAGAATACTATAGCAATAAAAGCACTTTATAATAGGTGTAATGGACCCGAGGGCAGTTCTCGGCGTCTCCACCACTTTTGTATGGGGACGAGGTAGGATCGACATGCATAGTAAAAAAAGTAGCCATTGCTCGGGAAGATATCTCCGTAAGAATTCACATTTTAAGTGCAAACGATAATGTTGCAAGTGAAGGAAGTGAGTCTGCAGTTGCTGCATAATTCAGCACAATAGACTTATTACTTTACACGGTTTTAGGGAAAGCACCGGGTAACAGAAGTCTTTCCCTATTTATGTTAAGTAAATGCTAATGAGTAATGTAAATTATAATAAATTAATCAATATTATGATGTACATGGTCATTAGGGATGCACTTAATATCATATCACAGAGTAAATCAGGAAATTATCATATTAGGATATCTTTTCTGACAAATGCAGACAACGTTATAATACCAGATTACTTAAAGAAGGAATATCCCGACGAAATGCCCATTGTTCTTCAACATCAATTCGATGATTTAGTAGTCAATGATTGCAACTTTAGTATAGTTCTAAGCTTCTGTGGTAAAAAAGAAAGAATAGTAGTGCCCTTTGTAACAATTACTAAATATGTAGATATGAATTGCGATTTTTCAGTGAGCTTTAGTGAAAGGCATGCAGATGAAATTGAAATATTTCTGAGTAAAAATTGTTTTTTAACTACGCAAATACAAAACACTAAAAAGCAAAATACCTCACAGGCTGATAATATTATCTTTTTAAATAACTTTTTAAAAGATAATTAATGCTTTACATATTCTAGCAACTGTAGCAAATATCATTAGGGGCAGTATTTAATATCATTAATAGGGCAAAATTTATCATTGCTTTGCAATAAAAATACTAATTAAAAATGTGCCATAGATATGTTAGAAAACAAAAAATGGCAAGAATACCTACTGAGGTAATCTTGCCAAAAAAACTAATGGATTAATTTAACTTTAAATTAAAAATGAAGCACTAAACCAGCTTCGACTCCAGCTACAGCAAACTTATTTTTAATTGTTGCAGTGGTTGATTCCATACGCCCAGCATTAGCACCAGTACCAGCAGGAATTTTGTACAATGGTTTAACCTTATTAAACTTATCACCAAATCTATTGAAGAAGCGATAACCAACAAAAAACTTTGCATTAGGAGCTATAGTGTAATTAACGCCAACCTTACCTTGGTAAGCAAAAGCATACTCTGCTACTTTTAAATGCTCAATTCTGGTTACGCCACCGCCAATACCAACGTATGGAGCAACTTTAGAATTGCCTTGTAAAGGCCAATCATAATAAACGTTAAGCATACCAGCAACATTATTAAAGCCTTCATTTTTCATTTTAAATGCAGCTCTATTTCGGCCATTTGGATCATTTCTGTTAGCTCTGGGATCTGCAGTATCTGTGATCCATGGATTTTGAAGACTACGGGAAAATTGAGTCTGTCCTGATGTATCATCATCACGAAGTAATTCTACTTGATTAGTCATTTCTCTCTTTTCATTATCCTTATCATCTTTCTCTACATAGCCATCATCTTTAACGTTAATTTGAGAATAAAGCACTTCACCTTCGATTCTAAAACCTCCAGAAACATCTGGGTGTTCTATCGAGTACCCATGAGTAATACTAGCTGCAAGTCCTGCTTTATACTCAGGCCTATACACACCCATTTCACCATTTTTATTATAGTAACCGATAATTTTCTCTGTTTTAGCTCCATTTGCATCTTCCTTGCCATCAAACTCTCCTATGCTATTGAAGAACTCACCATTATAATGAGCACTAAAGTACTTTGAAAGAGTAACAGGCGCAGAGAAAGAATGGGTGGGAATAAATGTAAGAAGAGTGACCACCAAACCCTTCGATAAAAAGTCTTTATAAGAAATATTCATAATTTTACTTCCATTAGTTTCATAGTTTTTTTACTTTATAATTAGTTAACATCTTCATGTCAATAAATATCTAAAAATTTATAACTCTATTTATGAAATATTATACCTAATCTTTTTGCCACTTCTTCATATATCTCTATCACTTCACCAAGTTCTAAGCGATAACAATCCTTATCAAGCTTTCTGCCAGTTTGTATATCCCATAAGCGACAATTATCAGGGCTTATCTCATCAGCAAGAAGAATTTTATTACTCTTATCACCGGCCATCAATTTACCAAATTCTAACTTTAAATCAACAAGTTTAATGCCAATTGTAAAAAACAAATCTGCAAGATAACTATTTACACATAATGCTAAAGATTTTATCTCATTTATTTCTTCCTTAGTTAGCCACTTAAAACATAGAATATGATCTTCATTCACTAAGGGATCAGATACACTATCATCCTTATAGAAAAACTCAGTTATCGGTGATGAAAATTGCACTCCTTCTAAGGCATTAAAACGCTTACAAAAACTTCCAGCAGTAAAGTTACGCACTACTACTTCCAATGGAACCATTTGAACTTTTTTTACTAACTGTTCTCTTTCATTTAATATCTTTACAAGGTGCGTACTAATTCCAGCTATCTCAAGCTTTTGCATCAAAGCTGCACTGATATGATTATTGATTATTCCTTTGCCGTAAATAGTATCAAATTTTTGCTTATTAAAAGCTGATATATCATCTTTGAAATGTTGAATTACACAATTAGGATCTGAACTAGCAAATATGATTTTTGCTTTTCCTTCATATATCTTTTCTAGATGCATTGTTTATAGAGTAAAATTCTCTCTATAGTACTATGGCCTTTCCTCAAAGTAAAATTTAAAAATTTATTCTACTAATGAAAAATCAGAGACAAAATCATGAACATTATTTAAGCTACTAATGCTTCTGGTATCAATGCTACTGCTAATTCTTTTTACAAGATTAGATAAAACTTGGCCAGGACCGACCTCAACACATTTTTTTATTCCTTTTTGTGCCATATACAATATAGTTTCTCTCCACCTAACTCTACTTATTATTTGTCTTGTTATTAAACTCTTTATTATTTGTGGGTCTTCTTCTTCTTTTGCTGTAGCATTAAAGACTATTGGAATAGATGGTCTATTTATGTGAATATTTTTTGTAAAATCTGCTATAATATCATAAGCAGGATTCATAAATCTAGAGTGAAAAGGACCGCTAACTTGTAGTCTAATCATCCTTTTTATATTTGAATCTTTCATCGTACTAATTAATTGCTTGATAGCTGATGTTGAGCCACTAACCACCACTTGCCCACCACCGTTATCGTTTGCAATTTCACATACGTCATTTAGCTCAAGAGAATTCAGCAGTTTATCAACTTCATCTGTTTCAGTGCCGAGTAAGGCAAGCATACCACCTTCACATTGAGATGATGCTTCACACATTGCAGTGCTACGCACTTGTAATAACCTTGCAGCAGATGCAAGACTTAATGCTCCAGAAGCACAAAGTGCCGTGTATTCTCCAACTGAGTGACCACACATATAACTTATTTCTTTATTACAAGAAAAAGATTTGCCAAAAAGATGTTCGATGACATGCAAAGTTGCAATTGATACTGCCATTAGTGCTGGTTGGGCATTTTCTGTGATTGTTAATTCCTCGATAGGACCATCAAAAATTATTTGAGACAATTTCTTCCCTAAGATATCATCAACCTCATGAAAAACTTCTCTAGCAACTGGATAAGCATTATATATATCCTTTCCCATACCTACAATTTGGGAGCCCTGTCCTGGAAATACAAAAATCATAAGTTTTTAAAAATTTATGTTAATTTAATTAAACAGCTATAAACCAAAATAGTCAATATTTTAAAATTCTAGCTTGAAGTTTTTTTAAATTTGACTACAGCAAAATTTACAACTAACATCTAACAAAACAACAGGAAGGGTGGCCGAGAGGCTGAAGGCGACGGTTTGCTAAACCGTTATACGGCTTTAAATCGTATCGAGGGTTCGAATCCCTCTCCTTCCACTGTACCTTAGTTGAATATTTAGGTAGTCATCATAGGTAAAGTATAGCACTTAATTTAATAGGGCAAATTTTAAATTTGTACTGCATTTTCTATATTCTCAACATTTGCTTGACTTAGCTCATTTTTTACATATACTTCACGACTTGCTTTAGTACTTCCACTTTCTATCGCATTAAACTCTATCAAGCGCATTACTTCACAATATTCGTGTTCTTCAAGTAACTTAGTTAATTTTTGTTTTATTTTTTCTTTGTTCAAACTCTTATAGCGCTTTTGCAAAAAGATAGGAACTTTTTCACTTTTATCCAATAACTGTATAAACTCTTCCCCCCATTTTTTTGGATATGATTTACATTTTTTTGCTAAATCAGATAATTTTCTTCCTCCATCTTCGCTACCAATGAAAGCTCGCTTTTTATGAAATGATGGCAATACGCAAGCCCAAAATATCTTATCATAAATTCGAGAATTTTTACTAGAATAAGAAAAGGAAATTTTGATTTCTTTAAGATTGTCCACTGCTGATTCTAAAGATTCATGAGTCGTTATTTCAGACGGATATTTTAAATCAGGCTTTAAGTCTAAACTGTATTGAAACTGAACTATCCATTTTGCAAAAGTGGCCATTTTTACTTTATCATCCTCTTTAAGGCAAATAAAAGTATCAATATCACTTTCTTTTCTCTTAAAAGTTCTTTTTGCTATGCTACCAAATATAAATGCAAACTCTATATTGTTAGCAAAAATGTTTTTTACCTGCTGTTTAAATTCATATTCTATTTTCAGCACAAAATCTATATCTGAGCCAGGAATCTCTCTTAGCATTAAAAAACTTTTAGCTTGTAAATCGTCTATTGTTTTTTTATTGATCAGCAGTTCTGTTATTACTTCTGGAATGAGAATAGGCAAAGCTTTGCTAAATATTTTTCCGTATGAATTCTTAAATATCACGGCTGAAGCACCTTTACTATATCCACCATAAGCTTTAGTACCTATTTCCACATCATGAATAGTTTGGTTACTTAAAACTATTCCTACACCATTTTTAGTACTAGCATTACCTTTAAAAAGCATTACATCACAATTCGATCTGATATATCGACTGTTACCATATAGTGACACGTACATTTTATTATATTGATATCTTCCATTTTCATCCTGAAAATATAATTTTAATTCTTCATCTTCTTCATATTTAACAATAAATGCTATAGGTCCAAATGTTTCTTGAAAATTTGCTTTTTCTGTAATTTTCGATAATATAATTGTTGGATGCACAATAAGATTATCAGAGTCTACCTTGCCACCGTATATTACATTGTCTTTATTATCACTAATTATCTTTTCTAATTTCTCTAGTTCACTTTTTTGATGTATTAGCCCTATAAATGTATTTTTGTTTGAGAATTTGCCTACTATTAATTTAGAACACTCATTTTTAAATTTTTCAATAAACTCATCAGCAATTTTTTTATGTATAAAAATTGAATCTGGTCCTGCACAATCTTGACCATTGTTGAAGAACTTTACAAATATACTGTCTTTTACAGCTTTATTGATATCAGCATCTTCCGCTACAACTACTGGATTATGTCCTGAACCATTAAAAATTAATATTGAATTTTCTGGCATTACTTTTTCTATTTCTGCCTTTGTTGTGCCTCTACCAGTAAAAATGATTACCCTCGATTTCTTTACATATCTTTCTATAAAAACATCGTGCTTTTCTGAAGTTATATTTACACTTGGTAAATATTCTTTTATCTTTAAAATATCATATAGGTTTCGTATAATTCCCAACTGACGCAAAGTAGTATTTGGATGTACATATAGTTCCTCAGCAATAAATCCAGGAATCAACGTAAACAGTACTAGCGAATATAAAGGAAGGTTGGATGGCATGAATACTGAAATAGTATCAACTTTTTCTTTAAAGTATTGCTGATTTTTGTCTATATCATTAAGTGTACGTATGCATCGTTCAATTTCATACCGAGCTACATTATAAGGTTCGTATTGAATTAAGATTTTTATTAAATTATTCTCTTTCCCTTTTATAATTTTAGCAATATCTATGCACTGCTTTTTAATTAAATTAAAATCTACATTCATTAGATACTCCCCCTTTCAACTATAAAGCTATAATTTGGTATTATATTATAACAAAAGTGATATATTTAAAAGCAAAAAAGTAATTATTAAGATAGCTGGTGACATATCTTACAACTTTTAATTGAAAAGCTTTTTGTTCTGTAATGTGAAAGTACTTTAACTTTGAAAAAAAGGTAACAACAATAGACATCTTGCAAGATGGAATAATTTTGACAGCTTGAGAAAAAAGTGAAAGATGGTGAAAAAGATGGAAAATTAGGTTATTTGGGCTCTCAGGATACTTATTACGTGGGTAATATAATGGGCGAATTTATCAACAATTGATACCTATTCTCGTTTACTATAGTACTTTCTAAACTAAATGATAAATTTCTGTAATAGCTTTACCAACAAAAAGGAGAACTGCTGCTGCATTCTCGGCCTGATCCAACTTTTGATCGTATGCCAGCAATGCTCAATTGGGTTCAGATCTGGCGAACACGTAAGCAAGTAGAGCAAATGGCAACCTATAGCTTCTATTAATTCTCTTGTTTTAGCGGTTTTATGGAAAGCAGCGTTATCCATAACTATCCAACAGGCAACTTTGGTAGCAATATTTGCTCCAGCCACGCATTGAATACATACTTATCGCACCCTCCAGTGAAAGTAATAGGCGCAATAAAATTTCTTTTCATCCACTTACCTATCATACTGATTCTCTCGCGTTTTTGCCCGTGCATAAATTTTCTCTCCTCTCTTCCATATTCTGAGTATAGCCTATTATCGACCCCTGCTTCATCTATATACACAATCCTTTCATAGTCTATTTTGGCAACTTTTTCGACAAATTTTTGCCTATCTTCGTGGTTCCTCTCTCGGTAAAGCGTGGTCTTTTTTTTCTTGTGATTTTTAGCTGCTTTAGCCTATACCAGATCGAATTTATTCCAAATCCAAGTTCATCTCCATTAGCCTGGGTGTTTTTTAACATACTCTGCCAGCATTTTTGGGTCTATCTTTCGTATAAAATTACTCATTTTTGCTGGTTTTAAGCTCTCACCAGTGGCCTTCTTTTTTAACCATCTGTAAACGCTCGCTATTCCTATCTTCAAAAGTTTCTCAACCTCTTCCTTTGGCTTTCCTTTTTCAACCAAAGATACTGCTTTTTCCCTTAAATCAACACTATCACTTTTCCTACATGCCTAAATGGTCATTATACCTTTATCATTTGCTTTAGAAAGTACTATAATTTTAACTATCTAAATCCTCCTAATTCTCATTAGTCAGATTATTTGGTGTTTGGTGCAGTTTATATATCTATAAAATTTTTTTACCAGCTTCAGTAATTTCAGAAGCTGGTCTTCTCTTCTTTTTTAGTTTGATTTTAGAAACTCTTGTAAATCCTTATTTGCTTAAAGAAGAAGCAAGTTGGCTTACTAACACTTCGGATAACTTAGTACTACAACTTTTTTGATAAGCACTTCCAAATTCCTTTAACCTAGTTTCATAACTTTCTTTATAAGCATCTCTAAATTCATTGTTAAATGCATATTCAAGACTAGATTTTTCTTTAGGTTTGTCTTCTGAGCTCTTAGCTAAATTACTATAAAGTTTGTGTAATCCTTTAAGTATTTCCTTATCTTCACCCTTGTATTGCTGAGAATCTAAAAGACTTTTTGCAGCGTCTCTTTTGCAACTAAAAATCTCTTTTTTTTCTGCAAATGTTAACTCAACCCTTGATTCTGGCAGATAATTTTTCATAATATCATCTGATCTTATTGCCCATATATTGGTTTGAGATGCCCATCTTTCTGTACGCAATTCTGTTATTGTTTTTTTCAAATCAGAATCAAGATTTTTTCCAGAATGGGAATAAGCAATCTTTAAATCAGACTCTAGTTTATTTAACAAACTAGATCTTTCTTCAAGATTTGTCTTTGATTTTGCTGTAGAAATTACTTCTTTGATCTTTGCAATGTCACCTTTTAAAATCTTATCTTGTAGTTCCTGCTGTTCCCTCTGTTCATGAGCCAGTATTTTTTTTGTTTCTTTAAATAGTTGCTTATTTACTCCATATAATGTCCGCTTTAAATCACGCTTTAATTCTTTGAGCAGAGAAGTATCTTTTTTTGTTACCAGCAATACTTCACTATTATTGTTTTTATCTACCTTAACTAAAGATCCACTTTTTAAGAGTGAATCTACCTTATTTATTTTTAAGTTCAATCTTTCTGCACTTACTTTTAGCATATCAAGAGTTCCATACTTAACTCTTTCTTCTACTGTCTTCCGAGTACTTAAGTTGACTTGTGGAATAAATTTATCAATTTTAGATGATAACTGATCTTTGCGACTTATTTCCTTCATTTTTTCTTGCAAAGGCATTAGATCTTTCAAACTTGTAAATTGATCACTTAATCTATTTGCCTTCAAGCTTTCTGTTGGATTAAATAAAATCTCTTTTATTGAATTCACTTCTTCCCCCATTAGTTTTTCTGAATTCAAAATATTAGATTTCAAAATTGGTATAGTTGGAAGTGCAACTTTTTTTGCCAATCTTACTGATCTACCTTGAATACTTGATTTTCTTATTGAAGCAAAACTGCTTTCATTGGTTGAAATTTTTTTATCTTCTGAATCTTTAGTAGTATCTTGACTTATCATATAAGACAAGGATTCATTGCTACTATATAGATCTGATGATGAACCTATACCACTATCTACACTTATACGTCTTTTACTTTTATTACCTTCAATGCTAGTTGATTCAGTATCAGAAAAAGTTGTAAAAGAAGACAGAGAACGTGAGTTATGATTGGTATCATTGGAAGCAAGGGATGATAACATATCACCAACACTGCCTTCATAAATAAAGTTATGTGATTTTTTGTTTTCAAAAGATTCAAATGATTCTTCTGTTGATATATTTTTAGCTGTTATATCCTTTGTGACATCACTCTCAAAACTATCAGAACTAAAAGTAGAGGCATTACTACTAACACTTGTTCTTCTACTATCTGGTGAAGAACTTTTTCCCCTAAAAGGTTGTATAAGTACAGATTCAGCATTATTTGTATACCCTGTATAGATAATTGGTGAGCTGATGTTAAGCGTTATTTGTTCTTTTTTAGGTTTAGAAGAAAAGAAACTTTTTATTGATTTCTTTTTTTCCTCACTTGTTTTAGAGTTCTGTTTATTTTGAACATTTGATTGTTCATTGAAAGAATTGCGCTTCTTTTCCTCCCATGACTGGTTTGCCTCTATTAGTCCAGGTGCAAACTTTTCTTTTATGAATTCTTGTTTAAGTTCTTCGTTATCTATTGCTTTTTTAAGTTCGTAAGCTAGTTGATTCAAATTCCATGTAGCCATAATTTCCCCCCACTCTTAAAATTAATTTAAAATAATTAATAATATTAATTCTGATGATAATATGTTAACAATTGATTAAGTTAATTTATTATATATAGATATTGTAATACTAACTAAATACTAATCACTTGCCTTTTTCTCTTGGTAATAGATACTCAAAACTTATAATACAGGTTACAGTGACAAAGACTTTAACAATAATAGATGGGTATGGTTTTCTCTTTCGTGCGTATTATGTGCTGCCTGGCCTAAGTACCACATCAGGTTTGCCTATTGGTGGGGTGTACGGCTTTATCAATATGCTACTTAAATATTTAACAGGATATTTAGTTATAGCTTTTGATACCGGCAAGAAGAATTTTCGTCATGAAATATATCATGGGTATAAAGCCAATAGACAAAAGCCGCCTGAAGATTTAATACCACAATTTGCAATACTGAGAGAAGCAGTATCTGCCTTTAATCTAAATTGCGAAGAAGTTATAGGGTATGAGGCTGATGACGTTATAGCCACACTGGCAAAAACACATAGTAAATATGATGATTTAAAAATAACAGTAATTACAGCCGATAAAGATTTATTTCAGCTCATAGATGAAAAAATTTCAGTATTTGATCCTATGAAAAATAAATACATAACAGAAGAAGATGTAATTGCGAAATTTGGAGTAGGTCCAGATAAGCTCTTAGATCTACTTGCACTTACAGGAGATGCATCCGATAACATACCTGGAGTTTTGGGAATAGGTGTCAAAACTGCAGCAAAATTGCTAACTGAATTTGGTTCGCTAGAGAATATCTTGGAGAATGCTCATCAAATTAAGCAAAACAAGTGCCGAGAAGCGATACTGGCCTATAAGGAGTGGGCACTGCTTTCAAAACAGCTGGTTTCTCTAGCTACAACAGTAGAAATTGAAGGTGATTTAGAAAAATATAGAATAAAAGCTCCAGATATTCAAAAATTAACAAACTTTCTCAAAAAATATGAATTTAAGTCCTTAATTCCAAGAGTACAAAAATTATTTTCACATGAGATACAAATTCATAATGAAAAAAATATAGTTGAATATAGTAATGAAAATTTACTTGTATTTTTAGATAGATGTAAATCTGAAGGGAAAATGGCTCTTTATCTTCATGAGGAAAGTAAAACTTTAAGTATTGCTTATAGTGAAAATAATCTTTTTTGTATAGAACAAGATAATATAGAGCCATCTCTTAAGCTGCTCAGTCCTATTCTTATTTCTAAGGAAGTACTTAAAATAGTATATAATACAAAAGATTTAAGAAAATTTTTGCCTGAAATTGATGTAGTAGATGATGTAATGATCATGTCCTACAGCATAGATACGGGTAAGCATGACCACAAGCTTGAAACTATAATTAAGTATAATTTGGATATAGAAGTAACTGAATCTTCAGCACAAGCTTTGATTTTGCTACATAATAAACTAAAGCAAAAGTTACTCTCTCAAAGATTATTCACCATTTATGAGCGCTGTGAAAGGCGACTTGAAAGGGTACTAGCTGACATAGAAAAACAGGGAATATTAGTAGATGCAGAAGTGTTAAAAGAGTTATCAGAGGATTTTTCTAAAAAGATAACCTTATTAGAGAAGGAAATATACGAGCTAGCTGGGGAAGAGTTTAATATTGGGTCACCAAAACAGTTGAGCCATATTTTGTTTGACAAGCTCAGCCTTGATAAAGGCAAAAAAGCAAAATCAGGAATATATAGCACAAACGTTGAAGTACTTGAAGAACTTGCAGCAGATGGTCAGAAAATTGCAAATAAGGTCCTTAGTTGGCGTCACTTTAGTAAACTTAAAAACACTTATACAGATGCTTTAATAGGCCAGATTAATAGTAGCACTAAGAGAATCCATACTAACTATTCTATGGTTGCAACTGCAACTGGTAGGCTAAGCTCAAATAACCCTAATCTTCAAAACATACCGATAAGAAGTGAGGAGGGAAATGCAATAAGAAAAGCTTTTATTGCACCTGAGGGTTACAAGATTATAGCTGCTGACTATTCACAAATTGAGCTGAGGCTTATAGCACACATTGCCAACGTTTTAGCATTTAAAAACGCTTTTGCTGAAGGTAAAGATATCCATGCAATTACTGCAAAGCAGATATTTGGTATGGAAGAAAAAAATCTCAGTGAATCTTTAAGGCGGAAAGCAAAGTCTATAAATTTTGGTATTATCTATGGTATCAGCCCATTTGGGTTAGCAAAGCAACTAGGAATAACTAAAAATGAGGCTGCAGAATTTATTGATCATTACTTCTCTTGCTACCCAGAAATTAAGGTATATATGGAAGAAATGAAATTATATGCAAAGTCCCATGGTTATGTTAAAACTCTTTTTGGTAGGTACTGCTTTATTCAAAATGTAAATAGTAAAATAGCTCATTTGCGACAATTTGCCGAAAGGGCAGCAATTAATTTTCCTCTGCAAGGTACCGCAGCTGATGTCATAAAAAAAGCTATGGTTCGTTTATTTGATAGGCTTAAAACCGGTAAGATAATACTTCAAGTTCATGACGAATTAATTGTTGAAACAGCAGAAGCGCACGTATTTGACGTTGCAAAATTAATGCAAGAAGTGATGGAAAACGTAATAAACGTGCCACTTAAAATTGAAGTAAAAGTCGGCAATAGCTGGGGTAGTATGGAAAAAATTACAAACTTAATCTAGATACATTGATAAATAGAATGCACACTATTTCATCTTATTTGTTACACAATCAAAATATGCAATTATGTAATAGAATTGATCAATTTTTCCACATTTTGTGTCAATGTAACATTATCCAAACTTTGATTGGGTTTACTGAAAGTAGTATATATGCAATAGCAAATCAAAGTAGTAACAGCAATTGCAACAGCTACTGCTAAGGCATAATAGAAGGTTTTGCTGTTAGCTGTTTTGTATTTATGCTTTATTCTTTTTGTATTACTAAAAAACTCTTCAGCTGCTTCTTTTAAGTTTTCTGTTTTTTCTAGTAGTACTTCTAATGGTTGCCCTCTTGTCTCCACTTTATCAATGAGTTCAAGTGCTTCACTTCTCAATTCATTAACTTCCTGCTGTGTTTGTTGCATTTTTTGATCAATTTGCTTATTTTTGAGCATTCCAATATATCTTTTAATCTCTTCAAAAATTATCTCTCTAATCCATAAATCACTTTTTGATTGATAATTTTCATTTTTCACCTCTACCTTTCCTATTTTTTCTAGTACCTTTTCATTTTCACTGATTAGCTTATTTGCTTTTTGGCCTGTGATTTTAGTTTTTTCTAACTTTCCTTGACTTAAAATTACTTCGAGATTTTGTTTAATACAATCACTAACTGAGTTTTGTTGATCATCATCAAGTAGATGTTGATATTTGCAGCACAACATACCATAGACATTCAATGTTTCTAAACTTTTATTTATGTATTTCTTTTTAGGTTGTGTAGCTATCTTTTTTAGTAATGTATTTCTAAGTTTTTCATTATCTTTAAACTTAGTAGTTTGAATCCAGCATAATTGTTCCGTATATGTATTGTAATTAGATTTCACACTTGAATGATTTTTTTCTAGTTGAGCGTTTTTTACTTTAACATGAAAATTTTTCCACCATATGTATTTTATTAACTTGTAGTTAAATTCATCATTGCACCTCACAAGTAGATAATGCTTGCGTCTATCAGGCTTTATTTTTGAACAAAGCCGTTTAATTTTACTAGGTATGGCAGACTTACATTTTTGTATCAGACCTACCACTATTTCCCCCTCTTTACTATTAAGATTAATTTTATAATAAAAATCTTAATTTTTTAGTAAAAAGAGAGATGATCTTATAAGTAGGAAAAAATCTTCTATGCAGTAAAAATGCTAATTCAAAACCCTACTCTTGAATACATGTATTTCTTTGTCTTTTATAAGCAAATCTTGCTGCAAAAAAAAATAAAATCAGGTAATTGAGGAGAGTAATCCCTTACAGTTTTTATGCATTCCCTGTTCTATATCAATACTTTCTACAGCAGAATTGGGTTTTTTATATAAATTATAAAAACCACTAACTGCCATACCAGCAAAGCAGAAAGCTATAATGCTACCAATAAAAATAACAGCACCAGCAATAATAGGATTACTAGCACCGGCACCAGCAATAATAACAATAGTACCACCTGTGCTACCAAGAACACCACCAGCACCCATGCATTTGGATTTTGAATTATTGTTTTTAAGTAACTTCTCGTGATTATTTATGGATGTAGTTACTAATTCTGTAGCTTTTTTGGCACTATCAGTCTTGCTTTTTAAACCAGCTGCAGTATTTAATAAATCATCACATTCTTCTTTACATTTTTTTAATTCTTCTGATGTATTACGAGTATTTTTTAGGTGAATTTCATCTAACTTTTTACCAGCTTCATGACAAGTTTTCTCTACAAGAACATAACCCTCTTTTACCTTAAGCTCTCTGCTAGATTCACCTGCAGAATTATTTTTATGTGTTTTAGTCTTTGGTTTCTTAATAGCACTATTGGTTTTAGGTTCATTAACAGGCTTACCTATGGAATCACTGTCTCCTTCACTTATTCCACTGTCTTCAGTATTTTTATCCAGTTGTAATTTAATAGTAGTGCTTTCAATGTCATCATGTTTTTGTGTATTATTATATAGCATAGTTCCCCCATAAACTAATTTAACTGGAAAATATTATACTAAAAAGTTATAAAAAATATTAAATAGCAGAATTTACTAAAGCTGCGACATTTTGTTTTACAACAGCGTTGTCTAAAATACAGCTGGGGCAAGCTAGATGGAAAAAGATTGCATAACAAACTAAAGCAACAAGCACAACTGCTGAAATAGCAAAAACTATATTCGTCCATTGCCGTTCTTTATAATCATTAGAGAGTTTTTTCATCTCCCTATGATTATTTATATTCTCCATCTTTATCTCATTTATCCCATTGGAACATTCTTTTAATTCTTTCTTTATTTTTTTAAAGTTTTGACGTAATTCATTAATACCTTTACTATGATGCTTATCTCTAATTGCACATTCTAACTTTCCAAGAATTCTGAAATAATTTTCATTTTTCTCTTCAATGCGAGATTGATTATAATGCTTCCTATAGCTAGCATGTACACTAGCTTCTTCTTTTTGAAGCAATCCCTCATTATCTTTGATATATTTCTCTATTTGTTCTATTTGTAACTCAATATCCTCCCCTGGCATAACTTCCCCCTCTTTTTTATTCGTTATACTTTAAGATTTAAAATTTAATTTTTAATAAAAGAGAAGAAAATTTGTCACTTCAACTTTGAAAGAGTAGAGCATTACAGATTAGCAAATAAAAAAGTGCCAGTTTCCATAACCATGAAGAGTATTCGAAACTAGTACGTCTACCAGTTCTGCTATAGTTGCTATTTTAAGATTACAGAATATAATATATATTTTATTATACGTAATGATGTTAAATCATACAGATCCTGATAAGATTTTTTTTGCACAAAATAACGTTGATATTAACAATATCTATAAAATAGTAAATGACGCATTATGTTTTAGCGACGGTGGAGAGCTTTTTTTAGAATCTCATCAGTCAGAACTATTTCATTTCAATGACAGAGTACTCAAAAATGCAGATTTTAATGTGCATAAGGGTTTTGGGTTACGTTCATTTTTGGGTGATGTAACATCCTTTGTGTGTTCTTCAAATATTAGTGAAGAAGAAATTAGCCGTGCTGCAAGTTTAATAAAAACAATAAATTCTAATAATAAGAGCACTATAATAAATCTAGAGAGAAGAAAAAACAATTTATATCCTAATGTTAACCCACTAAATGAAGTAGATTTTAACGCTAAAGCACAGCTGCTTCAAGAGGTAGATCTATATGTGCGTTCCCAAAACAAGTACGTAAAGCAGGTAAAAATTACTCTTGCTGGTGAGTGGCAAGTAGTGCAAATAATTAAAAAGGATAATCTCAGATTAAGTGATATAAGGCCATTGGTGCAGTTTAGTATTTCAGTAATACTTGAGAGAAATGGCAGAACTGAACAAGGAACCATGGGCTATGGCGGTAGAGATGCTTATGATGAATTTATATCTGAATCTAATTGGAAAAAAATTGCAGATGAGGCGATAAGGCAAGCGCAAAATAATTTGGAAGCAATGCCAACTCCTGCTGGAGAAATGGTGGTAATTTTAGGTCCTGGATGGCCAGGAATACTGCTACATGAAGCCATAGGTCATGGGCTGGAAGGAGATTTTAATCGCAAAGGGGTATCAGCATACTCAAGTCTTCTAGGAGAGCAGGTAGCTGCAAAAGGCATTACTGTAGTTGATGATGGCACAATAAATAATCGTCGTGGTTCTTTAAATATAGATGATGAAGGTGTTCCTTCAGGTTATAACGTACTTATCGAGGATGGTGTTTTAGTAAAATACATGCAGGATACCCTAAATGCTAATCTTATGTCTGTTTGTACAACAGGAAATGGCAGAAGAGAGAGTTATGAAAAAATTCCTATGCCGCGCATGACAAATACTTACATGCTTGCAGGAAATTGTGATCCAAGTGAGATAATATCTAGTGTTAAGCGTGGCTTATATGCTGTAAACTTTAGTGGTGGTCAGGTTGATATTACTTCAGGTAAATTTGTATTCTCAGCTTCAGAGGCATATTTAATAGAAAACGGCAAAATCACACACCCAGTAAAAGGGGCCACTTTAATTGGCAATGGACCAGACATATTAAAAAAAGTATCAATGATTGGTAATGATTTAAAACTCGATCCTGGGGTTGGAACTTGTTCTAAAAATGGACAAAACATCCCCGTTGGAGTTGGGCAACCGACATTAAAAATTGACTCAATAGCCGTAGGAGGTACTGAGATATAACTTAAGCTCCCCGGGCCGGATTCGAACCAGCGACCAATTGGTTAACAGCCAACTGCTCTACCGCTGAGCTACCGAGGATCTTATTTTTTAGCTCTATCACATCTAGCATTATTTGTAAAGAAAAACATAGTGCTTTACATAAAATGGTTTGACATAAAAAGGATTATAGGTTAATACACATTGTGCTTTAATTGTAAGCAGATACTACAATAGAGAGGAGGTTTTTTACTTTGGTACAAGAAAAAGTTCAACATGGTAATTTAGATCAAGCTTTAAGGATTATAAAAAGAAAGTTACAACGAGAAGGTATGCTTAAAAAAATGAAGATTCGTTATCATGAAAAAAGCTCAGAAAAGCGCAAGAGGAAAAAGGCTGAATCTGAAAGAAGAATAAGCAAAATGAGAGCAAGGAAAAATGAGTAATAAAATTTTATCAATTTCAAATTTAGAAATATATTCATAAAGGTATCTATGAACATTCATGAATATCAAGCAAAAGAAGTTTTTAGGAAGTTTTGTATTCCTGTGCCAAATGGTTGCGTAGCTTTATCATCTAATGAGGTTCTATCTGCTACTAAAAAATTAAAACCAGGGACGTTAGTTGTAAAAGCACAAATACACGCTGGTGGTAGAGGTAAAGCTGGTGGTGTTAAATTAGCAAAATCTGAAAATGAAGTCTTAAAATTTGCAAAAGATATGCTAGGCTCTACTTTAATCACTCATCAAACAGGGCTTGGGGGCCAAAAGGTTCGTAAAATTTACATAGAGGAAGCATCTGACATAGAAAAGGAATATTACTTAAGCTTAGTTATTGATCCTAGATCAAGTAGACCAACATTTATTTTTTCATTGGAAGGTGGCGTGGATATTGAAGAAGTAGCGAAAAATCATCCATCAAAAATAACTACAATTCACATAGATCCAGCATCTGGTTTTGAAAGTTTTCACGGTAGAAAACTTGGTTTCGATTTAGGGTTAGAGCCCAAAAAGGTAAATAAGATCATCAGCATTGCAAAAAATGTATACAATGCTTTCATAAATACAGATGCGAGTCAAATAGAAATTAATCCGCTTATTGAAACAAAATCTGGTGATTTTATAGCGCTTGATGCTAAGATCAATTTAGATGATAATGCTTTATATCGTCATTCAGATCTCAAGGAGCTTCGTGATTATGATGAAGAAGTACCAGAGGAAATTGAGGCTTCTAAATATGGCTTAAGTTATATAAAAATGGATGGTAATATAGGATGCATGGTAAACGGTGCTGGTTTAGCTATGGCAACAATGGATATTATTAAATATTATGGGGCAGAACCTGCTAACTTTTTAGATGTTGGTGGTGGTGCAAGTAGAGAAACTGTAACTGAAGCATTTAAAATTATTTTATCTGACAAAAAAGTTAAAGGGATATTAGTAAATATTTTTGGTGGAATAATGCGCTGTGATATTATCGCTAGTGGCATAGTAGAAGCAGCAAAAGAAATGAGCATTAATGTTCCTTTAGTTGTTAGATTATCTGGAACTAACTTTGAAAAAGGGAAGGAAATTTTACAAGATTCAGGTCTTAATATAGTGGCAGCAGATGAGCTAGATGAAGCCGCACAAAAAATAGTTAATATAATAAAAATATAATATTATGTCTGTTTTAGTAAATAAGAATACAAAAGTAATATGTCAAGGTTTTACTGGTGAGCAAGGAACGTTTCATTCAGAGCAAGCTATTGCTTATGGTACTTGCATGGTTGGAGGTATCACTCCTGGAAAAGGCGGTCAAATTCACCTTAATTTGCCTGTGTTTAATACAGTAAAGCAAGCAAAATCAGAAGTAGGTGCAAGTGTATCAGTTATTTACGTTCCTGCTCCTTATGCAGCAGATGCAATACTTGAAGCAATTGATGCAGAGATTGAGCTAATTGTCTGTATTACAGAGGGTATACCAGTGCTTGACATGGTAAAAGTAAAACGAGCACTTATTGGCTCTAAGAGCCGTCTGATTGGTCCTAACTGTCCTGGGATTATAACGCCAGGTGAGTGCAAAATCGGGATAATGCCAGGACATATTCATAAACGTGGTAATATAGGAGTTATGTCTCGTTCTGGAACCTTAACTTATGAAGCTGTGGCTCAAACTACTGCTGTTGAACTTGGGCAGTCAACTTGCATAGGAATTGGTGGTGATCCTGTACATGGCATGACGTTTGTTGACTGCTGTGAGCTGTTCCTTCAAGATGAAGATACCCATGGCATTATTATAATAGGAGAAATAGGCGGCACTGAAGAAGAAGAAGTGGCACGTTTTATAAAATCATCTAAGGTTAAAAAACCAATAGTTGGTTTTGTTGCTGGCAAAACAGCTCCTCCGGGAAGACGTATGGGGCATGCCGGAGCAATTATCTCATCAAGTGATAGTAGTGCTGAAGCAAAGGTAGAAGTGATGCGCAGCAGTGGTATTGTCATTGCCGAAACTCCTGCGGTTATTGGTAAAACGATACTTGCTGCAATGAATTCATAATATCGATCAATAACAACCAGCTAAAGCAGGTAGTATGAGTAAAAGCTTATAAAACAAATTTTAAAACTCAGAAATTTCAATATATTTCTGAAGAATTTACATTAGCAACAGTAAATAGATCCAATATCTTTTTTTAATTGTTCGAATTCTTGGTTTTGTTGGATGGCATAGAGATTAATATATGTAAGACGTAATATTGCCACTTACAATATCTACGTAATTTATGTTTCTCTGATCATAGCTATTTCACCTGTAAATATCCGTATTTAGTACTACATTAAATCAAACGTACTCTGTGTTTATAAATAAACTAAAAATACTAAATAAAACCATGCAATTAGAAAGAAGATTTTTGCCAAGATTGATATTGATCGTTGGTTGCGTTCTTACAATGAAGTTGCTATACACCAATGCACTTGATATATTGCTTCCCAGTAAAATATTACATCACCATTCTTATAGTATAGCTCTTCTCATAATAGTCAGAATAAAAAAGCAGAATCAACAGCTTGACGGAAAGACTTAAAAATAGGGATATTTTTTCTAGCTCTGTTCTTTATAGCAAACCACTGATGCTCAATTTTGTTAAAGTCTGGAGAATATGGAGGAAGATAAAGAATTTCAGCACCAACTCCTTTAGCAAGATTATCTATTTTTTTAGATTTATGAAAAGTAGCGTTATCAAGAATTACAGTTTGGCCAGACCTTAAAATTGGAGTTAAAAACTGCTCAAACCAAGCCTCGAAAACATCCTTATTGCAATATCCTTCAAAGGTCAATGGAGCAATGATTTTCTCTTTATTTAGAGCTGCAATCATACTGACCCGCTGAGCTTTTTTACCTGATTTTAGTGAATGAAACCTCTCTCCTTTTCTGCAGTATCCGTATGGGTAGTCTTCTGTAT
>BNGT01000023.1 GCA_016860565.1 Candidatus Mesenet longicola | reverse complement strand
GATACAAAAGATAACTGCTCATCAGAGCCGTACTTTTCTTTAATTGTTTTAAATTCTTCACTTAACTCTTGTCCTTCGACCTCGTTGTTTATGTAACTAGCGATAGCTTTGGCATTTTCTTCTTTATCCCCCTTTATGTTTGCTTCGATTAATTTACCTAAGTGCGGCAGCGCTTTTATTTCTTCGAATGCTGCTAAACAGCTAGCAAGTTTAGGTTTCTCATTTATTTTTTCTCTCTCTTCTTCACCGATATTAGTTCCGTAAAGTAGGAGTAGAAAGAAGGTTTCTAGAGGTTTTTCCCATGTAATATAAGATGATATAAGTGTTCTACCATGATTACCTTTAGTATTAACATCTGATCCATGTTCTAAAAGCAACCTTACTGTTTGTGGATCTGCATTAGGATGCACTACTTTATGCAAAGGGGTTTCTTTGTAAATGCTTTGGATGTGAACATTCGCTCCTCTATCCAAAAGTAACTTTACTAAATTTCCTAACCCATTAAAGGCAGCATCATGTAGAGGTGTTGATCCCCATCGATTCTTGGCATGTATATCTGCACCATTTTCTATAAGAAATATCGCTACTTCTTCGTGTCTTTCCTCAATAGCTATGTGTAAAGGTGTTTTTTGTGAAGTATTTTGAGCATTAACATTTACTTTATATGTAATAAGGAGCAGTGAGACTAATTCTTTACGATTATTCTTAGCAGCTAAGAATAAAGGTGTCTCATTAAAACAATTCTTAGCATCAACAGTTGCTTTCTGATTTAAAAGCAAGTTTACAGTTTCTGTATAACCATTTCTGGCAGCAAGGTGTAAAGGTGTCTCATTAGTACGATTTTGAGCTTCAATATTTGCTCCCCTATCTAAAAACAACTTTGCAATTTCTGTATGACCGTATATGGCAGCAAGGTGTAGAGGGGTGTGACCATTGCTATCTTTAACATTAACATCCGCTCCTTTTTTCAGTAAAGAACGTACTTCCTCTATATTATTCCCCCTCACTGCCGTAATTAATTGTTCTTCAAGTGACATAAATTTCTCTCGGATTTTAATATTAAAGTCAATATTTTAATATAAAATACTGTATTTGTCAATTTATAGATTAATATTTTACTTTTTTATAAAAATAGTTATTATATTTCTGCTATAGGAAAGTTGTTGTCTTAGTATCCCATATTTCAATTATGTCGTCGCTAAAGTTGAATGATTCAACTTTTTTTAGGGCATAACATTGACTCATATCTACAATATTTAGATTTCCTATTGCAGGTAATGCTTCATTGCCAAGAATTTTGCCCGCTCTGCAGCAAATTATTCTGTCAGCCAGCTTCTGCCTAAGCAATTCTGTAAATAGAATGCCTCCACCTTCTACTAATAGTCTGGTAATACCAAATTTTGTTGTTAGCTCTTGCATTACCTCCTTTAGAGAAGTTTTGTAATTATCAGCTATAAGATAATCAATATGTTTTATTCTTTCCTTTGGCTCATGGTCTGTAATTACTACAGTCTTTATTTTACTAGCTGTTTTTGCAATCTGATGCTCTGATTTTAATCTTGCTTTGCCATCTATTATGATCCTCATTGGCGATTGCTCTTCAAGACTAGGTAGACGGCAATCTAGCATAGGATCATCAATTTCTAAAGTATTACCACCTATCATAATGGCATCGTGCTCAGCTCTAACCTTATGGACCCATTTTCTAGTAAGAGAACTAGTTATCCACTTACTTTTACCTATAGAAGTAGCAATTTTGCCATCAAAAGACATTGCCATTTTTAACGTTATAAAAGGTCTGAATAGTTTTTTGCTGCAAAAAAATCCAGCGTTTAACTCTTCTGCTTCTTTTTTCATCACATCGCATTTTACTTCGATTCCTGCCTTTAATAAGGCTTCAATCCCTTTACCGGATACACGACTATCTGGATCGCATGTGGCAACTACAACTTTTTTTATGCTGGAAGCAATTATAGCTGCAGTGCAGGGCGCTGTATTTCCATGATGGCAACATGGCTCAAGGGTAATATACATAGTAGAATTATGTGCTAGATTTCCAGCACGTTCTAAGGCGATAACTTCTGCATGAGGGCGCCCACCAGCTTGAGTCCCGCCTCTGCTTATGATAACATCATCTTGAACAATAACGCAGCCAACTGTAGGATTGGGTGAGACGTTTCCTAATCCTCGTTTTGCCAGCCGTAGGGCAATTGACATGAAATGATCATCATTGTACATAAAATAAATGCAAAATTTAAAAAGACGTCATTTCATACGAAGTGTCAAATATTCTTCTATGCTCCTGAATAGCAAACCTGTCAGTCATACCAGCAATGTAATCACAGACTATAATAGAACGTTGCTCTTCGCTTGCACCGGATGTAATTTTGCTCCATTCTGTAGGTAATATATTTGGTTCATTGTGAAAAATATTGAAAAGATCGCAAATTATTCGCTTTGCTTTGCTGGTTACTCTATTAATTTTATAATGCCTATACATCTTTACATTTAAAAATTCTTTGAGCTTTTTATTACTTTCAGTAAGCTCTGGGGAAAAATGCACTAAAGGCCTTTTTAGCTTTCTTATATCTTCAGAAGTCTCAATATTATAAATTTGAATGTTTTTTTCAACCTGCTTTACAATATCTTGAATCATGAAATTTATCATTCTCCTTAGAAATTCATATATTATTTTATTTTGTGGTAAATTTGGATATTCATTCAATACTTTTTTAAACAACTCACCAAATAAAGGAAGAGTTGATAAATCATCAACAGTAAAAAATTTCGCTCTAAGCCCATCATCTAGATCATGTGCATTGTAAGCTATATCATCAGAAATTGCAGCAACTTGGGCTTCAGCGCTTGAGAATTCCGCAAATTTTAAATCATATTTTTCCTTCTTTTTTTCATATTCAGGTATTGTTTGCACTAAATGATCAGTAATTAGAGATTTTTTATTCTCAGGTAAAGGACCATTATGTTTGGCGATGCCTTCTAAAATTTCCCAAGTAGGGTTAATGCCGTTAAAATGAATATATCGTTGTTCAAGATACGTTAAAATTCTTAAAGATTGTATATTATGATCAAAACCAATAAAGTTGTTCGTTGCTTGATTTAAAGCATCTTCCCCTGCATGACCAAAAGGTGCGTGTCCTAAATCATGAGCTAAAGATATCGCTTCAGCAATATCTTCATTCAAACGCAATCTTTTGCATATAGAACGTGCAACTTGTGCTACTTCTAAACTGTGAGTTAACCTTGTGCGGTAATAATCTCCTGTGTAATTAATAAATACTTGTGTTTTATGTTCTAATTTGCGAAATGCACCAGAGTGAATAATGCGGTCTCTATCGCGTTGAAAACAGCTGCGGTATTTATCATCTTCTTCATCAAAAAATCTTCCTTTTGTTTGATCAAATGCACAAGCAAAGCTTGATAAAATATTTTTATTTGACATTATCTAATATTATTATTATAATATCTAGTTAAAATAAATTTGGGTATTTATGTCAATGAATTATAATATAACTCTAACTGAAAATGCAATTAAGAAAGTTCACTCCCTTATAGATGAAGAAGGTAGTTCTAATTCTGCCTTACGTGTTTTAGTATCTGGTGGTGGATGCTCTGGGTTTCAATATAATTTCAAAATGGATGAAGTACAAAATGATGATGAAGACGATGATTACGATATAGAAGATGACGATTTTGATTATGAAGAAGATGATGAAGATGAGCTTGATGCATCTGGTATAATGATAAATGATGAGTGCGGAAAACCAATCTTACTTGTAGATAATAATTCTGCTCAGTTTTTAAAAAATTCGGTAGTAGATTATACTGAAGATTTAAATGGATCTGGATTTATTATCAAAAACCCTTTAGCTAAGTCTAGATGTGGTTGCGGTAATAGCTTTGCGGTTTAATGTATAAGTAAATTATGGGTACAGTTGCTCTATTTTCCAGCTATTAACCTCAGTTAATTGATATTTGTAGCGGGTATGATTCCTGTGCTTGCCCCCTTGCCAGAATTCTATAATTTCTGGGATAACACAGAATCCTACCCAAAAATCTGGTCTTGTGATTTCTTTATCTTTAAATTTTTCTGCCATTATTTTCATTTTATTTTCAAAACAATCTTCCAAAATACTTGATTGTTTTGAGCACCAAGCATTTATCTGACTTTCTTTTGGACGCGAAGCAAAGTAGTTATCGGCCTTATCGCTTTCTAGTAGCTTTACTTTACCTTCAATTCTTACCTGTTTGTAGAGCTCTATCCAATAAAATACTAAAGCTGCTTTTGGATTTTCTTTTAGCTCCTTGCCTTTACGACTATTTACATTAGTAAAAAAAACAAACCCTTCTTTACTATACTCCTTAAGTAGCACAACCCTTGCAGATGGAATGCAGTCTTTACTGCAAGTTGCAAGCACCATTGCATTTTGGTCCTTAACTTTTGTCTGCAAAGCTTCTTGGTACCAAAGGTCGAAGAATTCTATAGGATTTGCCGTAGGTATAATAGTCATGACACAATATTAAGGTCAGCTAACATTATTGACAGCTTTTCTTTAAATATCAAATTTTGAATACCAAAATGAATACTATTTTAAGAATATTTATATATTAAATAAATAAAATCATGCTATACATCAACAGTCAAGCTATTGATAAAACAACTGATATCAATCAAATAATTGAAGCTATAAAAGCACTGAATTCAGTGATCTTGATGGCTGTCAAAAGTTAAGAGAATTTTTGATAAGAAGTAAAGATGCAAAAACATTAGCCCCATCTACTGAATTATCTGAAATGATCTATATTAAACAAAACTTGATCCGACACTTAGAATAAAAAAATAAGAGAGAAGATTGATGTTTTCTTATAATTACACAATCAGTTCTACGGCTTGATATATTGCTTTCCAGCAAAATATTAAATCAAGGTTCTATATTTAAATTCTTCTAATTCTTGTCTATCAGGTTAAGTGGTGTTTAGTACAGTTTATATCTTTTTTGAATATTATCTCACACGCCCCTGTCCGTTGTTAATTATACTTGGAATCGAAGATTTATTTTTCATATTTAAGTCTTGTCCATTGTTATAATCAATACCTTGCTCATTAAACATTGCTTTTACTTTAGAACCCATATGATTTTTCGTATTTTTTGCAGGAGTTAGTTTCTGTCTTACCATTTGAATTTCATTCAATTCAGGCTTATACTCCTCTACCATTATAAGTTTAGCTTTATTGTATATCTCTGATTTACCTAACAAACGATTATCTTTTTGTTTCTCTGATTTATAACTATCTTTCTCCGATTCGTAACTATCCCACGTACCTTTTTCTTCTTGGCTTGGTGAGCTAGCAGTTGACACATATCCTGAATCAGGGGTATTAGGACTTACATTGCCATTATGATTAATAGGATTTAAATTTAGTTCCATTTTCTTTGTAGCATTCTTTAACTCTTTTTCTGATTTTTGCTCCTTACTGTTTGATATTTGACTTTCTTCCACAACATCCATAGTATTTTTTAAAGCTTCTGTTACTTTTCTTATAGCTTCATAGCAATTTTCCTTGTTCAATTCTACCACAATACCTTCTAAACCCTCTTCTATTCCTTTAATAGCCTTGCTTACACCGTCATAGAAATTTTTCTTTCTCTCATCATTCAATTTTTCTATCTGTTGAGATTGAGCATTTTTAACTTCTTGGTTGTTTGATACTTGTGAATTAATTTTACTACTAATCTTATTTTCTAAATATTGACTATCAATTTCACTGCCTAATAAATCACCCAATCTTTCTTTCGTTTCAGGACTAATGTAATACTCACGTGGATTCAATTTCTTCAATCCTTTATTTGGTTGAGCTAATCTTTGCTCTAGTTCACTTTTTAACTTATTTGATATTTGATTTTTTTCCACAGTATCTGCAATATCTTTAAAGCCTTTTGCCATTTCTTTCACATGCTGATCTATGCTTTCAAGAAAATTGCCCCTCTTCTCATCATTAATTTCCAATTGTGTAGATTTTCCCTGCTCACCACCTGCTACTCCAGTTGAAGACTTTTTAGGAGACATATTACTATCAGCAGCAGCTATTGTTGCGTTATTTGATTTGGATTGCAATTGTTGATTAACATCTAGTTGATCTATTCGAGCATCTTCAATCGTTTCTCCCATCTCGTCACCTTTGCTATTCTTTCTTGAATGATTTGATTCTGGACTTTTTTGGATTCTCTCTTGCTCCTTATTTTGAGTTTGCTTCTCTTTCTGCACACTGCGATCACGCCAACGCCCTCTCATTAAAGCTTCTTTTAAAGGAATACCACCTATATATACTTCATTTTTATACTCACCTTGACTATCTACTTTTTTCCACAATTTTTCTATATAGCGTTTGTATTTCTCATGATCTTTTTTAAATTCTCCGCTTCTAGTCTCATATTCTGAAAGATTATCCTTAATCTCTACCCCCATTACTTTATTGCTAATTTCAGCAGGTTCTACAGTTCCATCAGCACTTACAAGCACTGTTATACTATTCTCTTTAGATAACCATACTTTAATTTTTGTTGGGTGGTGTATCTTTCCACTATTTCCTTCACTTATACCGTCTTCGAAGATTACATAATTTCTCTTGCCACCCGCAGATTTTTGAACGTAGCCTTTGCATCCATCTATATCAAAGTAGCTGGTAGTTAAGTGATTTGATTTACAGACATCACTATTTAAAAATTGACTGCTCTTAAACGTTCCATTATTTATTTTAGAAAAAACAACGCTACCACTTATATCTAAATCCAGCTTTAAAGGACTATCTTTATTCTTTAACCTGATAAAATTACTTGCTTCATTTAATAACTTGTGCTTCATATCGTAGAAATCCGACCTGCCACGTGCAATAGTAAATAAAACATTCTCCTTAATCTCTCCCTCCATAGATTCTATTACTTCACTTATCTCACCTCTTTCTTTATTTTCTTCCTGATAAGGACCTAAGAAAGCACCATGTGATGTCAAATAATTAACTAAATCTATATGTTTTTGACTATCTGGGTTATCACGCAAGAAAATTAATAGTTCATGCGCAGCAGTTCTACCATTGCTATTAATCTGATTAATATTAGCGCCAGATTTCAGTACAGCTAATACTGCTTTTTGGTCACCACTCATCACTGCAGCATGAAGTGGAGGTTGCTCATCTTCACTTGGGGTTCTAAATCTATTTAATGCATATTTTTCGATGACATGTTCAAACAAGTCACTATTTTTGCTATTAACAGCGTTTACTAAAATTAAGTTTAAATCACATTCATCGGTAAAGGTATTTTTACCAAATTCTTTTTCTAGCTTTTTAAATATATTTAAACTATCCTCAACTTTTGACAGAGCCTCTACAACATTATCACCATTACTATTTCTCTGCTTAAAAAACAGCTCATTACATAACTTTAAATTTCTATTGCCATTTAATCCACGAGCAACATCAAGTAAAATATGCTCTAGCATTTTATTAGCATCACTGCCACTATAATTAACAGTAGCTTCCTCTATAGCTCTATGCAGAAAATTACACCTTTTTTCATCAGTCTTATCTAATGCTGATCTTAAATCGTTGCTTTCTAATAATTTTTTAAAACAACTAAGTTTCTTCTTAAAAAGATAATCATTTGATAAATCACCATTAAAACATGAAGAAACAACACTATGAAACGGATTAAAGAGTGTTCCATAGTATTTTTTACAACCTTTTTCATCACTATGAACAATCTTTGCCAAATTATCAACTGAACCACTTTCTAATAAGGCATTTAAACCTCTATCAAAGAGCTCATGAATTTGTTCTTCAGCTTTGGCTATTTCTGTGAAGAGATATATTTCTTTTTTGTTATCAATCTTAGAAAATACATCTACAAAAATATCTTTTGCTGATTTGCCCTCACTGTTTTTCCTAGTTAGAGAAAAACCTTGATCAATCAAAGGTTGAATGTAATCGGTAAGTGTATTATCTTTTTCAACCATTTGTGCTAATTTATGCAGCAAGGTGTTTCCTTCACTGTCGACAAATCTAGGATCCCATAAATCTTCGTTTCCTAAAATGACTTCCTTTAAAAAGAGCGACTCATTGCTAGTAAAAATACGATCAGCAATTGATTTGCCATTTAAATTCTTACAGTTTGTATAGAATACGTCTTGTGATATTTTTAATCGATGCAGATTTTTTGAATTACGTTCATAACCTACTATCTTATTATCTAATTCTCTAATTTGCTTAAAACACTCATTTTTACTTGAATAGAGTTTCTGATATGATTGTCCAATTTCTTCTGCTTTTAAATATATGAAATTTTGCTGCTGATTTGGTTGTAATTTTGCCAAAGTTTGACCGTATTGCTGCACATCAAAAAACTTTTTATCTTGAAAAACCTTCTCTATTGTCTCCCAAACTAATTGGCGATGCCCTGCTTTCTCTTCTCTTTCAGGATATTGTATGAAATAACTAAGATAAGCTTGATTATTAACATCTTCTACACTTACACCTTGATTAATAACCTTGAAAATTACTAATTTCACTTCTAGCTCAAATATGTCGTCTGACAACTCTGCATGACTTTTATATAGATTATCTGCTTCTTCTTTCCAAGACTCATATTCCCGCTTCTTTGGAAAAGCATTAAACTCCCGATTTAATTCCTCTTGCTGTACAAAAATGTTTTTTCTAGCACTACTTATTTTTACTTCTTCTTCAACGAGAAAAAGGTCATCTTTGGAACTTGTATAAGAGCCTTGATCTTTTACAAGAAAGTTAAATAACGTATCTACACCTACCTTATCAGATGAACCTTTCTGTGCTTTTATATGCAGAAAATTCAATGCATTTTGTAATAGGCTTTGCTTCTTTTCCTCAGTGTCTGATAAAACCTCTTTTATAGATTGTGATAAGACCTTTGTTTTGCTTATATTATTAATATGCTCCTGTGAGTTTTGATCAATAGTATATGCAACAGTTCTACGAGCTCTAGTTTTAAACGTTGTATCAGTACCATATCCAGCAATTGCATTGGCAATTTTACTGGCAAGAGGAATTTTTTCTTTCATGTTGTCAAAAACTATCTCTTGTACAGCAGCAAAGTTATTAGATGAAATTGCATTAGATAGAAGCTTTACTGCATCTTCTTCTGTAAGTTGGTTTTTTTTATGCTTAAACTCATTTTCCAAAAGTTGCTTTATAATTTTAGGAGCCTCATCTCGATCTGTACGTTTTGCTGCAGTAGCAAGCAACCCACTTCCTTCATTATTAACATATCTAGTCAATTCAGGATAACCCTTTAGCAATTCTTGATACTCATAACCGCTATCAGTGCGATCTTTCATAGCACTTAAAATTAATAAATGTGCTATACTATCACCAGCTTTGGTTTTAGATTTTAAATTTCCACCTCTTTCCTTAAGTAAATGATATATTTCCTTATAACCTAATTTAGCAGCAGTTTGAAGAGGTGTATAACCTTTAGCATCATATTCATTAACAGCAAGTTTTATGTTTTCTCCGTCACCTATTTTTTCTAATATGGTATTAACTATGTATGCATTACCACTTCTTACTGCTGCATGAAGAGCAGTTTCTTCTAGCTCACCAGATTTTTTAGTAATTGCATCATGCTCTATAATATCTTCTATATTCGCAAATAAATAGGAATTATTACTGCCAATTATATCATGCAACAAAGTAGTGCCTTGATTAGTTACAGACAGAAGAGATCTATCTTTTTCTACTTGTGACTTTATAAATTTATTAATTTCACCTGCTTTTTTTACTAATTGTAACTTTGTAAACTGATTAACTTCCTGGTCTTTTAATTTTTTTTCATAAATACCTCTTACTATATCATTTAAAAATCCCAACTCTAAGAGGGTTTTTTGCGATTTCTCATTCAACTTCTTGAAGTTCTCAATTGATTTGTCTGCTATTTTTGCTGTTAAATCTCTGTTAATTCCATTTCCTAATGCAAGCTTGAGTGCTGTTTTTCCATTACGTTGATCAAGAATCCAATAATTTTGATCTATTAGTGCCTCTATTAACTTCTCGTTACCAGATGAGATTGCTCTATAAAGAGGTGTAGTTGCTTTTGGATTATGTTTTAGAAGATCAATACAGATGTCAGAAAATCTATTATCTTCTAAAGCAAGCTCAAAAGGAGTGATGTCCTTGTCATCTTGTTTATCAAAATCAGCTCCATTTTCTATTAAAAATTCTACTACTTTCCTATTACCATTACTTACTGCTAAATGCAGTGGTGTTTTGCCATCTTTATCTTGAAGGTTTAATATATTATTTTTAGGAAATTTATTAATGAAGTACTGCAAAGCATAAGTATTACCACACTCTGCAGCTTTATGTATAGGAGTTATAAATCTTTCACTAAAGGTTTCAAAATCTATTCCTTGACCAAATAACAAGTCAAATATCTCTTTCTTGTTAGAATCTTTGGAAATTGAAGCTGTTAAAGCATTTACTAAGACTTTATCTAATGTCTTATTCTTTTCTTTTAGTAATTCAAGTATATGATTCGCTGTGTGTACATTATTATGCTCGCATGCAAGGTTTAATAATCCAGATTGCTCTAACCTATTTTTTTTATCATAGCGGTTATTGTAGTTTAATAAATTTAACTGATCTTCTTTGTTCTTAATCTTTTCATTATATTTATCTTGTAAATCGAATACTCTCTCAATAACTCTTTCATTACCAAATGAGATTGCTGACTTGATCAATCCACAATCATTTGCAATCAATGAGTCTCTTATAACTCCATTTTCGCAACTAACAACAACATCCAGTGCTTTTTCAAAAAAGCCATAATGACCTTTTTCTAAAGCCAAATCCAATGGATTTTTATTGTCTTTGTTAACCTGTTGTAAAGCTTTAACAAGTGACTTGTTATTATCTTTGAATTTAAATAATATATCATTCAGTAACTCTGCTTTGTTTGACTGCAAAATTGTATGCAATACATTATTTTTCTCTATCCCATATTGCCTATCAACTTTAAAGCCATTTTTTGCATTAAGAAAATGATTATACATTGATAAATTATCGGCAATAATTGCAGCCTGAATTGGACTGCCAATAGACGATATGTTATCTAATGATGCCGAAATAGCAGTTCGCCCTTCTACTTTGCTGTAAGCTTTTTCTATCTCTTGCCAATGATCTGGTCTCCCTAAGGCTGCAGTTAAGGTTATTAAGTTATGACCATTACTATTTAAAAGTGAACGTAGGTTATACTTAGGATCTATCTTCTCCAAAGCAGCTTTAAACTTTTCCTCATTGCCAGACTTAATAATATCAGCATAAGATGATAAATTACCATAATTGTCTGTATTAAGGTCTTTTGCTTCTTTTTCTTGCTCTTTATTGTTGGTGTAGGGACTAAAAATCGAATCTATTTTTAATCCATCTGATTTATTAAAATCTTTCTTGCGTAATACCTTCTCTAACTCTCTTGCTAAATCTTTAGCCCACTGATCTTTCCTGTTATTTATATTATCTACAAAACCTAAAAACGATACTTCATCTGCTGTTTTACCATCTTGATTTCTATAAATTTCATTATGTTTATGGATAATATATTGAACAATTTTAGGATGAAAATTTTCAGCAGCAACCTCTAGCAAGCTTTTACCACTTGCGTCTTCCTGATATATAATACCATTATCATAATTAATAAAAGCCTCTAACCTAGAGAGATCACCATTTCTTGCTGCCGTAAATACTGCCTTACATAAATCTCCATTCTCCTTTGTAATCTGCTTTGAATCTAAAAATTTCCCTATATCACCTACTGATACAGAACACAAAAATTTATATAATAATGAGTTATCAACTTTATATTTCTGTTGGACATTGTTTGTTAGACTAAGCTCAAATTCCTCTCTTATTTGTCCTATTCTCTTCTTCTGTTCACTATTTAATTGCGATGCTTGATCACTTAACTTCTCTCTTATAGATTTAAACTGTTCCTTGCCCAATACTTGATCAAGCTCTTCAATCTGTTGTTGATTAACTTTAGCTTCATCTTGTGATAGTAATGAAGTGATTTCTTCATCGAGTGTTTCATCTGTTATAGCTTTATCTGCCAGTATAGATACAACCTTCTTTTTGTCTTCATTATTATCTTGACACATATTAAAAATATCTTCGATTGAATCATGACCAAGAGTGACTGTCTGCTCAGCTAGAGAATTTCCTTCTCCTATGAGAATCCTCTGTAGAGAAGCTTGAGAAGGAATTGTATCAAATGTTATTTTATCTATAGCTTGTGCAATCTGCACATGAGCATTTCTTATCTTTGAACAATTAAAACTTTCAAATCCCTTACCATAATTAATCCTTCCTGTTCCTTTGGCATCTCCTATAAGACCATTAGGCAAAATTTCCTTAATATCAATTTGCCCATTCTCTCTTAGTAATTCTTTAAGTTTTTCTTTTTGAGAGTATATAGCCCTTGCTACTTCAGAAGAGATAGGACCACAAGATTTAGTATCACCTTCAACTTGAATTTTAGTAGTGGAAACATATATATTATCTACAATTCCTTTTGTAGCCTCCTTAATAACTGTAGAAGGCTCATTGGCTCCATAAGGATCAACTACTAATAGATTACATTTTCTTTCCTCATTTTTAAAAAAATAAAAAACAACCCAATGTGGGCTACTATTTCCTTCTTTATCAATGGGATTACGTCTGATATAGATAACATCCTCATCATGTTCAGACACTCCTTTCAACTCATTAGATAGTGATCTTTGCTGATCATAAGTACCAGGTTGAACAAAGATTTTAGGAGATTCTTCTATTGTTAGATCAGCCAAAGAGGCTAAAATTCCACCAGTATCGTACCATCCAGGGTTATTAGTTGATGTAAATAAATTTGCAATATCAGAAGAAATCTCCTCTTTTTGATTAATTTGATAAGGTTCTTGAGTTCTATTGCCTCTAAGTGTAGCATCTATCTTTAATTGAGGTGATTTTGCAACTAGTTTTGCAAACATCTCTGGATTATTTTTATATGCATAATCTAAAGGTGTGTTGCCTGCGCTATTTTGTCTTTCAAGCAAATCAAGTATTACTAAATCTTTCTGATAAAACAATGCATAATTTTTAGATAATTTATACTTTTCAAAGCATTTGTTAGCCGAGTCATAATTTGCATGATCTATTGCTAAATACATAATTTCACTAAATAGATTGAATAACTCATCGCTTGTAAAACGACCGTCTTTAGTACCATATAATTTTATATAATCAGATAAAATGCTTTGATCATTTGCAACAAAGTTAGCGAATCTTCTAGGACATTTTTCAATAAGCTCTTTATAATTTTTAACAATAAAATCACCTTTATCTTTTATTGCTAATGATTCTAAAAGATTGTTTTTACCATGCTCAATAGCAGAAAAAGCTATTGCAGTTCTTTCTTCTATATGAGAATTGTCAGATAAAAAAGGCTTTAGCAATACATCATAGTTGTTTTGAACAGCAAGGCTTATAGCATTTTGTTCATTATTATCTGTTTTTAGAAAGTCATATTCATTTTGACTAAGAGAGCTAATAATTTCTTTAAATGATGCTTTATCACTCAGCAAATCTTTGTTTTTTAGCAATTTAACCGCAGGAGTTTCTCCAACATTATTGACACTATATAACAGTGATTTTATCTTGTCAGTTGTTTTACATTTTTCCAAACACCATTTAAGATTCTTTAAATTTGTAGCAGAATGCAAAGCATTTTCACTATTATCATTGATCTTAAAAAGACATGCATTACCACCTAATTTTTCATATAGAAAATCTAGTGACTCCTCAGAAACATCTTTTAAAGAAAGTGCATGATGCAATAAGCTATTGCCATTTTTATCAAGTATAGACCAATTGACGTTTTCATAATTTTTAAAAACCTCAAAATAGTCTTTACCAGCATCAAGTGCTAAGAATAAGATTGAGTTACCATTTTTACTTATTGCTTTATCTTTTATTTCATTTTTTAATCTATCAAATATTAGCTTAAAAATATCAACATTTTTCTTTCCTTCTAAGCAATACTGCAATACTTTTGACATATCGCCAACATTAACCCAAGATTGCTTGTTATTTAGGAAATTCTCTACTGTTTTAGGATCATTAGAATCTATAACATCTTTAAAACTAAGTTGAGTAGACATAATTATTTATAAATGTAGTTAATATTAATGATTATACAAAAAAGTTACTATTTTATTAATAAAATAGATTAATTACTATTGCAGCTAACAAACATTATTCTAATATAAAATTGTTAACTTATCAATCTGAATATACTTAAATCAATATATTTTTGTAAAAAGACCACTATGTATTATATCTAGATAAGTGCTATCATCAATGTTATAGTGATCCTGGCGCGAATCGAACGCGCGACACCTTGATTAAAAGTCAAGTGCTCTACCGGCTGAGCTACAGGATCGTAAAAACGAATAGTGTAATATCTTACAATAAAAAAGACAACTCTTATTTTCTCTCACTTAGCTTACAATTAGAATCGATTAGGCGTTTCCATGCTTGCCAATCACGCATACCTATGTCTTCCTCAAAAGATAAAAGATCACTTGCAGCTTTAAAACAAATTTCTTCTCTAGGTAGATTTACGGGCTGATTCATAGACAAAATTAAACATTGAGTTTTGCATGCTTGCTCTAAATGATATGTATAAAACATTGCTTCCCAAATTGTACGGCCACATATAATTGCTCCGTGATTTTCCATCATCATAACAGAATTATCTTTTAAATCTCTCACTATTTTATCTCCTTGTGCGGAGTTTAGTGCTAGAGAATCATATTTGTGATATGAAACACGATTATAAAAATGCAATGCCCATTGACTCATAGATAACAACCCTCCTTTTATAGAAGCAACTGCAACAATAGCAGGAGTATGAAGATGAAATATTGCTTTAATGTCGGGTCGTTTTTGATAAATAGAACCGTGAATAACATACCCAGTTTTATTATACTGATACTCCTTACCTTCAATAACTTCCCCAACAAATGAAATCTTCATAAGGCAATTCTCATGCACTTCACTAAAACGCATACCGAAAGGATAAATGTAATAATGATCTTCAGCACGTGCGGATAAATGAGTGTAGGTGTGATCATCAAGACCTAAGTAAGATATAATCTGATATGCATAAGCTAGATCTTTCTTTATAACACTTTTCATACCTTATACTGTATTAGACAGAATTTAATCTGACAGATGAGAATTAACTGACAGAAGAATTTAAATAGTTTAAACTACTACCAGAATCTTGATTAATGTTACTAATGTTTTTCTGAAAAGCAATATATCAAGAAAAGTCTGCGTAGGTATTTTACCATAGCAATATTTGCCTGATTGTTTCATTGTAAGAACGCAACCAATGATCAACATCTATCTGCAGATCTTCTAAAGAATTGTATTTCTAAAGATGATGTTGTAACACTCATCTTGCAAACTCTGCTCTCGCATATTCAATTTCTTCAGAATTGAAGTTTATAATAGATTGTATTATTTGCTCTAATGCTGTTTGATCAGAATTAGAAGATTGCATGTTATCACCCCTACATAAATATACTTTATACTGCAACTTGTAAATCTTGTTGTGGCACCAAGCCATCTAAATTTTTAGATGGTATTTCTTCAATGGTTAAGTCAGAATTTGGGAGAACATCTGTTGAGAAGAGCTCTTGGTTAAAGTTTGGTTTACGTAATAAATAATCTGCAAGAAAACCCACACCAAAATGTATTGCAAGGAAACTGAAGCACACAATGGGTGCCACATAAAAATGTGAGAACCTATTTTGAGCAGTAGTAACCCCCGAGCAAAGCCATAACATAGTACACACAATAGTACACACAAAAGCTAAAGGCCAAACAGTACAACTAATACCAAGAAGAGGATTAAAAATCCATGCTAACTTCTTATTATATTTGTTTGTGTTATCTACAATGCTTAAATAGCGATCCTTAGTAATCCCATTATGAGAATCTAATAAATTAATTAATTTTACTTGTACTATTTTATAAACATTATCCTTTAATATATTGCTATAATGCTTTTGAAGAAAATCTAGAATTATGTATACATCACTCATATCACTATTTAAGTACTCTTTAAGTTGAGTTTCATGTGATTTTATTGTTTCTATAACAGATTTAACTTGATTAAGTTTACTCTTTATATCACGCGCATACGGTAAATTTTCTATTACATCTGTCCTAAACATTCCTGAACAGTTTTTCTGAAGAATCAATTCTAGATCTTTATTTTTTAAAACATCATTATTATGTTGATTAACATCTTCTATTACCTTTCTTATAAAATCTTCCTCTATAATTTCTGTAATAATATTTTGATCTAAAATACACTTCACTAAAAAAGGACGAGCTAATTCGTTGTTGTAGTAGAGAGAATGTAAAATGATATGAGTAGCAGCAATATTATTCCTTTTTAAGGGACTTTTCTTATATAATAGATTGGCAATAAAGTCTTCTGTACATCTTTCTATTTTTTCAGAACACCAGAGCTCAGTTCTACTCATTTCCTGATCAGTAAATCCAAGTTTTTCTTTTATAAGAACGTCTAATCTCCCTATCATTTTAGTCCCCCATAATATAATATTATATATTAATTTTTTAAGAAAACAATCTATTTTATTACCTTTTACACATTCAGGAGTAACTACATTTTTAATTGCAGTAAAAGTGCTGACGTCTGGATCTTTTGCTTTTGCTCTACTGACCTCTTCGCAAATTTTCATTATTGCAAAACATGTAGCTGAAAGCGCTACTATTCCAATAGAAATACCAGCAGCAATGACAGGGTTAAACTCTACTATACCAGCCGATAAAACTACTGCTGCATAAATTCCTACCGCTATAAATGGAAAGGAGCATTTCTATTTTTATAGTGTACATTGACACCTTGTGCACTCTTTGAGTAGAGCGTTGTTTTTGCACAATTTTTAGAATGTTTCCTGATTTCTTAAGTTTTTCTAGATAAGCTTGCTGTGAAGCTAATTCTTGGTCTTTTTCCGATGTTCAAAAGTTTCATTTCTTCCTTGTACTTTATTACCACCAACTGAGTTTCCAATTTCATCACATTGAAAGCTTTGAATTCAGCTCTAATGGATTGGATAATGAAGCACCATAAAGATTTCTATTAGGTTGAGAGTGTTCTTTAGCATGTTTGAGTTGTTTAAATACTTCAGTATCTATACCTATATCCTTCTCAGCATAATCATATAAGAGCTGTAACACCTCTCCACCAGCTTTAATGGCAATTTTAACAGTCGTTACACCGCCAACACCTGGAGAATAATTTAAGCTTGGTTTAAAACCACATTCACTTTTTAATTCCAGTAATTTTTTTATCTCTTCTAGTGATCTATCTGCCTTATTTTCATTCACTTCTGCTGCTTGTTTTACCTTCTCAAACAACCTGTGATCTTGACTAAATTTTTGAAAAATTTTTTTTCGATCTTCTATCTTCCTGACAGACCCAACCTCTACACAACCAACATTAATATTTGGGTCAGCAAGCAGAAAATCAAACGCTTCAGAGTTACAATGTTGTAATGCTAACAACCAAGGAGTAACATAGCTTTTGGTCAAGGCATTAACATCAGCTTTATGATCTAGAAGAAGCTGAACCACATTTTTAGAACCATTTTGTGCTGCATCATGCAAAGGGGTATAGTTTTCGTTATCCTGAGCGTTAATATTGGCTCCATTCTGCAGAAGAAGTGCAACTACGCTCTCATAACCCGTTTGTGCTGCTATGTGCAAAGGAGTATAACCCTTCTCACTAGTAGTAGCACGAATATTGGCTTTTTTCTTGAGAAGAAGTTGAGCTACATCTTTATAACCATTTTGTGCTGCTATGTGCAAAGGAGTATAACCGTTCTTATTGCTGTCATCAACATTAGCTCCATTTACCAGAAGAAGATTAACTATATCGTAGAGACCTTTTCCTGCTGCTATAAATAAAGGGGTAGAACCATCCTTATCAGTAGAATTAATATTGGGCTTTTCCTTAAGAAGAAGTTGAATTATATGCTTATGACCTTTGTCTACTGCCAAATGCAAGGGAGTATCACCATCCTTACTAGTAGCATTAACATTGGCTCCATGCTGCAGAAGAAGTGCAACTACCCTCTCATAACCATTTTGTGCTGCTACATGCAAAGGAGTATCACCTTCCTCCTTAGTAGTAGCATTAACATTAACCCCTTGCTTAATGAATTTTTCAGCCAATTGCAAATTATTATTGTCCAAAGCTGAAAACAACCTATTTGTATTTTCTTCTAACTCTTTCTTTGATAATTTCTTTTTCTTATTTGAACTCTGTTCACGCTTTTCATTTGAAACCATAGTTGAGGATTTTTGAGGAGTTGTATTCTCTGTTTTTGACTCTAAAATTGCTTGCTCTTTATAATATCCTTTGGCTTTCAATGCATTCATAATCTCTTGAGCATGTTCTTTTTTTCCTTCGTATAGAAGTCTTGTTGCTATATTGTTAGCTTGCTCTATGTTTCCTTTATCTATTAACTCTAGCGCCATATTTTTCCATGCTTCAGGACTAGATTCTTCTCGCTTAATATCTTCAGTACTTACGTTTTCTGGTTTTATTACTTGCAATAAATCGTGCTTTTTTGCATTATCTAAAATATATACACTATCAATAGCACGACTAGCTCCAACATACAGAGCATTCATATAAAATTTATATTCCTCAAAAGACTTATCTTCCTTATTCTTATTTCTTGAAGTGCTAACATCATTATTAGTATACGAAGCACGGACTTCATTAATAGCGTCGTTGATCTTCTTCTTACCTTTTATTATATTCCATATTCCATTATAAGCCTTACATGACATAAATTTATAAAGAATCACATTCTCAAATTCCAAGCCTTTAGCTTCATGTATATTAAACACAAGTGGAGTACCAAACAATTTACCAGCGTCTTCTTTACTCCCGTTATCTAGGACTAAAACGGCCCAATTTATGGATTTAGATACTTTTTTTGCTACTTCCCCTTTTTTATCATCAGCAATAAAGCTGACATTACCCGTGTTTTCAGTATCGCTTTTCATGAAAAAAGCTTCTTTTTCATTCGCCGTTATTTTATCTTCTGGAGCAAAGCAATAATTTTTAAGGTGTAATATACGATTTGCTAATTCAATAACTTGCTTGCTATTACGATAGTTCTTTTCAAGAACATAAACTTTGCCTGCAATATTTTTATCAGTATTGTCATAGAGAAAAGACTTTAACCTAGATATAGAAAAAAAACTAGGATGTATTACTTGATTAACATCACCACATAATAAAAAATTACCCTTATTTTCATCTTTTAAACTTTTTAATATTAAATCTAATATGCTTTCAGTTAAATCCTGAACTTCATCTACAACAACTGCATCATAAACTTTATTAGCCTTTATTTCTTCTTCAGTGCACCTATAAGAAATAAGATTAGAATCATAATATTCCTGATCTTTTTCTATAAACTTCCTATATTCTTCAAAAAAACCATAGATATTGTCTCTTGCCCCTTGAGGAAATATAGCTTTTCTATTTCCTAATTCTTTATATTCCTCTTTTCTTAATCCCCTTCCACCTATTACAGCTGTAAATTCTTCGAGTATTTTATCTCCGTCTTTTTTATACTCCTTAAATTTATCTCTATTGCATGCTTCATTGAACCATAAAAAAAACTTACTTCTATCAATCGGCTTTTTTCCCTCTACATCTTTCTTTATTCTTTTTTCAAAGAATTCATGAACAGATAAGAAATCAATTCTGCTTGGAACACCAATCTTAAATTCATCAGCAGTTTCATCATAGTATTCATATTCATACAATTCTTTTGATTTTTTTATAAGGTTTTCGGATTTAGTGATATATAATATCTTTCCTTCCTGAAAGTTTTCTTCTATCTTTCTAAGCTTTTCCAAAGCCACAGATGTCTTTCCACTGCCAGCAGATCCACTAACAACTAAAGGTAGATCATCAGTACTTTTAACTATTTCTTCTTGTGTTGCACTAAAAGTAATAAATTTACCTAACCAAGGAACCTGTGGAGCATTTACAACTTCTACTTTACATTCTGTATTATCATTATCACAAACCTCTTTATTATCTTCACTTAGTATTTTTATGTTTTCTATTTTTTCTTTTTGTGTTAAGAATTTTGACTTATCATATTGATGATTAAGAATTACTTCTAAAACAACAAAAGCGCACTTATCATTATACTTTATACTTGTAAATAATAATCTATCCTCACGACTTAATTTAGCTCGAAGAAATTTAGCACCTCCACTACTACTTATCAGTTTTATATCCCCAAGACTTGTATTTCCGCTTTCTCTCAAATCTGCAATTAACTCATTGAAAATTTTCTCCAAAGACTTTCCATTACTACTCAAGACACATTTATCAAATTTATCATAATAAAATATAGAATGCATACCCCTCACACTTTAAATTGTTAGTTAAGTATAATATTAAGTATTTAACATATCAAGCAAGTCATTTGTAAATTAACCTTTTTAGGTGCTGCGTGAACGCTGTGTTAAAATTTAGAGAAAATACACCTCTCTCCAGCACCAACAAAAATCCACTTATTTACTCTTATTTTACTCTCTCAAAACCACAAAAAAGTATCTATATTTTGGAGAAAAAGAGCT
>BNGT01000022.1 GCA_016860565.1 Candidatus Mesenet longicola | reverse complement strand
GCTTTGAATAATGGGAAAATAATTGCTCCTATGACCTTCGAAGGCCATTGTGATACAGAGGTTTTTAACACTTGGTTTGAACAATTTTTAACACCAATTTTGCAGCCTGGTCAAACTGTAATTCTTGACATTTCCATAAATCTAAAAAAATCAGTGATTTTGCTAAGGCACTGAAGTTCTTTATCTTCCACCATATTCTCCTGACTTTAATAAAATTGAACCTCATTGGTTTGTTATCAAACACAGCGCTAGGAAGAACATCCCTCTGTTCAAGTCTTTTCGTCATGCCGTTGATTCTTCTTTCTTATGAATCCTTCAAATTATTGTGGGATATGCTATAGTATGGAAAGTTTATATTTTTTTATAAACCTTCCAACCATTTTTTCGTAAGATTAAAATCTTCCTCACACAATAGGATTACTTTCCAACCACATTTGTAGTTCGGAGTTGTAGTAATTATCTAACTCTTGCATGATTTGATCTCCATTATTACATCCAGATCTAGCAAGATCTTCAAAAAGATAAATAAGGTGGTCAGGATGTCTTTGGATGAGGAATGACATAACCTGTGCTGCTTTAGCACAATTAGACTCATACTCATGACCTATATTGAGATCTGACGGAACATAGCTATTACAATGTGGATTTATAAACGTTCCAGATCCAAGATCTAAGACTGAATGATCTTTTTCATAATCAACATATAGCTTAATATCAACTGTATCACCATTGTTTGAGGCTACAAAATGACCAGATTTATTATAATGTGATTCATTTTTTGTTAGATCTCTGAATTCATCTCCACTGATAGTACCTATGTTTACTTTTTGAGCACCATGACATTCTTGGCTACTACATAGAGTCTTCCTAAAGTTGTTAAAAATATCAGAGATGCTTTCCTTAGGTTCTTTTATTCCTCCTTCTCCAGGTTTTTCTCCTGTTCCTCCTTCAGGTTTTTCTTCTGTTTCTTCATCTATAGGAGGTTTTTCTCCTGTTCCTCCTTCAGGTTTTTCTTCTGTTTCTTCATCTATAGGAGGTGTTTTGTCCTCAGACTCTTCATTACATTCTTTTAGTGCTTTTATTAAATCTTCAAGTTTATCTTTACACTCTGGTTTAATACCTAAATCAGTAATACACGAGGAATTCATTACTTGGTCTATAAAATCTTGCTTACCTTCAGTTGATTGCCCTTGAATTTGATCCATTGAAGTAGAGTCTTCTTCTTGGATTTGCATTAACGGATTAAGCTCTTCTTCTAATTTTCCATTATTAATTGATTTTAATTGCCCATTTACCCAATCTGAAAACTCTTGCTCATAACTATCCAATTTCCCCATAAAACTGCTAACTATCTTTTTAATTTCTGCTTCACTTTTCCCTTTGAAGCTTTTTAGTAATCCATGTAGATCATCAGATTTTTTAGCCATTAAAAACTCTACTACTTCCTCTGGTAGACGGCCTTCTTGATTAAATTCATGCATTATACTATGTCGGCTCATGATAAACATTTTAGCTTGTTCTAAGTTATTATATTTATGATCAGCATCATTAAAATTGACAATATAACTTGTCATTCCTTCTTTAATTTGCTGAGGCAGATGATCCCAACCATTATTTTTCATTATTGCCTCAATAACCCGTGCTTTTAAAATATCAATATTATTATTTTCCTTACTGTCACTTTTCCCTTTTAGATATAAGTAAATACTAGTCTCACCATCTTTATCATTTGAGATAAATAATTTATCGGATTTCTTATTATTACCACATAAATATTGGCTGTAGTCAGTTTCGCTATTAAATGAAAAAATGTTTAATTTTTGAGGAATATTACATTCTCCATCACTACAAAAAGCGTCTTTAAAGTTTTTCAAAGTATCAGCAACTGATTCATCAACATCCTTCATTTTACTATCCTGATGATATCTTACTGTTACTTCAGTGTCATCTGCCATTATTTTAGATTCCATCTTTGGAACAAACTTTTCTGCCAACTTTTGCTGGAACTGCTCTAATTGCTTACTTATCCACTCTGAAAATTTTGCGTTAAGATCATCATCTTTTAGTTCATTTAAAAAATTCTCAATTATTGCTTCACCATTTTGTGAACCTTGTGTATTAGTAAGTTCCTTAAATAAGGTATCTATCTTTTCAGAATTTTCTTGCTTAAGATACTTTATTACTTGCTCTGCTTGGGCTTCGTTCTTTTTATCCTTTAATATGTCATATGGACTTAGGTTCTTCTTTATAATTTTATTAAAATCACGACAATCTTCATTATTGTCTTGAACATTACCAATCTCATCCAAACCTGCAACATAATCTACCATTCCTGTTTTGAGTGCTTGAGATAAAGCGCTTTTAAACACGTCATTACCTTCAATTAAAACGCGAGCTACTGCTCTCTCTAAAGTTGAGTAAGCGAAATCCCCTGATCTATTTAAGTAAAAATAAATATCAAATTCTCCGTTACTATGATCTTTTAAAGCAGAAAATTTATGGCTTTTTATACTACTATCAATTCCTTTTTCACTTAAAAGCTCTTTATATTCACCTTCAGTATTTGCTGCATAGATATTAATCTTCTGTGCACCACCACACTCCTGATTATTACAGAAAGCAGCATGGAAACTTAAATAAGCATTATTAATTGAACCTTCTATATTGTCTATTTGATCTTCGTTTGGATTTTTACTAAATACTTTTATCTCTATATCATCAACATTAAGTTCTCTTATATTATTATACATATTGTACTCCTTATAATTGTAAAAAAGTTATTAATTTTTATTAATAAAATTACTAAATAAAATTGTAAGGGTCTTGAAGTTGATCTGCCACCCAAGATGAGAATTCGCCATTATATTCTCCCATATCTTCGATGAACTGATTCACAGAGCTTCTACCTTCTTTTACTGTTTCGTTATCAATTTCATGCAATAGTCGATCAAGATCTCTACCATGTCTTGATTCAAGGAATTTCACAGCTTGCTCTGCTACGCCACCACGCTTACTATTTCCTAATATTTCATTCAAATGTAGTGAGTATTTTTTAATTTCTTCAAAGTCACGCTTATCATCATTGTTATTCTGAACAAAACCATACTCATCTAAACCTGCAACGTAGTCTGCTATTCCTACTTTAAATGATGTAGGTAAAACTTTTCCCCACTTCTCGTTGTTTTCAATTAAAGCATGGGCGACCCCTCGTTTTATACTTAAATCAGAATATTCTGATTTTTGTCTATCTAAATAAGAATACACATCAAACTCATCTCCACTTTTCGCAAGAGTAAAGTGCTGAGCTTGTTTTATAGGATTAACATGATTTGCTTCGAAATAGTTCTCATATTCAGATTTAGTTGCAAACAGATTGAGATTAATCTCTTCAGGAAAACTGCATCCCTGTGTTTTACAAAAAGCAATTTTAAAATTCTGTATAGCATTATCTGCTAATGCTTCTGCGTTTGTTTTTCCATCAAATTTTACATTTATTTTGGGATTGTTGGTCATTCTATTACCTTCAATTATAAGTTGAATTGGATAATAGATATTAGATGTTAAAATACTCTTAATACTAGAATTAATACAACTATATTCTTTTATAACTAGAGAATTCAACTTTAGAATTATCTAAAATAGATTTTTACTTGTAGCTGAGCTAAACTAAACTTATAATTAATATTTTCATATAGCATGCATGAAGAATGTGGAATATTTGCTATAGCTTGTAATGACAAAGCTGCGTTTAATTGTGCTTTAGGTCTTCATGCTCTACAACATAGAGGACAAGAGTCATTTGGCATTGTGACAAGCAATAATAATAATTTATTCTCTCTCCATATGCATGGGCAAGTAAACAGCATATTCGATAATATGGAAGAAATAGAGAAACTTTATGGTATGCATGCAATAGGTCACGTACGTTATTCAACAAGTGGAGATAAAAGTACTATACAGCCAATAGTAAGTGATTGTAGATTTGGCAAGATGGCAATAGCACATAATGGCAATTTAACTAATGCTACAAATCTTGCTACAGAATTAACTAAAAAAGGTTGCGTTTTTAAATCTAGTGTTGATACAGAAGTTGTCTCTCATCTCATTAAAATTAGTAATAAAGAAACGTTCTTAGACAATTTAGTAGATGCTTTAAATCAAGTAAAAGGAGCCTATTCATTTGTTGCTATGACAATGGATGAAATAGTAGGACTGCGTGATCCTGCAGGAATTAGACCGCTTGTTCTTGGGAAAATAGACGATGCATATGTACTTGCCTCTGAAACGTGTGCACTTGATATTATTGGTGCTAGCCTTATTAGAGAATTGGAAGCGGGGGAAGTAATAACTATCAGTAAAGATGGAGAATTAAAAAGTCTTTTTCCTTTTGCGAAAGAAAAATCAAGTTTTTGTATTTTTGAATATATCTATTTTTCTAGACCAGATAGTGTAATTGAAAATCAGTCTGTATATGAGGTAAGAAAGGAGATCGGAAAAGTGCTAGCACAGGAGAGCCCTCCGCCACAGGATGCAGATATGATAGTTCCTGTGCCTGATTCTGGAATATCAGCAGCAATTGGATACGCCAATCAATCAGGATTACCGCTTGAATTTGGTATTATAAGGAATCATTATATCGGTAGAACTTTCATTCAGCCTACTGAACAGGTACGTAACATAGGAGTAAGACTAAAGCATAATACAAACAACCATATTTTAAAAAATAAAAGTATAGTACTTATCGATGATAGCATAGTGCGTGGAACAACGTTAAAAAAAATAGTATTTTTACTTTTAAATGCGGGAGTGAGAGAGATTCATTTAAGAATTTCTAGCCCTCCCATTAAGCATTCCTGTTTTTATGGAATAGATACTCCACAGTGTGAAAAGCTAATTGCTAACAACTTCTCAGTAGAGGAGATGATTAAAATAATGGATGTAAGTAGCTTAAACTTTTTGAGTATAGAAGGGCTTTATCATGCAGTTAAAAAAGTAAAGCGGAATGATGAAAGCCCTCAGTATTGCGATGCATGCTTTACTGGCAATTACCCGATTGATATAAAAAATTAAAAATGCCAAAATCAAAATTCAGCAAAAATTTTAAATGCTCTATTTTTCATAATGCAAAATTTACAGCTAGAACAGAGAACGTTCCCCAAACAATAGGCATCAAGCTAAGAGAAAGTGTAAGAAAAGTTAATAGAGTGAAGGAAAATAATAAGCTCTATATTTCTGTACATCTGTAGAATTTACCACATTTCTCTTCTCTACTGCTATTTCATCTGTAAATATCTGTATTTAGTACAAAATAATATCAATAAAGTTTATGTTTTTTTGTTTTAGTTAAATTTCGTAATCGAAAAATATCAATGACAGAAGCTGCGAATTCCAGTAAATAGCATTGCCATATTATTTTTATCAACTTCTTCTATTACTTCTTTATCTTTTATAGATCCTCCCGGTTGTATTATTGCTGTTATTCCAGCATTTGCACTTTGTGTTATGCTATCTGAAAATGGAAAAAATGCATCTGAAGCTAAAACCGCTCCTTGACAATTCCCTGCTTTTTCAATTGCAATTTTAACACTATCAATTCTACTCATTTGCCCGGCACCTATGCCAATTGCACTTTGATTTTTTACAATAACAATAGCATTTGACTTTACATGTTTACATACCTTCCATGCAAAGAGTAACTCGTTTTTCTCCATTTCCGTAGCAGAGCGTTTAGTTACTTGCTTCATTTCCTTTATTGTTAATTGATGCAAATTACTTTCTTGAACGAGAAAACCACCAGTAACATTTTTAATATTATATTTATTTTGCTTATATGATTTAGAAATGATGATGCGCAGGTTTTTCTTTTTCTGTAAAACTGCGAGTGCTTCTCTGCTTATAGACGGTGCTATTACTACCTCTATAAACATTTTATTTATCTCCTCTGCCAGTTCTAACTCTATCTCTCTATTGAATGCAACTACGCCACCAAAACTACTAACTTCATCACAAAGTAAAGCTTTTTTATAAGCATTTAAAATATCACCTCCAAGCGCCACTCCACAAGGATTTGTATGTTTAATTATAGCTGCTGCTGGTTCTGCAAATTCATCTACTATTTTTATAGCAGCTTCTATATCGACTATGTTATTATAGCTTAAATCTTTGATGCCATAACACTTTTCCAGCGGATATTGAGTAAATTTATCACTATAAAAAGCGGCCTTCTGGTGTGGGTTTTCACCACATCTTAAATCCTGCGCCTTTTGTCCATGAGGTATAAAAAACTTCGGTAAGTCATCACTTTTATTCTCTAGCCAATTATAGATATAAGAATCATAGCTAGAAGTTATAGCAAAAGCCTTAGCAGCAAGTTGCTTTCTATATTCAAGTGTAGTGCTACCATAATTAGCCCTCATTTGTTCTTTAAGAATTGAGTAATCACCAATTTCAGAAATTATAGTTACAAAGTGAAAATTCTTCGCCGCTGCTCTCATCAGTGCCACGCCACCTATATCTATCTGCTCTATTACTTGTTCTTCAGATAGGTTAAGATCAGAAGAAGCTCGCAAAAAAGGATAAAGATTAACAATTAAAAGGTCTATCGACTCAATGTTTAACCGATCAATTTCAGCATTATGTTGCTTGCGATCATTTAAAATTCCTCCATGCACTTTAGGATGTAACGTCTTTACTCTACCATCAAGTATCTCTGGAAATCCTGTGTAATCTGATACTTCTTTAGTATTAATACCTGCTTCGAGCAATGTTTTGTGAGTGTTACCTGTTGATATTATTTCAACCTCTTGCTCAAGCAAAAAAAATGCAAGATCTACAATGTTTGTTTTATTGTAAACTGAAATCAGAGCTCTTTTTATCATTTTGAATCATTGCTAAAATTGTTGCTTCTGCAACTAAGTTATCTTCAACATATGCACCACAAGAAAATCTACATGTGTTTTGACGATGATTTATCACTTGTGAATGCAATACTAATGTATCCCCGGGAATAACTGGTTTGCGAAATTTTGCATTTTCAATAGACATAAAATATACAACTTTTTTATCTTCTTGATTTAAAACGCACACTGCAGAAGTTTGCGCCATAGCTTCAATAATAAGTACCCCAGGCATAACTGGATGATCTGGAAAATGACCAGAGAAATAATATTCGTTAAATGTAACATTTTTTATTGCTTTTGCACTTTTACATGACTCATATTCTATTACTCTATCTATTAGTAAAAATGGATATGAGTGCGGCAATAATTTAATGATTTCATTTATGTTAAATGGCAATTGCATTATTTATGCGCTGCTTTGATATCAATACTTGGCATCTTCTTATTTAATACCTTGATTGTCTTATCTGATATATCAATTTCATCTTTTGCATAAAAGACTTGTTCTTCCTTTGATACAAATAACACTAAACCTATATTTTCTCCCTCTGCTATATTACTTGCTATGTTTTTTACTTCACTTAAAACCTCTTTAACTGCAGCAATATAAGATTCCCTAAGTTCCATATTTTTTTGTGATAAATCTTGCTGTACTTTTAGCACTGATTCATTAAACTCTCTCATCTTTTGACTAAAAGCTTCTTCAGATAATATATCTTGCTGTTTAGATATCTCTTGCTTAACTTTATGCAGCTCCTCCTCTTGCTTAGAAGAATCTTCTTGGAAAGTAGCTTGTTCGCTATCCACCTGCTTTTTTATACTTTGAAAAGCTAAAGACTCAGAGATAACCTTGTCTCTATCAACAATTGCAAACTTTACACACTCTTTATTACTACAAATTCCTTCAGTAGCAAATAATAAAAAAACAACAATAGTAGAAATCAAAAACCGCTTCATTTTAAATACCAGTATCAACAGAAAACCTAATAACTTTTGGTAAATCATATGGTTCCTTTGCTAGAGGAAACCCAAAATCTAACCTCATTGGACCAAAAGGAGAATTCCAAGAAAACCCAAAACCTGCTGAGATTCTTAAAGAATTGTCACTAAAATAATCCTTATTTTTATAGTCTAGACCATATAGTGTACCATAGTCAACAAATAATGATCCCTTAACACCTGCATACTCAGGCAATCCTATAGGAAAGTCCGCTTGAGTGGTGCCAACAAAATAAAATTTACCACCTAATGCATCCCCACCTAATTTATCTTGATATTTTGAACTCCACGCTCTTGGCCCTACTCCAGCTAAGTCAAAACCTCTAATTTCGTTCATTCCTATAAAAAAGCGCTGACCTATTTTTAATTCTTTATCACTATAAGAAAAAACATACCCTATACTTCCCTTAAAACGTAGTACTATACTATCATTGATTTTAGGTAATATAGATTTGAAAATTGCAAAAGAGGCTTCAGATTTAAGATAATTTAAAGTTCCACCAAACCCAGATAAGTCCTGGCTTGCACGAAGTAAATAACCATTTTTAGGACTATATATATTATCAAGTTTATTATAAGTTAGTGTATACCCAATTGATGAATCGATATTTTCCCCTTCCTGCTCTTTTATAAAAAGAGAAGCATTTTTTGCAACATTTACAATGTTATTGTACTTAAAAGAATAACGTAAAGACTGGCTTAAGTTATCTGTAATGTCATAAGACAACCTAGTTATAAATCCCGAATTTTTACTACTAAAGTTACTGTCTATACTTTGAGCTTGTGAAGAAAAAAATACACCAACTCCTAAAGAAACGTCAGAATCAAAAATATGATTTTCAGTAAAATCTATGTTATTTGAGAATGACAATGCTGTTTTTTCAAGCGAAAATGACAACTCCCTTCCAGTACCAAATAAATTCCTTTCCTTAATATTAATATTTCCCATCAGCCCACTTGCTGAAGAAAAACCTCCACTTACTTGAAAGCTACTGGTACTTTTTTCTTTTACGCTGATATTAAGATTAACAACATTATCCTGCAATTTATTGCTTTCTATATCTACTGTTTCAAAAAGACCCGTATTAATCAACTTTCTGCGGGATTTTTGTACTAGAAGAATATTGTATGGATCACCTTCTGAAATGCTTAATTGACGCCTAACAACTTTATCTAATGTCTTATTATTGCCACTGATATCTATTCTATTAATGTATTCTTCTTTTCCTATTGATACTTTGTAACTGATATCAACAATACCTTCACGTTTATTGTATTCCGGTTCAACTTGAGCAAAAATGTAACCTTTATCATTTAAATATTTGTTAATTTTCATAGCGGTACCATTTATTGCTTCAACACTAAATACTTCTCCGCTTTTGATCTTTAACATTTTTGTTATTTCTTGCTCAATATTTTGTAGCTGTGAATCGACATTAACTTGAATAGAACCAATACTATATTTTATTCCTTCCTCAATTAAAAGTGTGAGATAAGCATCAAAATTATCATCAAATTCAACAACTGAATTGACTACAACATCAATATATCCTTTGTTTGAATAAAAGTAACCAATTAAAGCTTTATCAAGCATGATGCGTTCTGGAAGGTATTTTGCATTGCTATTAAAAATTCTAGCTGCCTTATATTCTTTACTATAAATAACGTGCTTTAATTCATTATCAGAGAATTTCTTATTACCGATAAATCCAATTCGTTTAACTGAAGATGTGCGCCCCTCTTCTATTTTTAGTACTATATCAATTCTGTTATTTTCAAGCTCCATAATTTCATACTTCACCTTAGATTGAAGTTTACTAGCGCTATTTCTATAAGTAGAAGTGAGATTCATTATATCATTCTTCAATTTTGTTTCAGTGAAAGTAGCAAGTGGTTTGAGCCCTAATATGTTGTTTTTTATCTCCTTATTGCTTAATGCACGATTTCCTCTTATAATTATATTATTAACTATAGGGTTTTCTTTTAGTGTAATTATCAGGTTTTGTTTCTCATTAAATACTACCTCAATATTACTAAAAAGCCCTGTTTTATGTAGATTTTTTATAATTGCATCAATATCATTGTCGTCAATCTCATCACTTATTTTGGCGTATGAATGTATAGTTTGATAATCAAGGCGCTCATTACCAATAATCTCTACAGCTTTAACCTTTTGCCGCATAGCATTACTTGAAGCTATAAGACAAAAAGGAATAAGCAAAATTGATATAAAAGCTATTATATTCTTCATTTTATTAAAATATGCCTTATATCATTAAAAGTGGCAAAGGCCATTAAAGACAGTAAAAATACTGTCCCTATTGCTGCCGCATATGTCTGAATTTTTGGATTTAAACTGCGACGCAAAGTTGCTTCTACTATGTACTGAAATAGGTAACCACCATCAAGCATAGGAATAGGCAGTAAATTCATTATACCTAAATTAATAGAGATCATTGCTATAAATGATAAAACTACAAAGAACCCTCCTTTCATTGATTGTCCAGAATGCTGTGCAATTTTAATCGGCCCTCCTAGCTCTTTAATGTCTCTATGACCTTTAATAATCTGTCCAATTGCAGATAGCGTAAACTTTGTTAAGCTATAAGTTTCAGTTAAAGATTTTATAGTAGCATCAAAAATAGATAGCCTAACAAAACTTTGCGGATCATAAGGCAACACTCCTATAAAGCCAACTTTGATCTTATTGCCAAACATGTCCTTATTATCAATTACTTCAGGGGTGATGTTAGTTTTATATTCATGACCATCACGCTTGTATTTTATTTCCAACTTTATTCCTGGACTTAGCATTACTATGCGTTTTACATCCTCAAAGTATTTTATCTTTTGTCCGTTAACACTTAAGATCACATCCTCTGGCAGAAGGCCTGATCTTTCAGCAGCACTATCACCCAATACTTGACCAATAATTGGGGAAGTTTGATAATTACCATGCGTATAAAACAAAATAGTAAAAATTAATACTGTAAGAATTATATTGGCTAAAGGTCCAGCAAAAACAATTATAGCTTTTTTATATAGTGGCTTGTTATAAAATGAATGTAATTTTTCTTCATCTGTGAGTGTTTTTTCACTATCTTTTGTATCCCCAAGCATTTTAACGTAGCCACCTGCTGGAATAGCACTAAACTTCCATCTAGTTCCAGATTTATCGTTAAAACCAATAACCTCTGGACCAAATCCTATTGAGAATAATTCAACTTTTACTTTACAGATTTTAGCAGCAATGTAATGGCCATATTCATGTACAAAAATGATAATTGAGATTATTAGAAGAAAAGAAAAGAAGTAAAATAACACTCCACTAGATCGACTAGCTAAATCAGAAAGAAATATCATTTCTCAGCAAAAGATTAAAACTATGTTATTATATTGACCTATATATAGCTTGACAATAAAATTATTAATGTGAATTTTTTTACTATAAAAATGAATGATATAATGTTGCTGAGAAAGAAACTATTGTATAGGAGTTTGCATAGAGGATGCAAAGAAACTGACATATTGTTGGGTAGATTTGCTGCAGAGTTTATTGACCACTTCTCTGATTATGAATTAGGTGAGTACGAGAAAATTGTCGATCTTGATGATCATGAGCTATACTGTTACATTACCAGCAAGCAAGCCATACCAATTTCATTAAATTCCAATATTATAAGTTCCATTATTAAGTTTAATAGCTCATTTTATTAATAATTTGGATACTGTTTCAGTGAAGAAGCACGATTTCCTATTAAAAAATTACTTATTGCTTAATTGCTCTTGACGCTCTTGTTCTTCAATACAATAAAGGGCTAAAGGATCAATCTCAAGCCTTTCGATTCCTATTTCTTCTCCAGTTCCTTCGCAATACCCATATTGTCCAGAATCAATTTTTTTTAAAGCATTATTAATTTTTTTTATCGATTCCAAAGAACGTTTACTGGTTTCAAGCTCGATACCAATTTCATGCTCTCTAGATGCCATATCTATTATATCCTTATCTCGATCCTTATAATCAAGAACTGTTGAAATTTTATTTTCTGTTTGTTTTGTGAGCAAAGACTGCATTGATAATAACTTGCGTTTAAAATATTCTAACTGCATCGGATTCATGTAATCTTCATCTTGCGAAGGTTTGTAATTGTGCAGTAATTCTATTTCCATAAATTCTCCATTTTTAGCAAGATATTATAAGATATTGTAGGTTAAAAATCCGTTATTATAATGAAGTATTAAGTCTTTTCACTTGTAATGAAGCAGGTATTATATCACAAACTCAAACTTGTAAGTAGTGGTTATTGAAAAGGAATTAAGTTTAATATTAAACAAAAGTAGCAATCTTATAAATGTCATTGCTCTATTTATAGCAATGCTAATCTTAGCTTTATTTGCAACCAAAGATGTACCAGAAGTTAAAGTAACACTTGTATGGATTTGTGCAACTTTTGCTCTACAGATGTCTATGCATAATTTGTTTGAAAGTGATTATAATGATGGCACTCTAGAACAAATATTTATATGCAACTACCCTTCACAACTAGTGATTTTCTTTAAAATCTTTGCTCATTGGTTATGCTTTGGTTTGCCTATTGCAGTTATTTCTTTCATTATCGATGTAATAACATTAGGTAGTAATTTATATAATTCAATTTTGCTGATTCTAGCTTTATTATTGAGTACTATAGGGGTAGTATTTGTCTCTGCAGTTGGATGTTCATTAACGATAGGTCATAATAATTCAGCAGCAATATCACAAGTGCTTATTTTACCAACGATAATACCAATGTTTATACATTTTTACTTCATTGCTCAGGCACATGATATAAATGTTCTACTAATAGGAGGATTACTTTTTATTGCTTTTATAACCGTTAGTGGATTTGTTACACACACAGCAATAAAATTTGCTATACAGCATTCCTAGTTTCTCTCTGATAATATCAAGTTTCTATTTATTAATTTGTTGTCTTTTAAATCCTTCTGTAGAAGAATTATCCAACTGACTCTTTGGAACTCTTAACTTTATGGATGATTCATCTTCATTAATATCTATTTCTTTGATATCAGCAAAATTCAGTTTATGATCTGATACATACTTTATTATTTGCTCAGGGTTCTTCTTAATTGCTTCAAAACAAGAATTTTTCTCGGAAAAAAAATACTTTATGTCAGATACATCAAATTTGTACTTTAGAAGACATCCAGTTAATTTTAGATTCTTTTTTATCTTATTAAAGATATCATCATCAAAAGAGAATATATCTTTTATTTTATCAACGCTATAGGTAGTTTGGTGTTGCAAGAGAAGTTTTAAAAGCTCTCTATTGTCTTCATTTTTTATCTTATTAAAGATAGTATCATCATAAGAAAATATTTTACCAATGTTTTCCTTACCAACAGAATCAACAAAATATTTTGATAGAAAATCAATAAATTCTAAATGCCCTTTTATTTCTTTTAAATCATTGCACTTCCTTGTTTTATCTGACACGTTATAAAAAGAAAATGTTCTCTGAATACTAGTTGCCTTTATTTTTTTATCTTTATAGCCAGATAGTAATTTTTCTAAAAGCTTATAGTCTTTTTTTACATCGATATACGTATTCAGTACTCTTTTTATGCTAAGCTCCTTTGAGTCATTGCTATATATTGGAATATCATTATCAAGTAGAAGCTTGATTAGCTTTGTTTCGTCTTTTGAAATAGTCAGATCAATAAATATATTTTTAATATTATCTCTACTGTACACTTTTTCATTTTTTTTGTGTGCATTTAAAAATAGCTTAAAACAGTTTAAGCTTTCATCATTAGCAAACACTTTAGAGATAAATTTTCTACTTCTTCTTGGAAATTGCAATATCTCCAAGAACACGTCTTCATTTTTATTTATCCCATTTAAGATTTTTCTATTAAATCCTGAATAATAAATCTTATTTATAAAGAGAAAAATCCTTTTAAAGAAAGATAACATATATATTATAAGTAGATAATAAAATATTATTTACACGTATAAAGTGTATTTTTTATGTATGTTAATGTTGCTATTTTTTTTGCACTTTAAAAACCAATAATTATATTCTGCTATTTATACAATTTTTAAGTCTTTTACTTATAGACTTATCTTGAATTTTTAATAAAATTTAAGGTTTTAATAAGTTTTTTAAATTATGATTCGAAATATAGCAATAATCGCTCACGTTGATCACGGTAAAACTACTTTACTTGATAACATGTTAAAACAGAGTGGCACGTTTCGTGAAAACCAAGAAATTGGTGAGCGCGTTATGGATAGCAATGATCAAGAACGAGAACGTGGAATAACAATACTAGCAAAATGTACTGCTGTTATGTGGAATGATGAAAAGATCAACATAATAGACACTCCAGGGCATGCAGATTTCGGTGGAGAAGTAGAAAGAGTATTATCCATGGCAGATGGAGTGTTGCTTTTGGTAGATGCTTCAGAAGGACCTATGCCACAAACAAAATTTGTGCTTGGTAAAGCTCTAAAAGCAAATTTGCATCCAATAGTCATAATCAACAAAGTTGATAGGCCTGACAGTAGAATAGATGAAGTATTAAATGAAATATTTGATTTGTTTATAAATCTTGATGCCACTGAGGAGCAGCTTGATTTCCCAGTTTTATATGCTACAGGAAGAGATGGTTGGTGCGTAAATAATTTATCCGATGAAAGAAAAGATTTAGCACCTTTATTTACAACAATATTAAAACACGTAAAACCATCAAATTATGATTATGATGCTCCATTTGCAATGCTGGTTACGTTGCTTGAATCAGACCGCTTTCTTGGACGAATACTCACTGGCAAAGTATATCAAGGCATAGCTAAAATTAACTCAAATGTAAAAGTATTAAGCCTTGATGGTAAAGTTGTAGAGCAGGGACGCCTGACAAAACTCTTTGCATTTTCTGGATTAAAGCGCATCAGTATAGAAGAGGCAAGAGCAGGAGATATAATTGCGATTGCTGGAATGGAGGAAGCTTCAGTATCTGATAGTATTACTGCTCCAGAAATATTGGAACCAATCAAATCAACTCCCGTTGATCCACCAACAATGGCTGTTACAATTAGTGTCAATAGCTCACCATTTGCAGGTCAGGAAGGGACAAAATTAACCTCTACTGTTATTAAAGAACGTCTTTTGCGCGAAGCAGAAACAAATGTAGCAATTACGGTAAAGGAGACAGAAAAAGGTGATGCTTTTGAAGTTGGTGGACGAGGCGAACTACAGCTTGGAGTACTGATTGAAACTATGAGGAGAGAGGGCTTTGAGCTTTCTGTGTCAAGACCTAGAGTGTTATTTAAGGAAAAAGATGGCAAAAAATTTGAGCCTATAGAAGAAGTTATTATAGATGTCGATGAAGAGTTTAGTGGCATAATAATGGAAAAGCTAAGTTTCCGCAAGGGAGAGATGAGAGATATGCGCCCTTCAGGAAATGGTAGAACGAGGCTTGCGTTTTTAGCTCCTTCACGTGGACTTATTGGTTATCAAGGAGAATTTCTAACGGATTCTCGCGGTACAGGTATTATCAATCGCCTATTCCATAGTTACGAGCCTTATAAGGGCGCAATATCAGGTAGACGTAATGGTGTTTTAATTTCTACAGATAAAGGTGAAGCAGTTGCATATGCTATCTTTAACCTACAAGATAGGGGAATAATGTTTATAAAGCCGCAAGATAAAGTGTACTGCGGCATGATCGTTGGTCAGCATAATCGTGATAATGATTTAGAGATAAATGTTTTAAAAGGTAAGCAGCTAACAAATGTTAGATCATCAGGAGCGGATGAGGCAATAAAACTTACTCCACCAAAACTAATGACGCTTGAGGAAATGATAGCATATATAGGTGACGATGAACTGGTTGAAGTCACACCGAAGTCTATAAGATTGCGCAAGATGCATCTTGATCCTAACGAACGCAAACGTTTCAGTAGGTCAATGCGCAAAGAATAAATATCTTTTAAATTGAATTAATTTAAAATATTTCAATTTTTACGCTAAAAATTCTTGACATATACATCTTCATTAGTAACGATAATATTCTATAATTTTAGAAGGAATATTACTATGTTAAGTAAAAAGATATATGCAGTTATAATTTTACTTTTTTGTTCATCTGCACATTGTACTGAATTAAAGAACTTCTATGTTCAAGGTGGTTATTTTGGCGCATTTGGCAACGCAATGGGAGATTTTTCTGGCAAGGAAGAAGCCGGTAACGTAACAGAAAAGGTTATGAGCTTCAATTCAGATGAAGAACTTGTAGAAGGTTATGAGCCTAAATATACCCCAGGCTTTGCTGGTAGCGGCACAATTGGCTATCAGTTAAATGCACTACAGCTGCCATTTATGCTTTCACGCCTATTGCCATCTAGAATTGAAATTGAAGGTCTATACTCGCAGCTTAACCTCGATGACGAAGAATATGGAGATAAAGATAAAGCTGGATACGTTGAACTTGTCCGCAGTGGCCCAGCTACACTTAATGATGGTGATATGACACCTTCTGCTGGAACAAACTGTGATTCAAAGTGGAAAACTATAACTAATCCTTCTTGTGAGTTACAGAGCAGTGGTAATATGGGATATAGTGCAATAAAACTAAATTTCACTGGTACAAAAGCTGCGTTTAAGATAAAGGATGAAGGCTTTAACAATCAAGCTATGCTGATGAGCGTATATTATGATTTAAATATAAATCCGTATCTTGTTCCGTATATTGGTGGTGGTTTAGGGTTCACTCAAGTCAAATTTTTAGGAAAAAGTCATTATGCTCCTGCTTATCAACTAAAACTTGGTGCAAGTTATAGATTAGCTGAAAAAGCTCAAATATTTGCCGGTTTGCGTTATTTTGGCATCTTTAATGATGAATTTGCAAGTGTTTTACCTACAACCAAAATTCCAGCTGGTGATGCGGGAACTTTAAGAGAAGTCATTATTAATAATATTCACTATAATAGAGTTAATCGTACAATGTATGATTATAACTATACCGCACGTGTTGCCTCAACCACTGCAACCATTAATCACAGGTTTGGTGTTTATGGTTTAGAGGTTGGCATGGTTTATAATTTCTAACATCTTTAAATAAAGCCTGCCAGTGTGCAACTTATTATAAAATTAGTGTATTCCTAATTTAGGAGAAATTTATGTTGTATAGAAATATATTTATATTAACAATTCTATTTTTTTGTTCATCTGCACATTGTACTGAATTAAAGAACTTCTACGTTCAGGGTGGTTATTTTGGCGCATTTGGCAACGCAATGGGAGATTTTTCTGGCAAGGAAGAAGCCGGTAACGTAACAGAAAAGGTTATGAGCTTCAATTCAGATGAAGAATTTGTAGAGAGTTATGAGCCTAAATACACCCCTGGCCTTGCTGGTGGTGGTGCAATTGGCTATCAGTTAAATGCACTACAGCTGCCGCTTATGCTTTCACGCCTATTGCCATCTAGAATTGAAATTGAAGGTTTATACTCGCAGCTTAACCTCGATGACGAAGAATATGGAGATAAAGAAAAAGCTGGATATATTGAACTTGTTCGCAGTGGCCAAGCTGCAGCAGGAACAAACTGTGATTCACAATGGAAAACTTCCACTAGCTCTTCTTGTGCACTACGATCAACAACACAACAGGTGATACAATGGCCAACTATTTGGATAAAAAAATATCAACAAGGCTTTAATGCTGTTAATCATACATCACTTAATTTTACTGGTGCAAAAGCTGCGTTTAAGATAAAAGATGAAGGCTTTAATAATCAATCTATGCTAATGAATGTTTATTATGACTTAAATATAAACCCATATCTTGCTCCGTACGTTGGTGGTGGTTTAGGGCTGACTAAAGTTAAATTTTTAGGGAAAAGTCACTATGCTCCTGCTTATCAACTAAAGCTTGGTGCACAATATACACTCACTGAAAAGGCTCAAATATTTGCTGGCTTGCGTTATTTTGGCATCTTTAATGATGAATTTGCAAGTGTTTTATCTACAACTAAAATTCCAGCTGGTGATGCGGGAATTTTAAGTAATGTGATTATCAATGGTGCTTTCTACAACAATTATAATTATAACAACACTGCTCGCATTGCCTCAACCACTGCAACTATTACTCACAGGTTTGGTGTTTATGGTTTAGAGGTTGGCATGGTTTATAACTTCTAATTTCTTTTTAAGAATGGTTAGTATTTGCTGATAACTGAGATCGCTATTTGACTCAATAATATGACAACGGTTTGAATCATTTTGGGCAATATCATAAAAGCCATCTTTTACTTTATTGTAAAAGTCTATTCCCATTTCTTCATATTTATTTTTATGGGCTGCGCGCTGTAGCCCAATGCTCACCTCAACATCAAGGATAAATGTTATATCTGGATATGGGATCTTTGCTATTTCATGTAGCTCTTTGATAATTTTAATATCAATACCATATCCATACCCTTGATAGGCAATTGTTGAATGGATAAAACGGTCGCAAATGACAATTTTTTTCTCTTTAAGTGCAGGATGTATTAATTTTTCTACATGTTCTTTGCGCATTGATATAAACAGTAGAAGCTCAGCAATAGGATCAATTTGATTATTTTTGAGTAACAATTTTCTTATATCCTCTGCGAAATTAGTACCACCTGGTTCCCGAGTGAGTATTACTTTTTCCTCTCCATATATTGATTGTAAATGCCCGGCAAGAAAATTAGACGCAGTGGTTTTTCCCGACCCATCTATACCTTCAATAGTTATAAACATAAAAATAAAAATTTATACATATGTAAAATAAATTTTGCCATCTTTATCTATAGATTTGACATCTAGCTGTAAATCTTACATAATTTTAACTCCATTCTATTTATATAAGGGTGTTATGGTTGCTTTAAGTACACCAAATTTGGATACGAATTTCTCAGCTCAAGATTTCAATTTACTAGGGGTTGATAACAAATATTATAGCTTAAATGATTTTTGTAATTTTAAAGCTTTGATTGTAATGTTTATATGTAATCATTGTCCTTATGTTAAAGCGATTATTACTAAGCTCGTGCATGATATGAAAGAACTGCACATAAAATATAACGTTGGTGCTGTTGCCATTATGTCTAATGATACTGAAAGCTATCCTGAGGATTCTTATGAAAATATGGTTTTGTTTGCAAAAGAACATAAATTCAACTTTCCATATTTAATCGATGATACTCAAGAAGTTGCTAAAAAATATGGTGCGGTTTGTACCCCTGATTTTTTTGGCTTTAATTCTGAATTAAAATTATGTTATCGAGGATGTTTTGATAAATCGGGAATGAATGAAATTAATAATGAGCAAAAAGATCGTGATTTACTTAACGCTATGGTATACATAGTAACTACTGGAAAGCCTGCAGAAAATCAAAGATCAAGTATAGGATGTTCAATAAAATGGAAAGGATAAATTAAGTAAAATGCATAACAATACAGAATATTTATTTGACATAATAATTTTATTATTTGCAGCTGTATTTATTGTTGTTGCATTTTGGAAAATGCGTATTAGTCCGGTCTTAGGGTACTTTGTTGCTGGAGCATTAATTAGCTCTCACGGATTTAATTTAATACATGCTCCTGAAGTAATAGATAATTTTGCAGAATTTGGGGTAGTATTTTTATTATTCGTGATTGGACTTGAGCTTACTTTTGAACGACTGATTGCCATGCGTGTGCATGTTTTTGGCTTTGGTTCTCTCCAAGTGATTGTAACTACATTATCAATATGGGGCCTTGCATATGCTTTTGGAGTAGATTCTAACACTGCAGTAGTAATTGGTGGTGGACTTGCACTATCATCAACAGCAATAGTGTTGCAAGTACTACAAGATAGGGGTCATCAAGCAACTCAAGTTGGAAGATTATCAATAGCTGTGCTTCTGCTACAAGATTTTGCGGTTGTACCGCTGATAGTGCTACTTCCTTTGCTTGCTGGCCATTCTGATCAGGGTTTAATCAAGCCTTTAATATATGCTTTTACGAAAGCGGCAATTGCACTAATTTTAATATTTATAGTTGGAAGGTTACTTTTAAGACCACTCTTTACTATGATAGCAGCAATGAAGAACAGCGAGATATTCATAGCAACAACACTCTTAATTGTACTGGGGGCAGCTTTTATTACTGAAAAATTCAACCTCTCTATGGCTTTAGGAGCCTTTGTAGCTGGGCTCCTTGTTGCAGAAACGGAATATAGGTATGAAGTAGAACAAACGATATTACCGTTTAAAGACTTATTTCTTGGTCTGTTTTTCATGACTGTAGGCATGTCGATAGATATTAAGTTGTTACTTAATCAGCTACCATTAATTATGCTGCTAGCTATCAGTTTGATAGCTTTGAAAGCGTCAATAATTTATGTATTATGTAGATTTTTTCGCTTTCAAGCAGCTTCTGCAATACATGCAGGGTTATTACTGTCTCAAGGTGGAGAATTTGCATTTATATTATTCGGACTAGCAAATCAATTTAACGTACTCCCAAGTAATATTGCACAAATACTTATGATGTTAACTACAGTTACTATGGCATTTACTCCACTTTTAGCAAGTTTAGGGGATTGGATCGCTAACATTGCAAGTGACGAAAAAGTTATTCTAAATACCAAGGAATTAATTATGGACACCCAAGACCTTAATAATCACGTAATAGTTGCTGGTTTTGGTAGAGCTGGGCGCATGGTAACAAAAATGTTAGCTACTGAACACTTAAGCTATGTTATTGTAGATGTCCAACCACAAATAGTCAGAGAGGGGAAAAATGAAGGATTCCCTATATATCTTGGTGATATTACAAAACTTGAAATGCTGCAATCTATTGGTATTGCAAGAGCTCAAACCCTTATAATTTCAATAAGAAATGAAGTTACAATAAAAAAAATTGTGTCTTTAGTCGCACAAAAGTTTCAAGATTTAAATATAGTTATCAGGCTCTATGACTTAAGCAATTCAACAACATATAAAGATTTTGGTGTTAGCAAGATAATACCAGAAACTTTTGAGGTTGGACTGCAGCTAGGTGCAGCAGCACTGAATTTAAGTGGCGTGAGTGAAAATACTATTGCATCTTTAAAACGTAAATTTAGAAAAGGCAATTATGCAATTTTGCAAGACTTAGATGGTGATGACCCTTATTTATAAACGAAAAACAATCTATTTATTTTAGTTTTTCTTCTTTAAACATAACATGCTTTCTAATTACTGGATCATACTTGCGGAAAGACAATTTATTTACCAATTTTTTAGGATTACGTTTTTTTACATAAAAATAACCAGTAGATTTTTCTTCACTTGTTCCATCAGCTTTTGTTTTAACAACCTTTGCAGTACTGACAAGTTTTACTAATAGAGTAGCTTTTTTCTTTGCAACCATTTGTCATCCTATTGTTTAAAATACACCTAAAGAAGGTAGAATTTTACTTTTTTAAACAAGAAAGTCAATATCAAAAAATTTCAATAATGCTGAAATAGTAGATATTACCCATATATAGCTAACCCAAGTAAGGTTTCCCTAATTCTTGGAACACAAAATTTATAGCAGCGTTAATATCAGGCCAAAAGGTTGGTTTCTCACAGCGTGTTTAATGGCAAACCAAAAATATTCTAAGATCCGGTGAATATGGAGGAGCGCTCTACATCCATCAATTTTGTTTTTAAAGATTTGTTGCATTATCAAATTTGTCCAGGTTTTAAT
>BNGT01000021.1 GCA_016860565.1 Candidatus Mesenet longicola | reverse complement strand
GGTATTTACAATTTTAAACTTTCTATTTGAGTTTTGCAAGAGGTCTAATAGCATTGAATACGTTAATTTTAGTTATTAGGGTTGGCAAAAATTGCAGAGTCAATATTCCTCATGCTACTCATTTGCTGATAAACTCTTAATTCAGAAGATAGAACAATATTAAAATTTCTCGTGTTGGCTAGTATTTTCTAACTCATTAATCTCTAATATACTATTATGCTGTACTTGATTATTAACATTAATTTGAGTAGCAATATTTACTGATTCCATACTTGAATTCTTATTAACATAGAATGCTTTTCCTTTATCGCCACAGCATACTCTAAGTACACAAAACAAAAGTACCACTATTCCCATAGTAGCGATAAAATAGGCTGCTCCTTGTATACCAAGAAAGTAGTAATAAGCAGCTCCTATAGTCAATGGTAATGTAAGTACTATCATAGCACATAAAGCTTTACCTTTATCTTGTAATTTATAGTTATGAATTTCATTGATATCTTTAATTGTGGTTGAGAAAGGAGTAGATACTTCAGTATTATCTAACTTTAGAAATTCTATTATTTTTCTATTTTTTCTTATTTCCGCATAATTTAATGGCGTCTTATCAAAACAATCCTTTGCATTAATATCAGATCCTTCCTTTACAATAAGCATAGTGACTGTAAGTCTATTATTCATAACGGCAATATGCAAAGGGGTTATTTTTTCACAATTTTTTGCATTAACATCAGCTCCTACGTTGATCAATAGCTTAATTATATCAATATTATTTTTTACAATTGCAATATACAAAGCTGTGTAACCTTCATTATCTTTGATATCAAAATCAGCCCCAATACTTATCAAAAGGATAGCCATACGCATGTTATTATCGGCAACAGCTATGTATAAAGATGTTCTACCAAGTTCATCTTTTTTATCAATCTTAGCTCCTACTTTTGCAAGTAGTTCAACCATATTTGGATTGTTTCTCTCAACAGCAAGATGTAATGCTGTAAGCCCAACATTAGACCCTAGATTAACATTAGCTTTAAGATTTATAAGAAGCTCAGCTGTATTTATATCGTTATTGAAAACAGCAAGATGTAATGGCGTATATCCTACATCATTAACTTCATCAATATTTACTTTTAAGGTAGTAACTAATAATTCAATAGTTTCTAAGTTGCTATAAAAAGCAGCTATATGTAGGGGTGTGCAACCAAAGTGGTCTTCTTCATTAGGATAAGCATCTCTATCTGCAAGCAAATTAATAATAGACACATCATTATTTGCGGCAGCAAGGTGCATAGATGTCAATCCAAGATAACCTCGCACATGAACATCAGCTCCTTTCTCTATTAGAAAATTGGCAGTATGTATGTCACGGTTATAAATTGCACAGTGTAAAAATGTGTTACCGTATTGATTTTGTGTATCAAGTGCTATATCATACTTAGTAAGTACTTTATTCAGTTCATCACTCAATTTTTGCTTGTCTAAGTTATTGTTATGTGCAATTTGGCATATCTCGTTGTAGCACTTATCATATTCAACTATACCCATGTTAGCATCCTTTCTCTTAATTGATGATTTATACTATAACTAATATAAAATTGTTAATTTGCAAAAAGTTTAGATTGATCTCTAAATTTTTCTAGTTAGGGATAGCGTTTTTCAGTAAGTATTAAGTGAATTAGAGATAAATCACAAAAGAAGTTGACACATTAACATAGAAATCTAATAATTTATTTAATTTTTAGAATTTGATGTTTTATGGGAAATAAAATAGGTAGAAAATATGGTATTAGTCGCAGATATGGCGTGAGTCTATGGGGGCAAGCTAAAGATCCAGTAAATTCACGTAAGTATCCGCCAGGGGAGCATGGTACTTCTGGTTTTAAGAGGTTTTCTGATTTTGGAAAGCAATTTGCTGCACATAACAAACTTAAGGCTTACTATAATTTACGTACTAGTAGACAATTTAAAAATACATTTGTAAAAGCAAAGAGGATGGTAAAGAAAGTAGGTAATATAATAGATAGTTTTACTGGCTTGCTTGAGTCACGTTTAATGTCGGTATTGTATCGTTCTGGGCTTGCATCAACAATTTTTACGGCTAGGCAATTTGTGTCTCACAATCATGTAACTGTTAATGATAAAATGGTAAATATTGCTAGTTATACGGTTAAACCTGGTGATCTTATAAAAATCAAGAAGAAGTTAATTCACTCAAATGGAAAAAAGGAATCAGAAGTCCAGTTGGGAGTACTTGAATCATCTTCTTATTTAAAAATAGATTTTTGTATTGAGGATAAACAAGAATATTATACAATAGAGTACTTAAGAATGCCAAAATTTTCTGAGATTCCTTATCCAATTGATATGGAAATCAATTTGATTGTTGAGTTTTTCTCAAGGTAATATTGCCCGTGTGGCGGAATGGTAGACGCAGCGGACTTAAAATCCGTGGGTTATTGCAACCTTGGGAGTTCAAGTCTCCCCGTGGGCACCATTTATGTGATGTAACATGATAAAGTGGACTAACATAGAGGATATAGCAATTGCTTTAGAAGATGTATATCCTGATGAAGATATAGCAAATATTAGATTTACTAAACTTAAAAAGATGGTAACTACTTTGCAGGGTTTCAATGATAATCCAGATAGGTGTAATGAGAGGATACTTGAAGCGATACAGTTAAAATGGATTGAAGAACGCAGCTAAAGGGCGTTTAGTAATTAAATTTGACATATAACAACAATGGGGGATGTTGTGACAGAAGAAGTTATACAAAAATTAGTAAAAAAGCTCACAGAAGGTGTAAAAGTAGACATACCTTTTATTTCTCCAACTCAAGAAGTTGCTGGAGAAGCGGTAACTTTTCTTAGAAAATATTCTACTAATGGTACGATACCATTAGCTACTTCTACTTCTCTTATAACTTTCACATTATCTTACTTCATTGGTTTTGCCTTAATTAGTACTAGAGCTGAAAGTCAAAGTATACATGGATATGTAATTACTGCTTCTATTTTATCATCTTTTCTTATTTTATCACTCATACTTAATTCATGGTATAGGGCAATTGCCAAGAATGAAAAAATAGGGACTGAATTATTAAATAGCGATCTAAACAAAGGTGATAAAGGTGAGATAGATAAAATAAAGATTATTCTGGACTTTAGAGGAGGAAGAACATTTGAGTATATTGTTCCAGTTAGTTTGGATAAACAAGGTGAATTAATTCAGCATATAAGAGAGAATAGATATAGAATTTTATTATTATCAATTCCTATAATAATGCCAGCTGTAACATTATTTGCAGTGCTGGCAGCTAATGAATTTAATATTAAGAACCTTTATATTGCTATTCCAGTATTAATTTTATTTTTTTCTATTTCTCTTGCAAAGTTGGGCTTTACTATCTACAAAGCAAAAAACAATAAAATGAATGATTACACTTTTTCACAGTTTAGTAATAAAGATATTTTACTTAATTTTAACAGCAAAAGTTCGAAGATAACAATTATAAATGGGCAATTCACAAAGCAAAGTGTCAATCAAGAAAAAGAGAAAAAGGAAATAGAAAATAACGAAGATGAGTGTTGTTCTAATGTAGACTTTAACGAAGAAGAATATGGGCTATCTGTTACTCGTAGTGGTAGCACTGATACAATGTATAGTACAGATAATACAGAGATTGTACTGCCTCTATTCACTACTGATAATAGACAAGAAGAACAAGGATCATGGTTGAGTGGTGCAGGAGCAAAAGTAGGAAAAGCATTAGGGGAGAAAATAGCACAGCCAGTTGGACAAGCTATGTGTGCAATAGAGAAAACATGCAAAGATATATCAAAAGCAGCACAAGAAGTAAGGCAAATGGGATGTGATGTATCAGAATTAAAGTCACCAATAAGGCAGATGTGTAAAGATATATCGAGTGTATCAAAGCAATTAAAGCAAACATCAAAAGACGTATCTGAAGCTGCAAAACAGGTAAATCAGACTTCTGCTGATATTTCAAAATTTTTTAAAGAGTTAAAATCTTATTTTCCAAGTGAAAATGATAATACTTATTCAAACACCCCACTTACAGATATATTACCAATACTTACATCTAATCTTAAAGCTAAAGATGACAAAGGTTGCTTAGATGACACTATAAGCAATTTAGTAGATGGTAAAGTAATAGTTACTTATAAGAAAGGGTCAACCTTAGAGTTTATCATACCTGCAAAAAAAGCTGAAGCAAGAGAAAAAATGAGTCGCTTTACGGAATTAAATGTAGAAGGCTTAGGAGTGACAGTAGGGAAAAATGGCTTTATTTTTAATTAACGCTTAAACTTTATTTGGTTTTTAAAACTTTATCTTAGGCTCAAAAAGTAGAATTTTAGAAAGAGTGAAACAATGCTTTAGCAAACTCTCTTGAGTTAAAATCTTTTAGATCCTCTATACCCTCTCCTATTCCAATGGCATGTAGGTTAATTTTATATTTTTGTGCAAATCCTACCACTACTCCACCTTTAGCACTCCCATCTAATTTAGTTATAATGAGGCCATCGATATCAGCAATTTCTTTGAATTTTTCTACTTGATTATAAGCATTTTGCCCTGTTGTTGCATCCAATACTAAGATAGTGTTATGTGGTGCGGATTGATCTTGTTTTTGGATGATTTTGCGTATTTTTGCTAACTCTTCCATAAAGTTAGCATTGTTGTGTAGCCTACCTGCAGTATCAATGAGTAAAACGTCTATATTATTTTTAACTGCTTCTTCCATTGCTCTATAAGCAACGCTTGCCGGATAGCTACCATGTTTACCAGTAATTATATTGCATTTTACTCGTTCTGACCAAGCTTCTAGTTGTTCTGTTGCTGCAGCACGGAAGGTATCACACGCAACAAGTGCCACTTCCTTCCCTAGTTTTTTATACCTATAGGCAAGCTTACCTATTGTAGTGGTTTTACCATTACCATTCACTCCACAAAATATCATTACATGTGGCTTAGCATTTAAACTAAGTGGCTTTTCTACTGATCTTAAAATCTCTGCTATTTCATCTATAATTCTTTTTTGAATAGTTTCAATGTCATTGTTAAGCTTAATTTTTAAGAATTTACTAACTATAGCACTTGCAGCTTCAACTCCAATATCCATAGCAATTAGTAAATCTTCAAGTTCTGCTAAGCAATCTATTTTTCTGTCAGCTCTAAAAATCTCCTTAATTTTGCTGATAAACTTAGAGCTGTATAAACTACTTAAAAACTTCACTTTATGCTATAACTGGAAATAAAAACTACTTTACTAATTTTATTAGCCAGTAATGTTAACAACAGTGTCGCTAGTACATATTGCACCACTACCAGTAATAAGATTAACTACAGTAGGAGCGCCGAAGAAAATAGCTGCACCAACGACTATCATAATTATCGTAATCAGTTGAACCTTACCAAAATAAGCCAAAGTAGCTATAAAGAGAACTATTAGGAGAAGCAAAGGCTTACCAATGTTTTTTGCAAGCCTATAAATATTGCAGAATACATTTTCAAATACATTAGCAGCACCACCAGTACCACCACCAGTACCACCACCACCAGTACCAGCAGCACCAGTACCAGCAGCACCAGTACCAGCAGCACCAGGAGCAGGAGCAGCAGTAGCATGGCCTGGCAAGATCGATAACGCTAACAATGCTACTAAGACTACAGGAAATATTCTAATACACTTTAAGAAACCAAACACTTTAACTCTCCAATTTTGATGAGGTATAATCTAAATATACAAAATTAATTTTATATTAATTAACCTGTAGTATTTATATGTCAAGTGATTTTTCTTGTGCGAGCAATTCTTCTCTACCGTGTATAGCAATGATGTTATGGCCATTCATATCTTTACTAATATTTAGATTAGCACCAAATCTTTTCAAAATTGTTTCGGTACAATTGTTTGTTGATTTTACCTCTGTTATTGTTGTTTTACCTGCAGTGTTTAAAGCAGCAAAAAGTATTGCAGATTTTATTTCAGCTGAAGGAATAGTTAAGGTATAGGAAATAGGTATTGTACTATCAGAACCAACAACAGCTATGGGAAATGAATTATTGTTGGCAATAAAACCTACGCACATAGATGATAAAGCTTTAATTGTTTCGCTTATGGGTTTTGAGCGTAAATCTATATTACCAGTAAAAAAAGAAGTAAAGGAATATGTTGACAAAAGACCAATAAGCAGATGTGCTGATATATCAGAATTTCCTACATCTAATACATTTTTTGGAGCAACCAGCCCACCCACTCCAACACCATGTATTGTATATAAATCTTCATTTTCAGTAATTTTAACGCCCATAAGCCTCAACGCTTGGACTGTTGGATAGATATTACTGTCTTTTGCTATCCCTCTAATTGTAGTTTTACCAACAGCTTGTGATGCTGTAATTAATAATGCATGTGCAGCAAGATCATTTTCTTTATAATTATACATAATCCAAATATAAATAGTTTAGATGTTATCTCAAATTAACAATTGACAAATATGTACTAATTTTATAATTTTAATCTTTGTTTATTTGCAATTTAAAGATGAAAACTTTTTCACTAAAAGAAAGTGATATTGCTAAAAAATGGATACTTATAGATGCAAATGGGATAGTCGTTGGTAGGCTCGCAGCTTTTATCGCAAAAGTGTTACGTGGTAAAAACAAACCAGAATATACCCCTCATATGGATTGTGGTGATAATGTTGTAGTAATTAATGCTGAAAAGGTATGTTTTTCTGGGAATAAGTTTAAAGATAAGGTTTATTATAGACATACAGGTTATCCTGGCGGTTTAAAGAGTTGTACTCCTAAAAATATTTTACGTGGCAAATTTCCCGAGCGAGTTATAAAAATGGCTGTAAAGCGAATGTTAGATGATGGTCCTATGGCAAGAAAGCGTTTCAAGAATCTGTACGTATATTCTGGTTCAGAACATAAACATCATGGGCAAAAACCTGTAGAGTTAGATTTTGGCTCGTTGAATAGAAAAAATAAAAGGTGTAATGGATGAGTGATATTGTAAATCAAAAGGAAAATTTATTGAAACCACATACTGGTAGAAGAAAAGAAGCAACTGCCAGAGTATGGATTAAACCTGGTACAGGTGAATTTGTAGTTAAAAGAAGTAGAAAAAATAAAGAAGATGCTCTTAGTTATCTAAAAAGGAAATCTATTTTTAGGTTTTTACAAGATCCATTTATTGCAACCTCTACTTTTGGCAAATATGATGTTATTGCAACTGTAAAGGGTGGAGGGCTTTCCGGTCAAGCTGGTGCTTTAGCTCATGGAATAAGTAGAGCATTAGTTAAAATGCGTCCTGATTTACATTCCATACTACGTAATGAGGGTTTTTTAACTAGAGATTCACGTAAAGTTGAGCGCAAGAAGCCTGGGTTACATAAAGCTAGGAAAAGACCTCAGTTTTCTAAGAGATAATCTTTGTTTTATGGAATGTAAAAGAGTTGCAGTAATTGGTGCAACTGGCTACACCGGTATTGAGGTTGTACGCCTTTTACTTAATCATCCTAGTGTTACTATTGAGTATTTATCAGCAAATCAGAATACTGGTTTGTTATCTGAGATTTATCCCCATATTTTAAATGATGACTTGTTTGTTATCAGTACAGATGAAGCTTATTTTGATAATTTAGATGCTGTTTTTTTATGTTTACCTCATGGTCAGTCTAATCGTTTAGTTGCTAAAATACCTAAAAAAGTAAAAATAATTGATCTATCTGCTGATTTTCGAATTAAGAATTTATCTTTATATGAAGAATGGTATGGTGCACATAAATCTCCAGACTTAGTTAAAGGTGCTGTTTATGGGTTATCAGAAATACATATAGAGAATATAAAAACTGCTCGCTTGGTTGCATGTCCAGGTTGCTATGCTACTGCTGTTCTTCTACCGCTCTTGCCCTTATTAGGGCTAGGTATAGTGAAGGAAGAACATATCATTATCGATGCCAAATCGGGGGTCAGTGGTGCAGGAAGAAGTCTAAGTAGTGAGAATTTATTTTGTGAGGTAAATGGCAGTGTTAAGGCATATAAGATCTCCAATCACCGCCATATACCAGAGATTGAACAAGAAGCAGGATTAATTTTACAAAAAGGTGTTCAGGATATTAAAGTGCAATTTGTTCCGCATTTAATTCCGATAAATAGAGGAATTTTATGTAGTATGTATTTAAATCTTAAAGAAAATTACTCTTTAGATGATATAAATAGTAAGCTGAGGTCTTTTTATAAAGATGCTCCTTTTGTTGCAATTAACGCGAATAAATCTATAAATATTCGTTCTGTAGTTGGTACGAATCAATGTCAAATTGGCATATTCTTAGGAAGGGTAGAAAATAGTATAGTTGTAGTGTCAGCAATAGACAATTTGCTCAAAGGTGCAGCTGGTCAAGCTTTACAAAATTTTAATATAATGTTTAGTTTTGATGAAATGACAGGGCTGTCAAATATTCCTTTTTATCCATAAAATGAGTTTAAATAATAAATTTAGTTGACTATAACTGAGGACTTAATATTCTATCTGTGTTAAAATTTTTTGAATAAAAAGGTATATATATGAGTAAAAGTGAAGTTGTTGATGAAGTATTTGAGCAATGTACTAATAAATTTGATTTTATAAAAAAATCTCATGTTAGTGAAGTATATGATATTTTTATGCAAGTAATAAAAAATAAGCTACACGAAAAAGGTGAAGTTCGTTTGCATCAAGTAGGTACCTTAAAGGTTATTCAGTGTAAGGAGAAGCAATGCCATAACCCTCAAAAGAAAGGCGAAAAGATTACTGTGCCTGCACAAAAAAGAGTGAGATTTAAAGAAAGCATAAATCTTAAAGAAAGTATTAATTCTTAGTTAAAATTGCCTTCATTTTTTTTATTGAGTGCTCTATTCCATAAAAGAGAGCACTGCATATTAAAAAATGTCCTATATTGAGTGCTGAAATGTGTGGTATTTTTGCCATTATTGCAGCACTTTCATAGGTTAATCCATGTCCTGCATGGCATTCTATTTTGTGTTCAGCTAGATGTTTTGCTGCATTAGTGATTAGCTCAAGCTCTTTTGCTGATGGATTATTGCAATAATTTCCGGTGTGGAGTTCTACAATATCTGCTTGTAACTCTTTTACATACTTAAGTTGTTCTATATTCGGCTCAACAAAAAGTGATACTTTAATATCCAATTCATGGGCTTCTTTTGTTAAGATTATTAACTCTCCTCTTAGATCCTCATTTGTAAGATCTAGGCCTCCCTCAGTTGTTATTTCCTTTCTATTTTCTGGTACTATGCAAATAGAGTAAGGTTTTATTTGCTTTGCTATTGTTAGCATTTCATGTGTAGGTGCAATTTCTAAATTTAATTTTCCAATATTATTTTTCAAATTTCGCACATCCTGATCTTTTATATGTCTTCTATCTTCTCTAAGATGAACTGTAATAAAGTCAGCACCTGCACTTACTGCAGCTAAGGCTATATCTAAAGGATTTGGATATGATGTGCCACGTGCGTTTCTCAGTGTTGCTACATGATCTATATTGACTCCTAAAAGAACATCATTCATTACTTTACCATCCATTTAATATATACTATTTTTAATTCTAAATTATACAAAATCTCCAGAATTTTTCTTTACCTTTGCTTATACCTATTCTTGGAGTACATATGTAATTTGGTGAAATATCTGAATTATAAATACAAAAATTGTGATTCAATGTTAAATCTTGTTGATTATGTTCTTTCGTTATATTGAGTGTTTTGCATAATTTGCCTGGCCCGTTTATGTCTAATGTATTTGGTTCTATAAGCTTAATCCCACGAATAAGTACTGCAGCTGGATATCCTTGCTTTTCTGTTACTGCATTGAAACAATAATACATACCATAGATAAAGTATATATAAGAAAAGCCTGGTGGACCGAACATCACTGCAGTACGTTTGGTATAACCTTTGGATGCATGACATGCTGGATCTTCCTGCCCAATGTATGCTTCTGTTTCTGTGATAACTCCTTTGTAGCTGAAGAATTTTAGGGTTTTTCCAAGTAATTCCGCAGCAACAGTAAGTGTAGAACCGCTGTAGAAACGTTTTGTCAATATTAAATTATCTTTCATAAACTTATTTGGATATGTGTTAAATGCCGGTTAAACTAAACCCTTTATTGCTGTGTTTAATTTCTTTTCCCTTATTTTGTAGTAAAATAGTAATAGTTATCAATAACAAACATTAGCGCTGTCCGACTATCCTGATCTTGAATATCAACGTTAGAGCCAGCTTTTATTAATACATCTACAGCATCTTGAAAAAGATAAATAACAGCAAGATCTAAAGCACTTTTTCCATTGCTAGTACTTAGGTCTAATTTTCCACCTTCTAATAGTATTTTTTAACTAAAGCTATTCTTAATATATTAAGAATATTATTAAAATAATAATCAAAAAGATGTAGAATAATTTATTTTTCAGATTTAAGGTATTTTACAACTACCATTTAAGCTATACTGCCATAAAATAAACAATAAGTTTTACTTAAGGTATAAAATCTATAATATAGATTATTATGAATTTTCCATTTCTATTTTGAATGCAAGGAATTAAAGTGATTAAACTAACCAATCATTTTTTTATATTATTTGCTTTTCTTCTACCTTTTCATCTAGAAGCAAAAGTTATTTATTCATGGTCTCAAGTTATACCGAATAACATGATAAGCGTGCGTGCTATTGTTGATAATAGAGATTGCCCTATAGCATGTGTTGATGGTGAAGAAATACCTATGAATGAACGTGTGTCACCTGTGGAAAAGAAATTCGCTGAGAAAGTTTGTGAATTATCTCTACCAAGAGAGACAAAGGAAATCATAATCGATGATCATCAAATTCCTACCCTTTCAGTGCAAATAAAGAAAATTGCATTTATTGGCGATACAGGATGTCGAGTAACTAACTTAGTTGAGCAAGCATGTGATTCCACAAAAGAATGGCCACTTACCTTAATTTTAAATTCTATCTCAGATCATAATCCTGATTTGATCGTCCATGTGGGTGACTATCATTACCGAGAGAAAACTTGCAAAAGTGGTCAAAAATGTAATCAAGTGTATAATTATGGTAGTGATGCGTGGTATAGTGACTGGTTTGACCCAGCTAGGAACATCTCAGAACTATCGCCATTTTTATTTTTACGTGGCAATCATGAAGGGTGCTCAAGGGCTTATGAAGGGTGGTTTAGGTATTTTGATCCTAGTGATTTTTCATCAGCAAAGTGTTCAGACCATATTCCTAGTTGGGTATTTGATGTTGGACCAATGCAACTTGATGTTTTTGACTCTTCCTACGGTAAAGATAGTGATTATACCGAAGAGCAAATAAAAACTTTCAATGAACAATTTGATTTTCTACTTCAGAATAATAACTCTAAGCCCGCATGGTTTTTAACTCACAGACCCTTGTGGAGTCATGCAAAAAAAAGTGCAATTTTTTATCATGATGGCAATATAGCACAAGTGAAAGCGTTTGGTAATAGGTTTTCTGCAAATATTTCAGCAATTATTTCAGGTCATGTTCACATTGCGCAAATTATCTTCATGAAGGAAAAACCAACACAGGTTATGGTTGGGAATGGTGGTTCCTTGCTCTACTCACAGAATCAAAAACCTGTTTTATATGGAGTTGATCTTGAAGATGCAAAGGCTCAAGAGATAAGGACTTTACATGGCTTTGGCTTTGCTATACTTGATTTAGATGAACACAAGATATCTTTTTATGATGAAAATAATAATGAAACTTACTTTGCAAATCTAACAGAAGATTTTTGTTTTAAGAGTTAAAGTAGATTGAAAAAGCGCTTATAGCAAGTGCTGTTTTTAGTTATTTTACTGGTATCAATACAGGAGAGTGAGATAGAGAAGACAAGCGAAAGAAATAAAGAAAATAGAAGCAGATAAAGTATTGCAGATACTTAATTCGACAAATGAGAATTAGAAAAGTTGAGATTTAGTATTTTTCTGGGAAGCAATATATCAAGTGCATGGGTTATAGCAACTGATTGTGTAATTATAAAAAAATATCAATCTTCTAAAGAATAGTATTGCGAAAAATAATTTGCATAGTTTTGTGAAACATTGGTCTGTGGATTTTGGTTCTAGAATGATCGATATGCTTAAATGAAATTTCACTTAAATATAAAATATTATTTAGCAAAGCTGTCTTATCGATTTAGCAAACGAGAATAATAAAAGTCTGCTGCTTTCATATTACTCACGTAATAAATATTCTGAGAACCCAAATAACCTAAATCTTTCATTTTTCTAAGCTCTGTCAACCATCTTTTTAAGTCTTTTTTTGAAGGTTTCAACTCAGTCATACAGATCTACAGCTAATCAACATAGATTTAGGTAAAAGAAGGAATAGGTAAAAGTTAAGGAATAAAAGGGAGAGAAATGGCAATAAACCTGCATTTAAGAGAAAAAAGATTAGTATAATTGGAGCTTTAAATGCAGAAAGCACCGTTTTCAATGCTGCAGCAAGATTGATAATTCCATAAGTCTAAAATTGAAATGCTGGATGCAAATTTTGCCACCCTGATCTCAATCCAATTTTTGGTTTGCAATTAAGCATTCAGTACGAAAAGTACTGCCAACTTTTTGGCCAAATATTAATGATGCTATCGATTTTGTTTTTCAAGCATTAGAGAAACCTTTCTTGGGTTAGCTGTATATGGAAATATGTACGACGTAAATATTCTAGTATCATTAACAAACATGCATTGTTTATTTCTCCTCTTGTCTTTTTCTTTTTTCCTGTAGAATTGCTACTATCTTTACTCTTGGCAAAAAAGCACAAGGCTGATTTTAATTAATCCTGATTTGCAATTAAAACTGTTTAGGTTTAGAATGATATTTTGAATAGTAATTTCTATGGCAGAAAAAGCAAATGACATTAGACCTGGCCAAGTTTTAGAACATAACAATAAATTATATTTGGTAGCTAGCATAATGCATACTCAACCAGGAAAAGGTGGGGCTTATATGCAAGTTGAAATGAAGGATATTAAGACAGGTACAAAGCATTATGAGCGTTTCCGTTCTGACGCTAATATAAAAAGGGCAATATTGGATGAGGAAGAGTACACTTATCTTTTTTCTAGTAGTAATACGCTTACTTTGATGAATCCTAAGAACTATGAACAGATAGTTATTAATGAAGATCTTCTTGGCGATAAAAAAGTTTATTTGCAAAGTGATATGAATATTAAAATAGTAATGTATGAAGGAAATATAATTTCTGCTCATGTGCCAAATTACGTTACATTAGTAGTTGAAGAAACTGAAGAGACAATAAAAGGACAAACTGTTAGTGCTTCTTATAAACCTGCTACTTTAGAGAATGGCCTGCGAGTTTTAGTACCGCCCTTTATCAAGGCTAAAGATAAAGTAGTGATACACACACCTGACGATAGCTATTATGAAAGGGCAAAATAATGACTATTACATCACCGCTTATAAAAGTAATGATTGAGTCTATATGTAGAGCATCAAAACCATTGGCTCGTGATTTTCATGAGATTAATAAATTAAGATCTTCACGTGGAATAAGCAGTTTTTTGCAAAGAGCGCAATCACGCTCAAAAGAGATAATATATGACGGTTTAATGAATTATAGAAAGAATTGTGATTTCTTATTTATAGATAATAGAGATGTTACAATAAAAGACGATTACACAGGGTTTATTGCTGTAATGGACGGCCAAGCTAATTTTATTAATGCTATCAATTATTTTTCATTATCTATCCTTTTTTTAGACAAAAAGAAAGCTATAGCTGCTGTGATAGATGCTCCTATACTTCAAGAAATCTTCTGGGTTGAAAAAGAAAATGGTGTATTCATGGAAGATCCACAGTCTCACATTATTCCAATACGAAACAAAAGCAAACAGGGTTTAAATGGAGCATTTGCTGATTGTTATAATATTAAGGGAAGCTTACTAAATAAATTGTTATTAAATGGAGTCAATGTGCGCCTTATGGGATCAGCACTTTTAAGCTTTGCTTATGTAGCAGCAGAACGTTTTGATGCATTAATTTGTGGTAGTATCAATGAACACAAAACTGCAATTGGTAAACTTTTTTTGCAAGAAAGTAGAGGTAAAGTAAGCATAAATGACAACTTACTTATTGCAGGTAATCCAAATTTATGTGATTCCCTAGAGGATAAGCTAAAGCAAACTACTGTTGCAACATAATTTTAAAATGGATATATTAATAGATAGTAATGATGTAAGGATAGATAGATATATTCGTAGAATTATTCCTAATCTTAAACAATCCGTTATAGAGAAGTCATTAAGAGAAGGGTTAATTAAGGTTGATGGCTGCAAAGTTAAATCGAGCTATAGAACCAAAATTGGTCAGTCTTTAATTGTAGAGAATTTAGATTACGTTTCTTACTTAAATTCTGATAGAAAACGTAACGATAAAATAACTAATATATTACAAAACAATGTTTTATATGAAGATGAATATATTATATCCATCAACAAGCCTCAGGGAATAACTGTACAAGGTGGAACTAAAGTTCAAATTAGTATTGATGATTTGTTAGATCAAATAAAAGTAGGAGAAAAATTCAAACTTGTGCACAGGTTAGATAGAGATACTAGTGGTGTTTTGTTACTTGCACGCAATGCAGAAGCTGCGAGTTATTTAATGCAAGAGTTTAAAAATCGAAGAATAAAAAAGATATATCTGGCATTAACTTCTGGAATACCGACCCAAAATAGTGGTTTTATAGACCTTCCCTTAGTAAAAAAGTATGTCTTTGGACAAGAGAAAGTAGTTGTTGATGAAAATCTAGGACAAAGTGCTATTACACAGTTTTCAGTAATAAAAAAATGGCAATCTAAAGTTGCATATTTAAAGCTCAAGCCACTCACAGGTAGAACACATCAATTACGTGTTCATATGTCTTATATAAAATGTCCCATTGTTGGTGATGGTAAGTATGGTGGAAAAAGTGCCTTTATTGCCGGTATTGCAAATAAAGTGCATCTCCATGCTCATTCCATTTCCTTTAAGCTTCCAAGTAATAAGACCATCACAATCACAGCACCAGTTCCTGAATATTTGGAAAATTCCATAAAATATTTAGGGTAACAATATCAGTATAAGAATAAACACTGTTGCTAAGTTAATATAAAAGTTTGAAAGTATTATTAATTCTGATTGACTGCAGTATCAAAAGATTTAGTACAATCTGCCATTATTTGTGATGAGCGGCTAATTGGGTCAGTCATATAGAAATTAAACTCTTTGAGCGAAAAGGGAACCTTGCTTAAATTAATATTATGATTAATGGAAATCCATTTATTTTTTATGACTTTGTTAACATTACGAAATTGTGGACCGATTGACTCTAATTTTTTTCTCACATCATTTAAATCATCATATGGCAAAGCATGACCTATATATTTAGAAAGATTTTGAATAATCAACCAATCTTCTTTTGCCTCTCCTGGTGGAGGAACAGCAACACTAGTTCTCTGCACTCGTCCTTCAGTATTAACATAAGTTGCAGATTTTTCAACGTAAGTAGCACCAGGTAAAATTAAATCTGCTTTTTGTGCTCCGTTATCACCATGATGCCCTTGGTAGATAATAAACGCACTTCCTAAAGAAGTCATATCAATCTCATCTGCACCAAGAAGATATATAACATCAATATTTCCACTGTTTGCAGCGTTTAATATTTGTTCAGTATCCTTTCCTCCTCTTTTTGGAGTAAAGCCAACGTCCATACCACCAACACGACCTGCTGCCTTATGTAGCACATTAAATCCGTTCCAATCTTCACGTATCATGTTAAATTTTTCTGCAATCTTGCTTGCTAGAGCCAAGATTGAACTAGCATCATCTCGAATCAATGCATCTTGGCCAATAATTAACATAGGGTTTTTTGCATTACTTAGTGCGCAACAAAATGTATGTCTGCCTGCTGCTATTGACTCCAAAATACTAGGATCATCACCTAGCTTTTTAACATCATATAAGTAATCTATGTCAGGACCAACACTTGCTACTACAAAATTTCCACTTAGATAATTTTTACGTAAACGTGCGTTGATTATTGGTGCTTCTATACGCGGATTTGTATTGATGAGCAGACATAAATCTGCATTTTCTATCCCAGCTATGGTAGTGTTAAAAACATATGCTCCTCTGTTTTTCGCTATTAGTTTAGCTTTATTTTGACGGCAATCTAAACTACTAGAACCTAAACTTTGCATTAATTCTTTTAATAGCAACATAGATTCACAATCAGCTAAATCACCACTGATTGCAGCTATTCTATTTCCTTTTAATTTCTCTGCTGCTACAGTTAAGGCTTCATCCCATGTCACAGGTTTTAATTTACCTTCTTTCCTAAGATAAGGACGATCAAGGCGTTGCACTCTTAAACCATCGTATGAAAAACGCGTTTTATCTGAAATCCAATCTTCATTTATCTCATCATTCGTTCTTGGAAGAACACGCATAATTTCAAAATCTCGATAATCTAATCTAATAGCACTGCAAGTTGCATCTAAGATATCTATTGTATTGCAGTGAGAGAGTTCCCAAGAACGTGCCTTAAAGGAGTAAGGTTTGGAAGTTAAAGCACCAACTGGACAGAGATCAATTATGTTGCCAGAAAGTTCGGAACTAATGTGCTTTTTGATATAGGTGCTAATCTCCATATCTTCGCCCCTACCAATGCCACCAAGCTCATAGGTACCAGCAACATCGGATAAGAATCTAGTACATCTAGTACAATGAATACATCTATTCATTGCAGTTTCAATCAGTGGTCCAAAGTCTTTTTTAGGAACAGACCTTTTCATCTCATCTAATCTGCTCAGTCCCCTGCCGTATGCCATTGTTATATCTTGAAGATCACACTCACCACCTTGATCGCATATAGGACAATCTAAAGGATGATTAATAAGTAAGAATTCCAGCACTCCTTCTCGTGCTTTCTTAACTTTAGGTGTATCTGTATAAATGGTCATACCTTCTGTAACCGGTGTAGCACAAGAAGCGACTGGTTTTGGAGATCCACCTACCACCTCAACTAAACACATGCGACAGTTACCAGCTATTTTCAAGCGTTTATGATAACAAAAATGAGGGATTTCAATTCCCACAAGTTCACATGCTTGCAATATAGTTACTCCAGAATCTACTTTAGTTTTTATAGAATTTATAGTAACTTCTACCACTTTAGCCACTTCAAATATTAGACCACTTCAGTGGATTACCATTTTTATCTTCAACTATACTACCATTGTCATATTGAGCTGCCATATACTCTGCACCAACAGTTCTGTCTATATACTTTACAGGCCTTACTGACTTATCACCATATAGCTTTTGTACAATACCCTTTTTACGTTGTGCAGGATTATTCTTGCTCGCAGTTTTTGCGACTTTTCCACCTTTTGCCATAAAAATCCCTTCAGTTTTTTATATAACTTACTATTCTAAGTTTATATAGTCAATTATTTACTTTTTCCAAATAAAAATTGCATCAATTAATTAGCATGTTAAACTGAGTTTAGCACTCTTAGCTCAGCTGGATAGAGCATTTGACTACGGATCAAAAGGTCGGGCGTTCGAATCGCTCAGGGTGCAGTAATGTTTAATCTAACACATATGCTAAAGTTATTAATTCTTTTACTTATTGTCCTACCAGCAATTTTTAGCAGTTTTATTCCTATTCAAATTCAAGCACTACTATACTCAGTAAGCCTAAGCATAAAATCAATATTAATATTTGTTGTTCCCTTTATCGTTTTTGCTCTGACTTTTAGTAGCGCCAGTAGTTTAAAAACTGATACTTTTAAGTTTATTATATTGTTGTTATTTGCAGTTTGTTTATCTAACTTACTATCTAGCCTTCTTGCCTATTTTGCTGGCTGCATAATGTTCAATAATATTCGTGTTATACCAAATATTGAACAAGTAAAAGATGGTCTTTCTCCTTTGTGGCATTTTAAGTTACCAATAATGATTTCAAATTTTCAAGCTTTATTTTTAGGATTTGCATGCGGTATTGTTTCATCTTATGCTTCTCCTGAAAAGGGTAAAATTATTGGTGATAAGTTACTTAAAGGAGCTTTGTTTTTCCTGAAAAAAGTCCTCTCACCAATAATACCAATTTTTATATTAGGATTTGTACTTAAGTTATTGCATGATCAAGTACTGTCAACTATGTTTAATAGCTATTTTATTATTCTTATTACTACTATCTTTATCACTTATTTTTATATCTTTTTATTATATGGAGCAGCAAGCTCTTTTAAAATAAAAGATTGGTTTATGAGCATCAACAATATGCTGCCGGCATTTATTACTGCAATTACTACTATGTCAAGCAGCATGGCAATGCCTATGACTTTAATGGGAAGTGAAAAAAATACAAAGGAGCGTAATGTTACATTTTCTGTTATTCCAGCAACAGTGAGTATTCATCTTATTGGTGATTGTTTTTTTATTATTATTTTAACTTTAGCGATAACTTCATCCTTTAATGAGCATTCTTTAAATATAACTGACCATGCTGTTTTTCTATTTTTCTTTTTATTATCAAAATTTGCTATCGCTGCAGTTCCAGGAGGAGGAATAATAGTTATGCTTCCTGTTTTAGAACAATATCTAAAGTTTTCTCCAGCGATGTTATCGCTTATTACTGCACTTTATATGTTACTTGATCCAATCATCACCTCAGCTAATGTTATGGGCAACGGTGCATTTACTATGCTATTTACCAAATTTTATAAAAAAGTAAAAAAATGACCATAATGGCAATTGATACGGCAAGCACAAGATCTTCAGTGGCAATAATTGATGATAATGACAATAAATATACTGAAGGTGGTGATTGTGATAATTCCCATTCTGAATCTCTATTTAAATTAATAGAACTGCTTTTTAGTAAGCACAATTATAACTACAGCAAAATAGACTGCATAGCTGTAGCTATTGGACCAGGAAGTTTCACCGGAGTAAGGGCTGGCTTATCTGCAGCACAAGGTATTAATCTTGTTATACAAAAGCCGCTTTATGGGGTAAGCTCGCTTGAGGCTCAAGCGTATGGAATATTTTGTGCTTATCATGGCCAGAAAAATATTAGAGCCATAATTGATGCCAATCGTGATTTTGTATATACACAACTTTTTAACTGTGAGCTCATCCCCATATCAGAGCCTGAAATTATCCATAAAAATGACTTAGATTTAAGTAATTGTATAGCTTATCAAGACATACAGATGCAAAAAATCGATGCTAGCCACGTTGGGTTTCTAATACTCCACAGATTAAGTATGGGGCACATCATCAGCTCAGCAAAAGCCTTATACCTAAGATATAAAAATGATAATTAACAAACATATAGATGCTTAAAGCACAAGATTGAAGTAACTTTATAATACTTATGGCTTAATATACAAATTCTAACTTTTATATAGATAGCAGTTAAGATATTTTGAACTTCTATATGAAACACTCTTTTATATATTCTTTATTTCTCTCCTCTTTTTATATTCCACATTTAAGTTAAAAATTTGTTCAGCCTTTATCCCCAACATCCAAAAACTTACACCTAGAATACAAAAAAATATAAATTTATGAGTACTATTCCAAAAATACTCAAAATATCTAGTGTAAAGATTAATTGCAAGAAAAATAATACCAAAGTTGCATACAACTGAATCATCCTCTTTTATGCCATAATAAATGGCAGCACTAGAAGCTAAAGCAAAAGTTAATGACCAATGAAATAGTTCTATCTGTTTAATTTGATGCCAAGAATATAAGTCACCATAGTTGCCAAATATTGACATAATCCATAGAGAAATAAATAAATATAATAAACCAATGACTAAAGTAATTCTACTGAATGATAAAATTCTGGGTATAATTTTTACGTTTTTTGATAAACCAATCAAACATAATCCAAACAATACAAATCTCAAAGGGTAATTCATGCCTAAATAATAGGCACCCCAACCAGAAAGATAACCAGTTTCAATACCTAAATACCCTCCAATAGATAGCAATGCAAAACACCAGATTAATTTTGAACTTAAAAATATACCTAGCGTTACATATATTATAGATGCAATAAGCATCAAACAAGATGGGTTATCACTGGTAATATTGAATCTAATTTCCAGTACAATAAAAAACACACAAACTGCTGCTGCTGTCAACAGAACACCAAGGAAAAATATACCTTCATTACTATAAATTTTTTGAGGCCAATTTGTTTTTCTATATGATCCAACAATATAACAACATGTAGCTAATATTGATAAAAGCAACAATTGAATTCTTTCATCCTTAAAATAATCCATTAATTCAGGAATAATTGAGGTGACTGCAATAATAAAAGAAAATATTGCAAATAAAATAGCAAGCATGCTAAGTTTTTTCCAATCAAAATTAATTACTTTTATACTGCTATTTAATCTATCAGCTTGATCTTCATCTATAAAACCTCCTGTTTTCCAAAAATTTAATGCATCTTTTATTGTAGCTGCACTTCTTTTACCAATTCGCATCATTCCCTCTTTTTAAAGATCAGGATCATCATTATAATCTTAAGTTAAAATTTTATTAATTTATTAGCTATGTAATTGATTTTCTATTGCTGCTTTAAAACTTATAAAATCTTGCTTTATATTAATTAATAATTCTTCACTTTATTACTTATAACAAACTTACTTTGCACTCATGCAACTTAAAACATAATGTAATACTCTATCACTTTTGAAATTTTAGCTGCAGTATCAATCAGTACTTCAATTTTATATGTTGATTATTATACTATATTTAGTATAAAATGTAGCACTAAAGATTTTAAAGATCAAGCAGGGGGAGAAGTGATTGGTTCAAAAAAAACGTTAGCAATATTAGAAAGACAAATCTTTGAAGCAGTACGTGACAACAACATAGAAAGAGTAATTGCAATATTAGGCTTAGGCATCAACATTAACATAAAAGATTATTTGGGACGAACAGCTATTTTTTTAGCTGCCTTATATAATAACTTACTAATGGTAGAAAAACTAGCTGAGCTTGGAGCTGATCTTGAAATAAAAAGTAACCTTGGAGATACAGTTTTAAGTAAGATGGTGTCAAAGGATAATCTGTATAATAAAATACCAAAAGAAGAACAATTAGCTATAATTAAGGTTTTAATAAATTGGGGCGCAAAACCTACAACTAACATTCATGGTGCCCTCCCTATCCACATAGCAATTCAAGTAAGGTGTAGTTTAGATATAGTAAAAGAACTACTTACAGAAGATACCATCAATGAAAAAGATATTTTTGGGTATGCACCACTACATTTAGCAGTACTGTCTAATCAAATAAACATAATAGAACTATTGATAAAACACAATCGTGTCAATGTCAACATACAGCGCAGTACCACAAGAGATACTCCACTGATACTAGCAGCTCGCTATGAGCTTATAGAAATAACACAACTACTACTGATTCATAATGCTAATCCAAATCTAAAAAATTTATATGGACAAACATTTTTTGGATTTGCAGTCTCAAAAGAAATGAAGTCTCTGCCATCAGTTATTAAAGCTTTATCATCCAAAAGGATGGAACCCGAAAATAAGGAAAATTTACACTCTAGTTCATCCAGTCATCATGCATGTGCTAAATACAAAATATTAGAAAACAAATTACCTGCAACTTCATATCTTTGCAATTTAGCATCTAGATACAATAAATTTCTTGGCTCCAAGCCTAGCCTTTCTACAATATTTCAATCTAAAGTAATATATGCAAACTCACCTCAATCTAGCATATCAAGCATAAATTCACCTGGATCTAGTATTTCTGAAGCATCTCAATTTAGAATGTTAGATGTAAGCTCATCAGCATCTGAACATAGCACATCAGCAATTTTAGGTTCACCAAAATCCAGCCTTTCTGAGTCTTTTACAAACCAATTCCAAGGAGCATTAGATATTGATTCCTCATCCAGATCCACTATTTCTGAAATATCTCAATCTGAAAGTATTAGCTCACCTGGATCTGGTATTTCTACAGCATCTCGACTTAGAAATATAAGCCCACCTATATCTAGTATTTCTACAACATCTCGACGTAGAAATACAAGCCCACCTACATCTAGTATTTCTGAATCTACAAGATCAAGTATAGACTCATTTAGCCCATCTGGATCACATGCTGTGGATAGTAAGAAGAGAAAACTTAATCATATATTTTCTTATAATAACACCCATTAAATTTGGCACTTCATCTCTTGCTTTATATTGATAGGTCTTTTCTTACGCATAAATCCAATCTTTTTAAGTGCTCACTCGAAAATTAATATTACGCAAGATCTCCCATTTACAAATTCAGCAACTATAGCTCTTCTCATAATAGTCAGAATAAAAAAGCAGAATCAACAGCTTGACGGAAAGACTTAAAAATAGGGATATTTTTTCTAGCTCTGTTCTTTATAGCAAACCACTGATGCTCAATTTTGTTAAAGTCTGGAGAATATGGAGGAAGATAAAGAATTTCAGCACCAACTCCTTTAGCA
>BNGT01000020.1 GCA_016860565.1 Candidatus Mesenet longicola | reverse complement strand
AATTTCTTCGATATACAATCTTTATAACTTTGCAAACATTTCAAGTTCAGGATGTAAATTAGTTTGCCTCTTTTTTTTAGATTGACGAGAATATCTTTATTAATCCTCTGTTTTTATTCCGTCTTTTCTCGTTCATTCCATTTTTATATTAATATTTTTCTTTTTGATACTGTTTGGGGAATGTTTTTTAAATAAATTTACTAATAAGATTAAAAATAAATAATAAAATTATTTACTATTTTCCAAATCTTAGTTCTATTCATTTTTACACCTCTTTTAGATTTTTCCATTAATGGATAGTTTTAGAAGAGCATTTAACTTGCCATGAAAATTCTTATCCAATTTGTATATACTCTTCATGATAATTTTGGGTACAGCAGAAAATTCACCTTCTTGCTTTAAAGCGCTTTTTAACTTATTCATAGAATCTGTATTAAAACTGTTATCAACTAAATCAAGAAATATACTTTCGATTCTTTTAGTGGTATCTTTATATTTATTCAATGAGTGATCATTAGGGTATGACGCAATACCTCTAATAACTTTTAATTCGCTCATAGTAAAATCTTTAAATGCAATTTGTATGAGCTGCTCCACTATTTCTTCTTTATTTTTCTTTTCAATTAGGTGACACTTAAGTAATACTTGAACTATGGAATTTACTGCATTTTGAACTTCTGTGTAACTTAATATGTAAATAATATTATCTTTTATAGTACAACCATGTAAGCTGTTTTCTTTTTGTAGAAGTTCTATAAGTTTTTTACATGCTGTAGAATTGAGATTTAAATGTTCTCTAGCCATAGGCCTAATTGATATCATTCCTTTATTGATTCTAATATTCAGTTGCGGATGCTTTTGGTAAAAGCAAAATATAATATTTTGATGCTCTAGCTTATCTGCAGCTTCTGTAAAAGCATACTCTATTATTTCACTATTTATAACCATATCATGTTTACATAGATGATCTATTACAGTTTCAATTTCAATGTAATTAAAACCTTTATTTTTAGTTAGCTGAATAACATCTAAAATACCTTCCTTTTTATATTCTATACTAGTTTCATCTGCAAATAATGTTTTTGCTGCTTTGTTCTTATCTAAAGTAGTAAAAAATCTTATAAAATTTTCTACCTCTTTTTCATCATCAGTTTTTATTATTATAAGGTTACTGCTGATCGATATATTCTTTATCATCACTGCCCCCATTTATTATTTTTTATAATTATTGAATGTAATTTTATCCGTAAAATATTAAAAAATAAGTAACAATGGTATATTATTTGCTCAAATTGACTCTTAACAAAGCTTTCTATAGATATCACTAATCTAAAGGTCAATGATCTAATATATATTCTTTTAGTTGAAGAGATTTAGGATTTTCAAAGATTTCTTCTGTTTTACCAATTTCAATAATTTTTCCCATATGGAAAAATACAACATTATTAGAGAGCTTTTTTGCTTGTTTCATTGAATGAGTAACCATCACAATAGTAAATTTAGATTTAAGTTCAAGTATTAAATTTTCAATGGTATTTGTTGCCATTGGATCCAACGCTGAACATGGCTCATCCATTAAAAGCATGGTTGGTTTTACGGAAATAGCACGTGCTATACACAAGCGTTGCTGTTGGCCACCAGATAGATCTAGAGCGCTATCTTTTAGCCTTTCTTTTAGATCTCCCCAAAGGCCCACTCTAGTTAAACTTTCTTCTACTATTTCGTCTAGTTTTTTTTTTGTTCTTGCCATATTATGAAGTCTTGGTCCATAAGCAACGTTATCATATATTGATTTGGGAAAGGGATTAGGTTTTTGAAATACCATGCCTACCTTAGATCTGAGTAGAACTACATCCATATCAGAGCTATAAACGTTTATTCCATCAATTCTAATTTCTCCTGTAATCTTGCACCCAGAAATATAGTCATTCATGCGATTAAAGCAGCGCAAAAATGTAGATTTCCCACAACCAGATGCTCCTATAAAAGTTGTGATTTCTTTTTTATAAATATTTAAATTTAAACCCGATAAGACTTGCTTTGAACCATACCACAAACTTAAGTTTTTAACTGATGAGAAAATTTGCGTCATCTTATATTTCTAGGACATTTTTCATAGAATAAAGACCAGCAGGTTTTTGAGCTAACCATAGCGCTGCTTTAATTGCACCCTTAGCATATATATTCCTATTTATTCCTCTATGGCTAAGCTCTATTTGCTCACCCTCATTAGTAAACATAATTTTATGATCTCCAACAATTCCTCCTCCACGAGATACAGCAAAACCTATACTACCTTTTTCTCTAAGGTTTGAATTACTGTTGAAATAGTGATTTATTTTAAAATCAATACCTAAACCTTCAGCTGCTGCTTTCCCCAAAGCTATAGCTGTACCAGAAGGTGAGTCTTTTTTGAGACTATGATGCATTTCCCAAACCTCAATATCATAATCTTGACCTAAACTTTTAGCTGCATCTCGCACTAATTTACATAATAAACTAATCACTATACTCATATTCGCTGACCATAAGACAGGAGCTCTTTTTGAGTATTTCTCAAGATCAATATCATCAATACCAGTTGTGCCACTAATAAGTGGTTTCCCTAAATCAGATGCAATCTCAAGACATTGAAGCAAACATTCTCTATTTGTAAAATCTATTACGACATCAGATTTTTCAAACAGATCAAAAATAGAATCAGTTACCTCAATTCCTATTTCAAGTCCGATGTTTAAAGCTAAGCCAATATCTAAGCCAATTTTTCCATTTCCTGACCTAGCAATACCACCACTTACCTCTACATTTTCGTAGTTTCTAAGTTCACTAACAATAGACCTACCCATTCTTCCTAGACAACCAACTATACCTATTTTTGTTTTCATATCAATTTTCCTATAGAATGGCTTATAATAAAGGCTTTATATTCATGCTCTACTAAAAATATTTCCTAAAAAAATACCTACGTACAACAGTAATCCAATATAAGAGTTGATTTTGAACATATGTGAACAATTAATTGGATTATCAAAATTTGATTTTTTATATTGGTAATAAAAAACTAGACTAACAGCTAATATCGTAATATAAAAAAATATATTCAGTCGTGATATTAGTGCCATACTAGCCCACATTGTTAAAGACATTAAATAAAATCTTTTAAGCCATAATTTAGTTTTATCACCAAAATATATAGCAGTTGATTTTATTCCAATTTTTACGTCATCTTCCTTATCTTGATGAGCGTATATGGTATCATAGCCTAAAGTCCAAAATACACAACCTATGTATAAAAGTACAGATTGCAAACTTAAGTTATCTCTAATTGCAGACCAGCCCATTAATGCTCCAAAATTTATTGTAAGCCCCAAAAAAAACTGTGGCCACCAAAAATAGCGTTTAAGTAGAGGATAAACAATCACCATAGGCATACAAATTATGCCTAAAATTATTGTTGTTTTGTTGGTAAGAAGTAAAACAACAAAAGCAAGTGGTGTAAGTAGCATAAGTAAAATTAAAGCTTGTTTTACGCTTAAGATCCCTTTTGCTAGAGGACGGTCCTGCGTCCTTTCAACCTCAGCATCTATTTTCCTATCAAATATATCACTTATTGTGCAGCCAACAGGCCGCATTAAAAATGCACCAATTAGAAATAAAATAGTATAATAAATTATCTGTTGAACGTTATTTGTTGCTAAAGCTATGCCACTAAGACCAGGAAACAAATAACACCATAGCACTGACAAACAACTATCCAAACGCATCAGTTTGAAATAAGAATGAAGAATGCTTTTATCTAAAAATGCCATATGCAGTTTGTAAACACTGTATTCTAAGTAATTTAACTAAAATAATACAAAAACTCTTTTGCACAAGCTATTTTAAAGAATTTACAATTTAATTGTTGTGTTTTTTTTATTATCATAACAATATTCTTTTTAGCTGATAGTGGGGTATTTATGCAATTAAACAGTCAAAAAATTCAAGAATATCAACCGTGTAGAAATGATGATCAAAAATGTCTAGATTATAATCGTTCATGCGCTCTTACAGAAGAAGAGAGTATAAGGCAAGAATGTTTAAGCTATCATTTATTTTGTTCAATTGCGAGAAATGATATTGAAATTGTCAGATCTATAATAGGTAATTATGCTGATGTGAATGTTTTTGCTTTTGGTTTTAAAGATCTGCCTGATGATAAATCCTGTCCGATTAATAATAAGTATAGTTGGTCCTCAACTGAGACACTAGATGGTGAGGTTAGCATTAATCCATTAATGTTGGCTGCATATGTCGGTAACAAAAATATAATTAATTTGCTGCTAAGAAATGGGGCGCGCAGAGGTGCTCTAGACAAATATGGGAGTACGTTGTTTCATTACGTAGGAAGTAGTGAAGTTGTTAATCTATTAACAAACCTAGATATAGGTATTAATATTAAAAATGAATTTGGTCACACTCCTTTGCATGAGGTAATTCGTAGCTTAAATAAAAAGAAAAATGATAATAATGCTATCAAAAAGATAGAAAATACCATCATAAGGTTAATTGAGATGGGAGCAGATATATCTAGTACAGATGACTATCGTTATACACCATTGCATTATGCAACTCACTTTAATAACATACGTATTACTGAGTTTATACTAAAAGAGATAGCACAACAGTATTTTAATCCTATAGTAGATCCTATTGTACGACAGTATTTTAACCCTAGAGATGAGGGTGGTGAGGCTCCATTGCATAAAGCAGCTTATAATGGTAACCTTGAAATGGTAGATATATTAATTAAAAATAAAGCAGATATTAATGCTCAAAATAAGCATGGTAATACACCACTGCATATGGCTATTATTGGTGGTAAAGGAAGAGCTGAAGATATAGTTAGACTACTGTTAAAAGAAGGTGCAATTATTACTATTAAAAACAAGTCTGGTATAACTCCACTAGATCTTGCTCGTGATTATAAAAAAAGTAATTTGAGAAGAAGGGTTAATTATACGAATATAATAAATTTATTGGAAGAACAAATGACAACAACAAAACCTATTATTAGCAGCACTATAGCAACAATGGCTAAAAGTACTACATATTCGTTAACAGCAGAAAGCCCTTTAGATATAAAGAATACTATGAAAACAATTAGAGAAAGTAATAGAAGAAATGGATATACTGAAGAGGCAATTTCTTCAACTACCACACACTTATTAGAAAAAGAGGGGAGAAGAGTTTCAAGGAGTATTAGACAGAGAGCATTATTAGATACTGAAAATATTGCCAACAAAGTAAAAAATATTGAAGGAAAGGGGTACCAAAATAGCAATAATGTAATGGGGATGCTATTATTTTTTGGAGTTGTTTCCTTTCTTTTATTAATGAAAATATTTATTACCAAGGAAAATCGCAAAGCAACAAACAACGATAATGTGTTATCTGGAGTGGTTATTTCTAGAGTAATACTTAATAAAGATGCTACTAAACAAATATAATTTTCTTCTTCTAGCATCAAAATTTTACTCGTACTTTTAAAAAACTTACAATTTAAAATTGTTGTATTTTTTATTTTACTGATATTCCTTCAATATAGTAGAGTGTGGTAGAAGAGTAAAATGTTAAACAATCATTGGTATATGTGGAAAGGTTTTTTGAGTGCTGCTACCTACTGAATTTAACATAACATAGTAAATTTACTTTACAAAAGAACTATAGACTAATCTTTTTTCTCTTAAATGCAGATTTATTGGCATTTCTCCTTTTTTAGTCTAGCTATAGGTATAAAATTCATTGTCCTCAATACCTGATTCATCTATGAATACAACTCTTCTATTTCTGCTACTTTTTCTATAAACTTTCTACCTTCCCTGATAGAGAAAGGTTTTTTTATATCCATTTTTTAAAGTATTTTTTGCACATTTCCCCAAATCTTTTAATTATTCGATCAGTTCTGATCTTTTTGTAAAAACTCGATAAATTTACTCAAACCTTTTATTTCATCCTTTTTAAAAGAAGGTTCTGTATTATCAGATTCTTTTTCTTCATAAACATATCACATTTAACTTAAATGTCTCCCTTCAGCGTTACTTTCTTCTCTCCAACAGCTTTTTCTCACCTCTTTTACTAATGTATTTTTTCCAATTTGCCATTTCCCTCCATTTTATTCCTTAACTTTTACCTATTCCTTCTTTTACCTAAATCTATGTTGATTAGCTATACCTCTTTTTTTCGGATTGATGATAATATGTTAACTCTTTATTAATCCTCTATTTTTATTCATTCCGTATTTTATATTAATATTACTATTTCTTATTTGATGCTGCTTGGGGTATGTTCTCTACTGTAATTTTATCAAAAATATACCCTATAAAATCTAAGTAAGTTTTATCTCATGTTATTCCTTTTCCATACTGTTTCAACTTAGTTTTTTGTTAGATGATTTCAAATACAACCTATTATTAAATACTGTTTTTATTAACTTTCATCCCTATTATCTTCCTGTTGCTCTTTTATTTGCTTTATTTTATCCTGTAAAACCTCAATCTCTTTTCTCTTATTTTGACCTTTCTTTAACTCATCGAGCTTTTCTTTTGTAGTAATACCTTTCTTTTGCTCACTGCTACTTTTTTGATCCACCACCGTCTGATCATTACTTTGTAATAACTCTTGTTCGTTGTTTTCTAATTTATCATCTACATACAATTGCTCTGAATTAATATAATCCTCTGCAACTAAGTTTTTCAATGATTGACTATCTGTTTGTGGCATATTCTCTGAAATTTCTGAATCTTGTAAATTATCATCATCTGCAATGTTAGGTTCAATTTCTTTGTACGAGTCAGCTTCAGATATCTTCTGTAAACTTTCGTCCTGTGGAGTTTTATGATCTTGAATGACAGATTGAATCTCTCCCTTATCCGAATAGCTTTCCTCCAATTCTTCTAAATTTTCCTTATAAGCACTGGTTTGAAATTGGCTATCATCTCTTGGCACTTCTACTTCTTCTTGAGGCGATAGACTCTCATTATCTTGATCTGTCTGATAATCTACATCTGAGAGTGTAGTTTCGTCAGTAGCTATATCAGAAGTAGTACCACGACTTATTTCTTCTGAGGTATAATCAGGATAATCACTATCTCCTGTACGTAGCTCCAGCCTTGAATCGCTAGTGCCTTCATTGTATTGATCCATTTTTTCTCGTAGTAACTGATTGTGTATATCTCTGTTGAGTTCATTATTTCTATCTTCTCTCAACTCTAAATTTCTATCTTCATTTAAACGTATTTCATGTTGATCAAAATCTTGAACTGCATTACGACCAATATCCTCACCACTTGTAGTTGGATGCTGAATATCATTATCGATACTCCTTTCATCTACATGTAAAACTCCTCTTACATCTATATCATCATTTAATCTTGCTTTATCTTCATCTAAGGATACTTCATGTTGAACAAAATCTTGAGATCGTCTTACATCACGACTAATATCTTCATCGCTTGCAATTGAGCGTTCAACATCATCAATATCCCTGTCAACATTTTCATCATCAAGACCTGAGATATTAGTAATCCTTGGAAAAGGTGACTCCTCATCTGCTGGATCCTTTGGTGGTAAATAAGGAGATAATTTGTCTTTTTCAGGACCAAGTATTTCCTCACGGAGTTTTTGCATAAAGTGATTATGCTGTAGTTTTACATCTTTCCATAACTCGGTTTCTTTTTCGCCAGATATTTTATCTACAGTATACTTGCCAAGATGTTTAAGAGCATCAAATCCAGAATAACTTAAATGTGAACCAACTACAGCTCGATAATAAGTAAGCTTTTTAAGCTGCTTATTAAACTTCTTTTGAAATTTAAATTTAGCAGGATCAGGCACAATCATTGCGTCAGCAGAATCAGGTGTAGTTATTGCATCTGTTACCTCAGACGTAAATTTTACTGCTGTACCCAAAATTGGTGTTCTCTTGACTGTGTTTGCAACCGCATCACCTATTTTTTCAATACCACCACCAATCTTGTCTTGCCAAAAACTATGTTTCAACTCAGAGAAAAACTGCCCTATCTTACCACCAACACCGCCACTATAAGGATGGAAAAATCCATCCCATACCCCAGAAAGCATGGTTGACATATGAGAACCACCACCAAGTGATGAACCTACATTGGTTACAAATGAACGCATTAGAGATATTAAAAACGCTAATAAAAGCAATATAAGCAACTCTTCCCATATTATTAAATAACCCTTTCTTATTTTTTTAATTATTGAATAATCATATTGCTTCTCTAACTCTTCTTTAGGAGTAGGGTCAGTAATATCTGAGCCAATGAGTGATATTAATGCGCTTTTGACATCATATTGAAGTTGCCCGTAATTGCTTGGAATATTATTATTTTGTGAATCTTCAATCTGAGAAAATTGTGAACTGTTACCTAAACCAAGTCTTTTGATTTCACTTTTTATATCCTCAACAAGTCTTGCTATTGCATCACCATTTACTGTAGGTAGTGCCATAAGCGAGTTTAGCAGATTTGCAAGTTCAGTAAATCTTGAGTTCTCTTGTACTGAAATACCATCTGGGTTTTTATTACCAGTTATATCTGGATCGAAATAAGGATAATCTATGTAACGAAAATCCTTCTCTGTATATTCAGGTGGTACAGGAATTACTGCTCCACCGCCAGTAAATGTAAACCTAGATACACTATCGTATGAACAGTTTAAACTGTCACAAGCGTTAGACTTACCAAAGATATTAATGACTTTTGGTACGTACTTTTGTCCTGGGGTCCAGTCATAAAGACTTTTCTTAGGAATAGGAGGTAATTTTACTTCCATCCACTTATTATAGCAGACAGTGAATCCAAGCAATCTATAATAGGTATTCATTATTAGGGAGCCAAATAATGAAAGCAAAGTAAAGATCATGATCGATTGTAGAGAAAAGCTTATACATTGTGTCAGCCAACCATCAAATAATGGTTTTAATTTTGAAAATAAAATACCAACGAAAAATATCGGCATGAGTGCTATAAGTAATGATATTCCGATCAATCCTGCAAGGTATATAGCGAACGCATATATACATAAGAAAACATATATGAGAACGATAACGATAATAAAAAGAACACCAAATATTCCAAGAAAATCACTAACAATGAGTGCTCTCATCTTGATACCCCACACTATAGGAGAAAATATCTTATCTCGTATCATGTAATCTAAAAAAGCAAATGGTGCTTCTTGATTGTAACTGCGCATTCCAGAATGACCGTTTATCATGCCAATTATTGCATCAGTACCATTGATAAATAGTGACAGGAAATTATCATAGAAAAATTGCCAGCTATTAGGTGAGATTAACATTAAAACCAGTGATATCTTAAGAGCCCTAACTAAAAAATCAGGCATTGGTTGCTGTATCATGCCTAAAATATAAAGTAATGCTGAAATCATCAAAAATAAGACTAAGAGTGAGTGCACAAGATTTTTATACGAATTATTCTCTACTATACGTTTAAATATTGCCTCACCACCTTGAGTGATTAAAATTTCTTTAACTTTCTTACGAATAGTTTCAAATATCATTAGCCCACGTTCTTGTCTTACTCCACTTATAAATTCAAAAGCATACCCTCCAGCATTATCCCAATAGTAGCGATCTAATATTTTAATATATACTTTCCACCCTGGTTGTAACTCTACATTTTGGCAGGAAGCATCTTTAATAGGGTGTTCAATAGAAGAAAAAGCACCTGATCCACCTTCATCAGCTGATTTATATCCTAAATGCACTACCGGAGACCTAGGAGAACGCATAATGTCTACATTATCATTTGGATCTGGATCGCCATCACGTTTTAATAACAAATATGCACCATAACCATTTCTGAACCAACATGGTGCACCATAAGCACCCTTTTTAATATCATCTTTAAGACTTTCATCAATGTATTGGCATTTGTTACCAGAACACCCAGGTATAGTTGAATCTTTTATAGAATAAGGTCCACAAATTCTATCTAAAGGAATAATAGATTGATGGATAGGTTTATCTTTACCATTTTCAGTATCTGATAACGTTATAATGCCTGCAGCTGGAGTATATTTTTTGTTTGATTTTGCCCAAGAAGTCCACATACCATTGGTTCTGACCTTTATAGGCTCACCATTGGTCACTAAACCCGTATCAACCCATCTAACAACTTGATTGGGAGAAAATACTGCTGTATTTTCTCCATCTTTAGCTTTAAATGCTTCACTATCTTTAGGATAATAAGCAGATGCAGTTACTGCTTCAAGACCAAAATTATCAGCAGAAATACATCTTGGAAAAGGTGAAATTGGTTCACAACCAATTTCTAGTAACAAAACTAAAATGAGTAATACTCTTAATAAGAAAAAAGAATAACCATTATTTATAAACTTAACTATGTAGCTTAAGCATTCTTTCATTTTATTATTCACTAGATTCTCTATCACTTGATACTTCATCTGACTCGTTACCATTTTGAATTTCTTTATTGTCGCTACCTGAGTTTTCTGATAACTGATCTTCGTTTGCCATACGATTACTTCTATTTCTCTTTACATCGGCTTCTGTTGCTCGATTTTTAGGTTCAAGATTTTCTGTTGGTTCAGAACTTTCATTGAAGTTTTCACCCTGATACCTTGGGCTTACATTAGCATTAGAGCCTTCAAATCTAATTGGTCTTTGACTGATAAAAGATCGATTTCTCGCTGAATTTATAATTTGCTTAGTATCTCTATCTAAACCAACCACAGAAAGCAGTGCCTGCGATGCATTATCTACAGCGGCACCTCTATGACCTATCATATTTGACAAAGTACCAGAGATTGACAATGCAATCGATTCAGCCACTCTTGCAAAACCCCTCATTGCATTTGCTATAATTAGATATAGCAAAACGGCTGTAATAGAAAATGGTAACCCAAAAAAATCTAAGCTATTACCTCTTTCATTCTCCTTAGTTCTTTCTAAAAAATCTAATTCATTAGAGAAACCACCGGGGAGTAGTATTTCAAATAAACAAATACTTCCCTCTTCATCCTTAAAAACTTTAAATTCTCCTATACATTTAGGACAGGCAGTGAAGTTAGTGATTGTATATAAAATTGATAGCAATGCTTGATTTAAAAATGCTAAAGCTGCAAATAAGATTATTGGTTGTATTGAGAAATTCAGTAGTAGCTTAATCCATCCATCAAATAGTTGCTTGGTTTTTTGAAAGAGAATGAAGGTGAAAAATACTGGAGATAATGATAACAAAAAAGATGTGGATATTATCATCATAAAATACATAAGCATCGCTTCTAAAATGCATGCAAAAAAACTAAAACTACCCCACATAATCATAAGGAATACAAGCCATCCAATAGGGCCTGCAAAGAACAATGATAAAAATCTAAGCCAAGTATCACCTGCAAGAAGTACCCCCACAGTTGGATCTAAAAATCTGAAAGAATCATCTGCTTCAAGATAACCAGAAAAAGCAGTTATTAAATGATTTACTCCTTGTGTGAATAGAGCAAAAAAATGAGTACTAAAAAACTCCCAGCTATTTGGGCTAAAAATCATAATTACAAAAGCTATTTTTAGTATTCGTATAGATAAGTCAAATTTACTAAGCTGAATTAAACCAAGAACATAACCGATAGCAGAGAATGCAATATACAATACAAATAAAGCCCTAACCCCATCCCAAAAAGGTCTTGATGTAGAGTAGTTATTGTATATTTGTCTGATTGCACCACCTTGAGATGAATTGATTACACTGCTTATATCTCCATTACCAGTTGATGCAGGTGCACCATATAATACATATAATATTGCATCTCTAATACTAATAAAAAAATTAGAAAAAATAGTATTCCACTTAGTGCGAAAAATATTAATAGTATACTTATTTGCGCTTACAAATTCTTGACTCACATCTATAAATTGCTCATCTTGCACACCTCTTGTATCAATTCCAAAATATATCTTGCCTGTTTTAGGATTATTATCTGTATTAATTTCGTAGACTCCGCTGCAATTATCACTTCTGCATATAGGAAAGGTATCATTTTCCCCAGGAAGCATAGTAGGGGGAGTATTGCCTATGTACATATATAATTTTTTACCATCAGCAAGTGGACATGTTCTTTGTACTTTTACGTGGTATCCACCGATGTTGTTGTTGTATTCATTTTCACCTGTATCCGCTATTCCCAGCATTAAAGCACTATTTTGATCCACATTACCTACAACATAATTATGATTAAGTTGCAAGGATAGTTTTTTAAAATCACTTAAGCTGCGATTATAGTTTATACATTGTCCAGTGCCTTCAGGAAGGCACTGCCTTGCATTAATATTCCACTCTTCACTCTTTGACTGATCAATTCTTGCAATCAAAAGCTCAGCCCAACTGGTGGTAAAATTAGTGGTAAATTTAGTGATAAGGTCAGTGTTGTTTGGATCAAAATCTTCTTCTTTTATATCCAACTTGCATCTGAACTTATACCTTACAGAAGAAATACAATTTTTATCGCTACTTATACCACTATCGCTTGCCCACGGACCTTGGTTATAACATAAGTTACCGCAGAAGCAGTTTAGATCATATGCAGAGAATTTTTCCGCTACTGAATCAAGCTTTTGAATTCTTCCATGTTTTTTACACATACTGTTATTTAGATCTGGTTTTACATTTCGCAAATCCAGCAATGCTCCTTTCTCCCAAAAATTATGGCCAAAAGAATATGTAGCATTAGTACTAAGATGCACTTTATTATCGTATGGGGTAAAACCATCACCAACTAAAACATCAAATTCTCTGCCTTGCAATGACTCAAATTTCGTAGATCCTATACTATTACCTTTTTTGTCACGAGCTTCGTAAATGCTGCCATCATCCCCTTTCATATAGTAATTGCCACCTAACCTACAAACATCAACGGAACTTACAGGTTCCTTACCATCCTTATCTCTGTAATAAACATTTGGTCCATCAATAATGACTCCTGGAGGCAGTTTTTTACAGTCATTGATAGTGATTTTTCTTGGTATTAAGCTAAAATTTAATATATCACCTGGATTAACACTTAGGCCAGTGTCAACATAACGTCCTTTACTGCTAAACAATCCTCCATGGCTTTTACATATTTTTTTGGGATCAGTACCATCATTGCTGTCACTATATTCTGGTATTGCTCCATCACTACAAAAAACTGCAGGTACAATTACATTTTTGGGATTGCTAGAATCTTTAGGACACAAATTAATTGCACCACTGACAGTCATCTTTAGAGTTTGGTTCTCTGAAATACTTTCACCAGAATCAATCCAATAATAGCTAGCAGCTGAACCTCTTTTAACCTTTGGAGGTACTTCAATTTCAATACTACTGCTACTTACTCCAGACCCGGGTTCTATGCAGTTAATATCGCAGCCAGCCATAATACAGCAGAATAACAATAATAATTTTTTTATCATAATTACTGCCCATCTTGAGATTGATCTGTAGGATCAGGGAAAGAAGATGGTGGATCATGTATAGGACCATCAATAGGATTAGTATTGCTTCCTATAGGACCTCTGCCTGCACTTCTTGAAGGTGTATGAGATTTTTGATTGTGCTTTAGCTGCAAACGACGCATTCTACTTTCACCATCCATACCAATAATGCCAAGTGCACTCTCTTTAGCGCTGTGAGCAACACCAGATAGATCAGCCATCATCATGCCAAATATACTAGAAGCTATGGTACCTGCAACTTGGACAAAGCTTTTCATGGCATGTGCTAATATTACAAACATCATTATGTTAATAATTGGTATTGGTATCCCCATAAAGCTTATTAGACCACTATCTGCATCACGCAAATGATCGTAAACGGTAGATACAGGAGAAAAGCCTAAGGGCAAGAAAAATTCAAGTAAACAAAACTTAATCTCTGTAATTTTAAGATCAATAGAAGGCTGAAGTACACAGGCAGTGCATATATCAAAGTTAAATAATCCATATAACACACCAGTCATAGCTTGATTGAGCATCGCAATAGATGCAAAGACTACAACTGGTTGCATTGCTACTTGGGCTAGTAATTTTATCCATGAATCAAAAATGGCCTTTGTGCGTTGGAATAATATGCAGATGATAAATATTGGAGCCATTGAGAGAAGTAAAGCAATCATAATGATGGATATAAAATAAAGCATGACAGCTTCGAAAAGGCATCCAATCAACATTATCAAACCCCAAAAGATCAGAAAAATTGCGACCCAACCAACAGGACCAGTAAATAATAAAGAAAATATTTGTAGCCAAGTTTGTGGTAGAGTAAATCTGTATAAACTTAAATCAAGAAATTTAAAATCAGTGCTACTAGATTGTTGTCCTGTCATTATATTAGTTAACTCTATTGGTGCCTTAGTAAATAAAGGAAACAGATAAGTATTAAAAAATGTCCAACTATTGGGTCCAATCAATATAGTAATGATACCAATTTTAATAATAAGTGATATTAGTTCTGCTTGAGAAGCTTTAAACGTTCCGAGTAAATAAAAAAGAGAATAAAGAGTAACGTAAAGTAATAAAGTTACTTTTGTAAGTGATATAAAACTGCTATTTTTGATAATCCCCTGATATACCGTGCCTACAGCACCACCACTTAAGCTAGTATTAGGATTGTTGACATCAAAACTTGGTCCATAAAATGCTTTAAAAATATATTCTTTGGTTTTGTTTACAAGCCAGGAAATAGTTTCTGGAACATCTTTATCTACAAATGTAAGTGTTTCAAAATAACCGATATTGTTTTCGTATCCATCGCCATTATCACGGACACCATAATATACATTGCCGGTACCTTCTATTTCAAAGTGATCTTCATTCCCACTATTAAAGTCAATTAGCCTGCCAACTTTTCCAGGCATACCATCTGGAGGCTCATTTCCTACATAATAATACAAGCTTTGACTTGTGTAGTAACTACAATCCTTTTCTACTGAAATGTGATATCCTCCAGATTGTTGATCTTTATTGTTAGCGTTACCAAGAAGTAAAGATAATTTATTAACTGTATAATCTGGTGTATAGAATGGTATTTCATATCCATGATCTAAGCGGATACCTTGGTTAGCATTACCATATGTTGAAAGAGGAGTTTTAACATGTGGGCTATTTGAATTATACATATCAACTTTTAGTGACGGTATATATGTTAATTTTTTTTTTTTCGCCCACGTTATATTTCCGTCTTGATCAATCTTTGCACTTTCTATTTCTATTCCCTCAGGATGTTCTATAGAAACTTCAGTTTGTGCACAATTTGACCAATTGATCTCACCATTTGCATCTTTTATTCCACAAATATTACCACACATTGAATTGAGCAAATATGTATTATTATTAAATATGGTAGATTTAATGCCTTCAATACATTCTGAATCTTTTTCTCCACATTTGCTCTTAGCAAATCCATCTAAATCACAAGGCAATTTAAACTCAGTTAATTCATTTAAAAGCTCAATCGATGAATCTGATACTGATTTTCCATCACTATCTACTTTATTTAAAAGAGCGTAGATTTTACCATCTAACCATCTCTTACTATCTTCTTTATTAGAGTAATATCTATTAGTTGTGGGCTCATTGCCATTGTCAATTTTCGCTGAATATTCAGTTTTGAGATTATCTTTTTTGCATGCACTTGGATCTTGCACATAAACATTATCTTTTTTGTTATCACAAACATCTTCACTGAAAGACCCGATAATACTAGGCTCTAGCCTAAAAATTAGTTTTTCATGAGCAGCAGCCGGATATCTTAATTGTAAAATATTTTTTCCCGATTTTTCTTCTGGTCCTCCTGGCCCTACTTTTGCATCTTGAACTGCATCGTAGCACAGGTTTATACCATTGGAGGTAATTCGTACTTTTTGCTTACCATTTTCTTTTAATTTAAGATCTGATTTTACCCAGTAGTTAGCAATTTTATTTTTATCAAAATCTTTATCAGCAAAATTATTTGGCTTTGTTGGAATTATATCTCTAATTTCATCTTTTAAAAGACCAGGAGCTGTAAGGCATGCAGTGCCACCACAACTTGAAAGTAAAAAGATAATAGAAATGATGGCTACGGCTTTGAACATTTTGAAAGCTACCCCTTAGATACTTCATCACCAGCTCTGCCTCTACTGCCACCAACACCTTTTGCTGCACCTGCTATTTTTTTAGCAGCATCTTTTATACCACTATGTGCACTTAAAGCAGCACTTAAGCCTTTTTTCATCATTGCCGTTGGTGAGGTTACTCCTCCAGCTAAATTTGCTCTCGGATTACCAGCAAGTTCTGCTGCTAAGCTGCCAATAGTACCTAAGAAATGGTAAAATAAAAACCCCATAAGCCCCATCATTCCAAGTTTTGTCCACAACAGTTCAGTAATACCTTTATCAAGCTCAAAACCTGTCACCTCCATTCCAAGTATTATTTTATGGTTCCTAAATCCCATAGAATTCACAATGCAAGCGAGATTACCTTTATTTGTCTCAAAATCACAAGCATTTTCCGGATCTAAAGTGAAGGTTATTTTCCCATTATCACCTGTGACACGTTTGAACCTCAAATCACCAAAATACAAGTTATCGAATACTGAAAACATAAGTGAAAGAAAAGCAAACAATATGACAGGATATAAGGAATAAGTCATAATTTCTTTAAGCCAACCGTCGAAAAATCCCTTAGTTGCTTGAAATAAACACATAGGAATAAATAGAGGTGATATAAGAATAATGATAGTTAAAGCAATTAAAGATAATATAAATAGATAAACCATCCATATTGCAACTAGGACTATCATTATCACCATAAAAAGAGCAACAATGCATATGATAATTTGTGCACCAAAGAAGACAGCGAAAATAATAAGTGCTGCTAGCACAAAACTTGTCAGTATTGCTACACCAGTTGTTGCATTAAGTTGGCTTCCTAAGTAAAACATTATGCGACAGTCTAGCCTATCCCATAGTGCCAAATACCCAAGATTTTTTCCACTAATAGTATGATATTCATCTTGCCTATAATTACATATAGTTTCATTACCTCCTGCTTGCAACACTACATCTGATAAACCTTGCGATAGCTTTATAAGTTGATCGTAATAGTGCGACATAACCCCACTCATGGTGAAATATAGCACTAATGCAAATTTTATTATCAGTAAGTATAGTTCAGCAGTATGTTGCACTCCACCAAGCATTGTTTTAATGGCAAATAACATCAAGGCTAGTACTAGCGCTGCTTTGATTGCTGTTCTTAGCCTCCTTTGTGCAATATCTAAAAACCCATCCTCTCTTTTTGTCCCATCAGCATGTGTTCCTGTAAGAAGGTTATTCAATGATTCCTTGAGGCATTCAACAACTACTGAAGTTAAAGGAAAAGGAGATTTTGCATGTGCCCCTGTTATGCTATAACAAGCTGGTGAGATGTACCAATTAAAGCATTGACTATTATCATAACTAACAACCTTTCCATCTTCTATCCTAGGCCTTGATCTTTCACACATAGGAGCGGGTGGACCGCTTGGACGCATGTGACAACCAACTTCTGATTGCGGAAACCATGGAAGATCACCCATACCCCAAACGTCTACACAAATCTGGTCTCTACGCTCCACTGCCTTAAACGTTACTCCGTGTATTTCTTCCTTTTGCCCAGCTCTTAAGGGGCGACTACACTCTACTGATCCACCAAGCCATATTTTTGCATTTTTTAAATCTTCATTGCCATAATCAAGCTCCCGTTTATACTCTTGAAGTTTACTCTTTCCATAAACTCCACCAAGCGGAGCCCTATAGCATACTTCTATATAATTACTGCTCGATATCCTATTTTTTGGCCAATAATATTGATTAACAGTTTCAAATTCTTTCTTTGGGCATCTTGGCTCTAATCTTCTACCTTTTTCTATGTCTCCATCTCCTATACATTTAAAATAATCATCTTCATTTTGATATATCTTATTGGCACAAGTTGGATATGATCTATCAGGGTTTTTACATTGTTTATATTCCCCAGGTTGCCCCCCACTTTCATCATTGATGTCAGAACGTAGTACAGGATGTCTAACAAAGCTATAATTACAGCCAAAAAACATGGCATTAGTCATGACAAGAGCTGTAATGGCTCCTACACCTGAAGCAAACATTACTATGCCAGCTTTGATACCTATGACACTAGCCTTAAGAGCAACACCAGTTATTATTAAAATAACTCCAGCAGATATACCTGAGATAATTTGTGTTGAAAGTTTTGCTGCTTGGCAATTAGGATTGCTCGCTTTTGTATCTCTAAAAATGGCTGTTGCACCCTCTTCATTTGCTTCTGCAGCAATAGCGGGACTAGCGAGTAAAAAATCAACATTTAATAATAAAATAGCCAGTATAAGTAATACTACTTTAGCATTTTTAAGCATTTTTTACCCGTTCATAAAATATAGGCAGCCATATTTGTGGATCATGACCAACCTCTTTTATAATATTGTATAGTAATAACACTGTTTCTGCACGTCCAGACAGTACATTTACTATATCATCAAGCCCTTTTAAATCTATTCTTGCAACAACAGAATTAATACCTTGTTTTATTAAAAAGAACCTAGTACCTGGATCCGTATGTTTAATTAACATATATTCTCTTTCGGTAAGCATAAAGACATCTCTATATGCACTTGTTGCCTTAAGATTGGGTAAAAAGATCTGCGTTGCAGTTTGTTGTACTAAAGTGTCACTAATAGAGCTTTTACTTGCATCTTCAACACTTTGAGTGGCAAAAATTACAAAAGTATTAAGTTTTCTCAGTACTTTAAGCCAATCTTTTATTTTTGGAGCGAAAATTGGATTGTCTATAAGTGCCCACGCCTCGTCAAGGACGATCATGGAAGGTGTACCATCAAGGGATATACTTATTCTATGAAAGAGATAAAGCAATACCGGTCCAAGAGCAGCTGAGTCTTTTAGTAGATTTGCCATTTCAAAGCCAAATACTCTAGATTTAGAAAAATCCAATAGATCCTCACTGTTATCAAATATAGATGCATGAGAGCCACTACCATACCACATAGACATACGTCCTGCTAAAGTATCAGGTCCACCTAATCCTAAAAATGGCACAATGTTACTTAGTATTCTTTTTTCTTTCGCAAGTTTAAAATTACCTTCTATTGCATCATTAATACGCTCTATATCTTCAGAAGAAAATTTATCATCATATGTTGAAACTAAAACCTTAATCCATTCCATCAAGAAAGTTCTATTATCGGGAGTATCATCTAATTGCAGTGGATTGAATCCTGTGGGCGTTCTTGGTTCTATTACAGTATAAATTCCATTTAATGCTCTAATAAAAATCTCAGCACCACGATCTTTATCAAAAAAAAACATTCTCGGTGTGAATTTCATTGCTTGTGCACAGAGAAAATTCATCAAAACGGTTTTTCCGCTTCCTGTTGGTCCAATAATCATAGTATGACCAACATCCCTTACATGAAAATTAAAGAAAAATGGAGTACCTGAAGTTGTATCAAATACAGTCACAGCTTCACCCCAATGATTATTGGATTTATTGCCAATTGGATAGTTATGTTGCGCAGCAAAACCTGCCAAATTAAGTGTACTGATTGTGCTTTTGCGCACTACATAGTCAAAATTACCAGGCAGTTGCGCCCAAAAAGCTGGCTCAAGATTTATTCTCTCTCTAACTGGATAAATACCACAATTTGAAAGTTCGGCTTCAATTAACGCTAAGGCATTATCTAAAGTTTTTGGTGTTTTTTCTATACATAAAATAGTTAAATGATGATTGCCAAATGCAATTCTACCACTCATCGCATCATCAAGAGCTTGTGAAATTTCAACAACCTGTGAAATAGCCTTATCTGCAGATTGCATCATACGATTTTGTTGAATTTGCATTTTTGTAATTGCCATCTGACGATTTGTGAACTCAAATGATTGTGTAATTATAAATTCATATGGAAGTTGCAAGAAGCTATCTAACATGCCAGCAAAAGTATGTTGACTATATTCTTTAACGCTAATTATACCAGCATACTTATTTCTATCATGAGAGACTATTTGTATCATCTTATGACCGAAATATAATCTATTCAATGGTAAGTATTTTGCAATTTCAGTTGTAATTGGAAAAAGTGCATTAGTTACAAAGCCACAATTTACAATTTTTGATAAAAATTCTGTAATTTCACAAAACAAACTATCAGAAGTCTCACGTACTTTAAGTACACGAGGTCCGTAATTGCGTAAGCTTACAACTACACGATTTGTCATCTCTTCTAGATCTTCGTATGTAGCCCTCATATCATTTTCACGTGCATGTTTTGAGGTTACATTGTCAAATTTTTGTAATAAGTAGCTGAGAAATTCTACTCCCTTTCTGTCAAATTTACGAACAATTGTAATATATAACTCATTAATAAATGATTGTCTTGTTGAGTGTTTTTCTCTCCATTTTAGATTCACATAGTCAGAAAAGTAATTGGAAAGTCTTTTACCAGCAAAACCATCAGAAAAGGCATCTTTTCTTCGTCTTATTGTATGAAAATACAGTCCAAATGTAGGTGATGAAATACTACGCAATACTTGATTTCTAATAGAGTTCTGTATAGATAAATCTTCATCATCTGCAGTCTCAAAAGCAAAGCCATCAAGCTTTATAGCTTTTAACATATAACCTTCTTTTGTCATTAAAGTTGTGCTATTCCAATGATGAGAATAGGGTATAAAATCAGCAGAATGAACTTCTCTTCTTATTATGTTGCTGTTGCTTGATCCTAACGTTCTTAGTTTAAACATTTTTACGTTATATCATATGAGTTTGTTCCATGATAAAAGCGATTTAAACACTTGGAACATTTTTGCATTTTTATCATAAATAACTCAACGAATAGTGGCTCTTTTGTTGAAGCAATATATCCTGCTCCATGAATTATTGGACCTAAAATAAAAAGAACCCTAAGATCTTCTAAAAACACAAAGAGCATCATAATGGTTAAAAGATTGAATATAGAAAAAATATAGCTAACACCAAATAGCATTGCTGGTCTTGTTAATCCTTTAAATAATTGATCTGTTTTTACATTGCCAGTATTAGCCATCTTTACTCTTAAGTTTTAGAGTTATTAGTATAGCGTTGCAAATGTTAGAAAACCATTAATAAGATTATTGTACACTAAAATTTACATTTATTGTGAAAGAATTTATATCCATAAGCTATTTTCTTCGTTAATATTCCATCTTTTGTGAAAGATTTATAATATTAATTATACAGGAATAAAAAAATAAATTAATTCAAAAATTAGATAATTGTACTAATAAGCAATATATTTTTTAACTAATATATCATATATTCTTTTAAAATAAAATTACGAGAATCTAGTCTTGCTCTAACAGAAGAGTTGACTATTATATAGTGTGCAATAAAATTAATTAATTATTAAATAAAAGAAATTTAATGTACCATAAGGTATTCGTACTGTTATCATTGTTTACTTTAATGCTTGGCTCTAGTGGCTGTCTCATGAAAAATATGTCTCCTATGCCACATAATAATCAAAAGCTTTGGAAAATTTATTTTTCGTGTGATAAATCAGAAATTACAGATGAAAATAAGTCACGATTGCTAGACATTGTAGAGTTTTTACAAATTAATCCTGATAGGGTAATTAAAATAATAGGACATACTGATCAATGTTGTGTATCTAATGGCCGCAACAAAAAAAAGTATAACTTTATCTTAGGAAAAAGACGTGCAGATGCAATAAAAGAATATATAATAAATTGTAATCAGTCTTTAAAGTATAGAATATATACTGAATCTAAAGGAGAATCAGAACCTGAGATTATTGGTACTGGTGAAAAAGCTTGGTCTAAAAATCGTAGAGTCGTTGTTGTAGTAAGTTAAATTATTTATTAAGTTTATTTAAGGAGTATTTTAAGAATAAAAAGGTTTTTCTTGCACACTTACTGAGGTACTTTATTATTAAAGTACTTGTATATATTTATTTCTATGGGGGCATAGCTTAGCTGGTAGAGCGTCTGCTTTGCACGCAGAAGGTCAGCGGTTCGACTCCGCTTGCCTCCACCATAGCAATCTGTACGAACTTTTCTTTATTCTAATTTTAGTATGATCTTAAATCTACTACAGTAGGCTGTTTTACCTCACGTACATGTATACCTTCGTATCTAATTATGCTATAAAATAATCACATATTTTGTTTTCCATAATGTAACATTTCTTATCTTTTTTCTCTAAAATATGGGTACTTTTTCACAGTTTTGAGAGTAAAGTAAATATCTGGATTTTTGTTGATGTTAGAAAACGTAGTATTTTGTCTTGAACTCTCTGACTTCTTAAGTTTAAGCTAACGCTTATCATTGTATACATCTATGAAATAGCAGTGCATAACCATATTTTAAGAAACGTTTAGAGCATCATATAGAGTAGAAGTCTTGCTCATTTTTTGTTTTAAATTGTAGACAATATATTAAAATTAGTAATAAAGAATCTTTTATAAAGGGGATAAAGTGAATAATTATTGTCTAAAAAAGGCTTTAAAGAAAAATAAAGCTAATTTAATTGTAAATTCTCTTTTAATAACTAGTGCTGTATTAATTGGAATTGGATTATTTGATCGGAATATAGGTAAAACAGGCTTTACTTTTAGCGCTATAGCCTTTACTACTCTCTCTACACTCCTTATGTTTGCTATTGCAGCTACACTTTATTGTGCTAAAAAGAACTGTAGGGATGAAGAGAAGGTGGTTTTTCCTTCTGTTATCTTAAGCATTGTTTTATTAGCTGGTATTATATTAGTTGGAATAGGTTTATTTGATACAGGAAACAAATTAGGTAACGTGGGTTTTATTACAGGTAATGTAGGCTTTGCTTTGATTGCATTTTCCGTATTATGGTCGGTATATTCAATGATGAAAAACATTAAAAGTCGGTATGAGCATAAGTATGAAAAATTGCTACCACATGTGAAATGTCTGTTATGTGATTTAGATAATAGTCTTAGATTCTATAATCAATATGAGGGGTGCATAAAAGGTGAAGATAAGTATATAATATTTGTAAGTAGTGAGTATTATGAATTGCAAAAATATCCAGATTTTAAAAAACAAGTTGATGATTTGTTTATCCAGCATGGGTTGCAAAATTTATATTTTAAAACTCAAAGACGAAACAGTAATTATAAACATGACATTGAGTTATGTGTCTCACTAAAGGAAGCACTCAAGTCATATAAAGTATGGGAAAATCTACTTATTAATACAAATCCTAAAAGGCTAGTGCTGAAATCAGATTGGTCAATTTTCAAAATGTCTTTGGAGTCAGTATTTAATAAATATTCAACACTGCAGGAATATCCAAAATTTCAAGAACTAGTTGCTTATTTGTTCACTCAGTATGGGTTGCAAGATCTATATCATGAAATTCAAAGGCAAGAGAGCATAGGTTCTGATCTGCGAGGCGTGAGTTGTCAAAATTTTAATGAAGTGGAAGCGTATAATAAGCTATACGTGTCAAGTTAAAGGATATTGGCTAATATAGCAACACTCCTAATAAATTCTCATTACGTGACATTTTTCCCAACTAATAGCAATTTCAGATTATTTATACCTAATTAGAAAATTTAAGTAAAAAAATTAATATTGAATTTCATACTACTACTGTGAGATTGCACTTCTGCTGCACTCATATCGGAACCTGGTACTTCTTCAACTTGCATCTGCAGTTTTTCCTCTTCTACTCTTTGCAACTTTTCCAGTTCTTGCTGTAGCATCTGTTTGAACTGCTCAGCCTCCTCTTTTGCCTGAGCTACTTTTTCCAGTGCATCATTTTTAAATTCTTGGATTTTTTCATTATCAAATTCTGGTTTCTCCTGAGCATATTCTTCATCTAACTTTACTAT